>NZ_JAKSYN010000132.1:0-15024 GCF_022829565.1 Methylobacterium sp. J-001
CACCGACACGCGCGGCCGTACGCTGCCAGACAGCCAGTAGCGCAGATGTCTGCCCCCCGGCAGGCTATCGCCGGGCTTGGTAGTCTGCAAGGTGGTGGAGGCGGCCGGCCACCCCAACGTCAAGGTCTCCGACCACCCGCACACGGCCGAGGGACCGGCCGTCGCGAACGCCCGGTACCGCAGGGTTTTTGGCGTGGACGCATAGGAGGCGCTGCCGGAGATGGTGTGAGGCGCGACTAGCTGCGCCGCCGGCATGCGGAAACGCGGCCCTTTCCCGGGCGCATGCAGCGCCAGCGGAATGCGACCCGGGACCCAGCGCAAGACGACGCTTAGTGTCCGCGTTAGCTCGAAAGGTGCCGCTGCGCGGCGCTTCTTCCCCTGGGTCCCGGATCACCTTTCACTGACGTTCCAGGTGTCCGGGAAAGGGTGGTGCGCGCGCGGAGACGGTCTGCCGTGGAGCTTCCAAGCGAGCGGGCTTCATCTGCGCGGGCCTGTCAACACACCCGCTGACGGACCCGCGCCTTATTCAGTATGGTGTCGACCAACAGAGCCCGCCGCGTGCGGCCGGCTCGACGGGAGAACGCCATGACCATGAATCGCCGCTCGCTCATCGGTGCCGCAGGCCTTGCCCTGGCGGCGCCGGCCCTGGACGGTGCACAGGCCGCCGAGGCTGCGAAGCCGGCCGCCAAGGCGCCGCCCGTCACGAAGACCTTGGCGCAGTGGATCCTGGCCTCGTCCTACGACACCCTGCCGGAGACCGTCCGCCGCGAGGGCGTGCGCAGCTTCCTCAACTGGGTCGGCGTGGCGATCGGCGGCTCGCATCACGAGACCGTGGACGTGGCGGTCGCGGCGCTGCAGCCGTTCTCGGGACCGCCGCAGGCCGGCCTGTTCGGCCGGGCGGAGCGGTTCGACATCATGAACGCCGCTTTCCTGAGCGGCGTGGCGAGCCACATCTTCGACTTCGACGACACCCACCTCAAGACGATCATCCACCCGGCCGGCCCGGTCGCCTCGGCGATCCTGGCCTACGCCCAGATGAAGCCAATCTCGGGCAAGGATTTCCTCGACGCGCTGGTGGTCGGGATCGAGACCGAGTGCCGGATCGGCAACGCGGTCTATCCGAACCATTACGACGCCGGCTGGCACATCACCGGCACATGCGGGCCGTTCGGCGCCGCGGCGGCAGCCGGCAAGCTGATGGGCCTGAGCGAGCAGCAGATGGTCTACGCGCTGGGCCTCGCCGCCTCGCAGCCGGTGGGCCTGCGCGAATCGTTCGGCTCGATGAACAAGAGCTTCAACCCGGGCCGGGCGGCCTCGAACGGGTTGTTCGCGGCGATCCTGGCGGCCAAGGGCTTCACCTCGTCGGAGGGCATGATCGAGGCCAAGCGCGGCTGGGCCAACACGATCTCGACCAAGCAGGACTGGTCCGAGATCACCGACGGGCTGGGCACCCGCTACGAGGCCCTGCTCAACACCTACAAGCCGTTCGCCTGCGGGATCGTCATGCACCCGACGATCGATGCGGGCGTCCAGATCCGCGACCAGGACCATGTCCGGCCGGAGGACATCGCCCGGGTCGATCTCAAGGTCCACCCGCTGGTTCTGGAGCTCACCGGCAAGACCGCGCCGAAGACCGGCCTGGAGGGCAAGTTCAGCATCTACCATGCAGCCGCGGTCGCCCTCGTGGAGGGTGCGGGCGGCGAGAAGCAGTTCAGCGACCGGGCGGTGAACGACCCACGCGTCGTGGCCCTGCGCCAGAAGGTCGTGCCGGTGATCACCCCCGGCATCGACGCCGCGCAGGTCGACATGACCGTGACCCTGAACGACGGTCGGACCTTCCACCGTCGGATCGAGCACGCGATCGGCAGCGTCGAGACGCCGATGTCCGACGCGCAGCTGGAGGCGAAGTTCACCGATCTCGCCGCCGGGGTGCTGCCGGAGGCTCAGGCCAAGCGGGTGATGCAGATGTGCTGGTCGCTCCCCGAGCTGAAGGATGTGGGCGCGGTGGCCCGAGCCGGGGTGCAGGGGGCGTGATCGGGGCGTCGGCGCCTCGGTAACGGATACGCGAGGCCAGCGGGATCGTTTTCCGGCCCCGTGCCGTTCCTCTGCCGCGAGGCCCTGCGACCCCCGGCGGGCGCCCGCATGTGGCGTTCGGGGTGTGGACTCGCAGCATGGGCACGAGAACCCCGGTCGGGGCGCAGCCTGAGCGCGCGCTGATTGCGCCGCGCCCGACCCGGGTCGCCGCGGCCGAGACCCCTCGGGCCGCGATGGCGTCGCCGATCCTGATCGGGGCCACCATCGTGGCGATCCTGTATTTCGGCCGCGAGATCTTCATCCCGATCGCGATCGCGCTGCTCCTGTCCTTCGTGCTGACGCCGCTGGTGAGCCGCCTGCGACGCCTGCGCCTGCCGCGGCTGGTGGCGGTCGGCGTGAGCGTCCTGCTGACGCTCGGAATCGTGGGGGCCCTGGGGACCCTGATCGGCATCCAGGCGGCCGATCTCGTGGGCGACATCCCGCGCTACCGCACCACCATCGAGCGCAAGATCGAGGGCTTGCGCGCCTCGCCGGTGGGCCACATCACCGATTACGTCGCCAATATCGGCCGGGCGCTCCATACCGGTGGCCAGGACCAGGCCAAGGAGCCGGCCAAAGAGACGCCCAAAGCCGCACCGCAGCCAACCGAGCCTGCCCCCGGGCTGGACGAGGCCAAGCCGGGCCAGAAACCCGTCCTGGTCGAGGTGGCGTCGATCCCGCCGGGACCGCTGGAAATGCTGGGCACGCTGCTGTCGCCGGTGCTGCAGCCGCTGGCCACGGTGGGTATCGTCTTCGTGGTACTGCTGTTCGTGCTGATGCAGCGCGAGGACCTGCGCGACCGCATGATCCGGCTTGCGGGCTCGAGCGACCTGCACCGGACCACCGGGGCGATCGACGACGCCGCCGGGCGTCTCAGCCGCTACTTCGTCGTGCAGCTCGCCCTCAACACCGCCTTCGGGGTCGTGATCGGGATCGGGCTCTACGTCATCGGCGTGCCGAACCCGATACTCTGGGCGATCTTCTCGGCCCTGATGCGGTTCGTGCCGTATATCGGGGCGTTCCTGTCGGCGATCCTGCCGATCACGCTGGCCGCCGCGGTCGATCCCGGCTGGAACATGATGATCGCGGTGACGATCCTGTTCCTCATCCTGGAACCGCTGACGGGACAGGTGTTCGAGCCGATCGTCTACGGCCAGTCCACGGGGCTCTCGCCGCTCGCGGTGCTGGTCTCAGCCCTGTTCTGGACCTGGCTGTGGGGGCCCGTGGGCCTGCTGCTCTCGACGCCGCTCACCGTCTGCCTGGTGGTGCTGGGACGGCATGTCGAGCACCTGGAATTCCTCGACGTGCTGTTCGGCGACCGGCCGGCGCTCACCCCGGTGCAGAATTTCTACCAGCGCATCCTGGCCGGCGATTCCGAGGAGGTTTTGGGCCATGCCGAGCTGATCCTGCAGCAATGCTCGCTGTCGTCCTACTACGACGAGGTCGTGCTCAAGGGCCTGGAGCTCGCCGCCCGGGATGCCGCGCGCGGGGTACTCACGACCCAGCAGAAGGGCGCGATGCGCACCGCCCTGGGCGAGCTGATCGCCGACCTGTCCGAGCGCAGCGATGCCGCCACCGAGGCGGCGGGGGAGGGCGGCGAGAACGCCTGCAGCCCGATGCCGATCGGCCCCGCGCCGGAGACCCTGCCGGAGGCCTGGACCCGCAAGGGTGCGGTGCTGTGCGTCTCGGGCCGCGGCTTCCTCGACGAGGCCGCCGCCGCCATCCTGGCCCAGATCCTGGAGAAGCGCGGCATCGGCATCCGCACGGTGCCGTTCTCGGAGGCGTCCTCGGCACGGATCGGACGGTTCGAGCCCGGCCCGGCCCGGATGGCCTGCGTGGTCTCGCTGGCGCTGAACGGCGAGCCGACGCACCTGCGCCGTCTGGTCGAGCGCCTGCAGGCGCGGATGCCGGCGGTGCCGGTCCTGCTCGGCCTGTGGCTCGCCCAGAACGGCCAGTCGGAGCGGGTGGCGCGCGCCCAGGCGGGCGCCACGAACGCCACCGGGCAGGTGGCGTCCCTGCGCGAGGCCATCGAGGCGGTGCTGGCCGCCGTCCAGGCCGACATCGCCGGCGCCCCGGAGGCTGGCGCGGCGGCCCGTGCGCCGGAGCCGGCGGAGGCATGAACCGCGACGACTCCAGCCCCGGGGGCTTGACGGCCGGGGGGCCGCCCCGGTTTCGTCGCGCAGCGGCCGGACCACCGGACGGGTCGCAGGCAGATCAGGGGACAGAGCCGATGAGCGTCGTCGAACTCGGGCGGTTCATGGACGATCTCGCGGACGCGTCCGGCCAGGCGATCCTGCCGTTCTTCCGCGCCCAGTTCGGCCTCGACGACAAGGCGCGCGGCGGAGCTCCGTTCGATCCGGTCACCGAGGCCGACCGGGCCGCCGAAGTGGTGCTCCGGGCGATGATCGGCCAGACCTTTCCCGGCCACGGCATCCTGGGCGAGGAATTCGGCGCCGAGCGGACCGACGCCGAATGCGTCTGGGTGCTCGACCCGATCGACGGAACGCGCGCCTTCATCGCGGGCCTGCCGACCTGGGGCACGCTGATCGGCCTGACCCGTAACGGCGTCCCGGTGCGCGGGCTGATGCACCAACCCTATCTCGGCGAGCGCTTCACCGGCGATGGACGCAACGCCCGCCTGCGCGGCCCGGCGGGCGAACGCACCCTGCGCACCCGCCGCTGCGCCGATCTGGGCCAGGCGATCCTGGCCACCACCGATCCGCGCCTGTTCGCGACAGGAGAGGAGGCTGAGCGCTTCCGTGCCCTGGAAGGCCAGGTGCGGATGTCGCGCTACGGCACCGATTGCTACGCCTATTGCATGCTCGCGGCCGGCCAGATCGACCTCGTGGTCGAGGCCGGCCTGAAGCCCTACGACATCGTCGCGCTGATCCCGATCGTCGAGGGCGCCGGCGGCCGGGTCACGGCCTGGGACGGCGGCTCGGCCGCAGGCGGCGGGCGTATCGTGGCGGCGGGCGACCCGCGCCTCCACGAGGCGGCCCTGAAGGTGCTGAACCCGTGAGGCTTTGCCGGCTCTCGCATGACCGGGACAACGGGGGCCCGCCCGCGTGCTGCTGAACGCGCTCATCCTGCTGGCGGGCCTGATGCCATCCGTCGAGGATCGCGTGGCCGCGCTCCTGGCCACGCCGCCGGTCGCAGCCGCCCCGGCCGAGGCCGCACCCCCGCGCTTCGATCCCGCCACCCGGTCGGTCTCCAACTGGCACGAACAGGCCGGCGTCAACCTGCTGCCCCGGGCCCTGGCACTGACCGCCCGGCTCGCCGAGGACCCGCCCTACGTCGCCCGCTGCGTCCGGCTGAACAACGGATGGTGCATCAAGTCCGCCCGCTGGTCGGGGGAGATCGGGGCGGATGCGGAGGGCCACACGGCCTTCGCCACCATGGCGGATGGGGCGGACGCCGCCGCGACCCTGCTGCGCCGCTACTTTCGCGACTACAACCGGCATACCGCGCTGGCCATCGTGCGCCGTTGGGCGCCCTCCGAGTGCCGGGTCGCGATGCCGGCCCGGGCGGGCAGGGGCGTCGCGACGCCGGCGGTCACGGCGACCCTGGCGCCCCGGGGGCTCGGCCGGACGCTGCGCGCCCGTTTCCTGGCTTCCCACCGGCCGGGCGGCGTGCCCCGAGCCCGCGCCAAGGCCCTGCGGGTGCAGCCCTGGTCGCCGCTCGCCCGGATGGCCGGGCGGCCCGGCGCGCGTCCGGCCGCCGCCCCCATGGCCCGCGCCCACATGGCCCGCGCCCACGTGTCCCGCGTCTCGGCGCTCCAGCCGATGCCCGACATCGCTGCCGGGATCGCGTCCCCGGCGGCACCGGCACGGCCGAGCCTGGCCCGCGGCGCCGCGGATCCGGCGGCCCTCCTCGATCGCAGGGTTCCGGCCCCGGACCGGCTGGTCGCGGAATCGGCGCTGCTGCCCGCCATCGCGGCCGGGCTGCCCCTGCTCGACCTGCACCTGCCGGCCCCGCTCTGCACCGGCGACGAGGTTCGGATCCAGGCCTATGCCGCGCGGATCAGCGGCAGCGTCGGGCTGAAGCCCGGCGACGACCTCGACCTATTCGGGCCGGACGGCACGCCGCGGCCCAATCTGGCGCCGGTGATGCTGGCGATGTCGGCGGTGGAACTCGGTACGCTCCGGGCCGGCCCGGATCTCGTCGAGGCTGCCATCGCCCGCCTGAAGCCGCTGACGCCTGCCGCCAACGCGGCGACACCATAAACGCAAGCCTTGCGGTTCCGCCCCAACCGCGCCACCTGTGCCCGGCCTGTTTCCTGAGACGACGAGCCCGCCCGTGCCCCTGACCGACCTTGCCGCACGCGCCGGCTCGGCCGTCAAAGCCTTCGCCGAAGCCTCGCACGACCTGCTGATCCAGCCGACCTTGCGGCTCGGGGTCACCGGGCTCGCGCGCTCGGGCAAGACCGTGTTCACCACGGCGCTGATCCACCACTTGGTGGAGGCGCACGCGCTGCCCGCCTTCGCGCCCGCGCAGGAAGGCCGCCTGCGCCGCGCCCGGCTGGTGCCGCAGCCGGACGACGACGTGCCGCGCTTCCCCTTCGAGGAGCATTTCGGGACGCTCACCGAGGCGCGGCGCTGGCCGCGCTCCACCGATCGGATCAGCCAGTTCCGCCTGGAGATCGCCTACGAGCGCGCCGCCGGGTGGCGCAGCGGCCCGGCGACCCTGATGCTCGACGTGGTCGATTATCCCGGCGAATGGCTGCTCGACCTCGCGCTGATCGAGACGAGCTACACCGCGTGGTCCCGGGCCACCATCAACGGGACTCGCCGACCGGGCCGCACCGCCGTGGCGGCGCCCTGGCTCGAGGCGCTCAAGGGCTTCGACCCGAACGGCCCGCTCGACGAAGTCACGGCCGAGCGGGCCAGCGACGCGTTCAAGGCCTATCTAGCGGCGCTCCGCGCCGGACCGGAATCGGTCGCCACGACCCCGCCGGGGCGCTTCCTGATGCCCGGCGACCTCGCAGGCTCCCCGGCCCTGACCTTCGCGCCGCTGGACAACCTCACCGGAAGCATCGCCCCCGACAGCCTCGCCGGGCTGATGGAGCGGCGCTTCGAGGCCTACAAGACCAAGGTCGTCACGCCGTTCTTCCGCGACCATTTCCAGCGGGTCGATCGGCAGATCGTGCTGGTGGACGTGCTCGCCGCCGTCGATGCCGGGGCCACCGCCCTCGCGGAGCTGGAGGAGGCGCTGGATGCGGTGCTGCTCAGCCTCAATATCGGCCGCAACACGGTGCTGTCGAAGCTGTTCGCGCCCCGGGCCGACCGGGTGCTGTTCGCTGCCACCAAGGCCGACCATCTCCACCAGACCAGCCACGACCGGCTGGACGCGCTGCTGCGCCTGCTGGTGTCCCGTGCCATGCGGCGGACCGAGGCCGCGGGCGCCCGGGTCGGCACCGTGGCACTCGCCTCCGTGCGCGCCACCCGCGAGACCACGGTGCATGACGGGCCTGAGATCCTGCGCGCGGTCGCGGGAACGCCGGAGGCCGGGGAGAGGGTGGGCGACGAGGTGTTCGACGGCAACAGCGAGGCCGCGGTGTTCCCCGGCGAGCTGCCGGCCCGCGCCGAGGCCGTGCTGGAGGGCGCCGTCGCCCCGGGCTCGCTCCGCTTCCCCCGCTTCCGCCCGCCGCTGATCCGCCCCGACGGCCTAGGCCGCCCCGGCCACCTGCCGCAGATCCGCCTCGACCGCGCCATGCAGTTTCTGATCGGCGACAGGCTCGGGTGATGGGGTGGGTGGCTGTCTTGGTCGGCCATGAGGCTCGCGGACCGCGTTCCGGTCTGTGCGAGGCTCGACAAGATGCCCGGTCCAGCCATGGCGTGCGCCATCCCTCCCCCCTCTGCGGGGGAGGGTGGGCCGGCCGTCAGGCCGGGTCGGGAGAGGGGCAGCGCGACGGTTCGGGATCTCTCCCCCGGCGCGACGCGTCCGGAATCGGCGCTCCCCTCTCCCGACCCGCTTCGCGGGCCACCCTCCCCCGCAGAGGGGGGAGGGAGAGGCGCATGGGATCGACCGCGGGCCCCATTCGTCGCCTGACGCTCCAACAGCCCATCGCCGTGAGGGCAAAACCGAACAAAGCTCTCTGGAGGCTGTAAGCCATGTCCTCAGGCCAGAAACCCCGCGCCTTCCGGATCAATCCCGAGCCGCTGCCCGGCCCGGGGGTGACCACCACGCCGCTTACGGCCCGGCCCGAGCAGGCCCGGATCGTCGAGGAACCGTTCGAGATTGTCGATGCGGCCGACGGCGTCGCGGTGCCGGTGGCGCCGCGACGGCGCTCACCCTGGGGGGCGCTGTTCCTCTCGGCCGCCGGGGGGCTGGTCTCGCTGGGGATCGGGCTGTCGATCGAGCGGATGATCGCCGACCTGTTCCAGGCCGCACCGTGGCTCGGCTGGGTGGCGCTCGCCCTGCTGGGTCTCGCCGGGCTGGCACTCCTGGCGATCGTCGCGCGGGAGCTCGCCGGCCTGCGGCGGGAGCGCAAGATCGAGCGGCTGCGGCAATCCGCGATCGACGCGCTCGGCAGCCGCGACCATACCGGCGCGCAGGCGGTGGTGCAGGCGCTGTCCGCCTTCTACGCCGATCGGGAATCCCTGGCGCCGGGCCGCGCCCGGATCGACGCCGCCGCCGACGCGATCCTCGACGTGGACGATCGGATCGGGCTGGCCGAGCACGAGTTGCTGGCGGGTCTCGACCGGCAGGCGCGCAACGCCATCGCGACCAGCGCCAAGCAGGTCTCGGCGGTGACCGCTCTCAGCCCGCGGGCGATCGTCGATGTCGCCTTCGTGGTCTTCGCCGCCGTCCGGCTGCTGCGCCGGATCGCGGCGATCTACGGCGGCCGTCCGGGCTTCCTGGGCTTCCTGCGGCTGGCGCGGGCCGCCGTGGCGCATCTCACCATCACCGGCGGCATGGCGGTGGGCGAGAGCGTGATGCAGCAGGTGCTGGGGCTCGGGATTGCCGCCCGGGTCTCGGCCAAGCTGGGGGAGGGCGTGCTCAACGGGCTGATGACCGCCCGATTCGGGCTGGCCGCCCTCAATGTCTGCCGGCCGCTGCCCTTCGTGCGCGAGGCGCCGCCGCGACTCGCCGATGTGGCGGGCGAGCTGCTGCGTGCGGCAGAGCCCGACGCCAAATAGGCCGGCCTCGCTACTTGGCGGCGGCCGTCGCGGCGCGGCGATTGGCGATTCGCGTGAACATGTTGCCGGTGTAGTCGGCGACCTTCGGCTTCTCGACCTCGCCGACCTTCGCCTCGAACGCCTCGATGCGCTTCAGAAGCGCGACGTCGTTGAACAGCGAGCTGTTGAAGTTGATGTGGGCCCGCGGCCCGAGGGCGGCTTGGACCGCGTCGAGTCGTTCCAGAAGCTCTTTACGCGTCACGGTGCTCTCCAGGGGCGCCATCGAGGGCGCCTTCGGGGCGAAGGACCGCCCAAGCCCACACTGGAGGCCGCGAGGGTAAACGGCGCGTTAACGCGCGGCGGGGCGCCTACAGCCCCTTCATGAACCCGGCGAGGCGCATCAGCCCCTCCGGCCACGGCCCGTGGCCGCTGGCGACGTTGATGTGGCCCGATTCGCCGGCATCCACGATCAGGGCGCCCCAGGCATGGGCGAAATCGTCGGCCCGATCGTAGGCGCAATACGGATCGGTACGGCTGGCGACCAGGAGCGACGGGAAGGGCAGGGGGTCCCGGGGCATCGGCGCGAAGGCCCGCACCGCCTCGGGCAGGTCGGGCGCCTCCTCGACATCCGGGCAGGCCACGAACAGGGCGCCGCGCACCACCCCCGGAGCGAAGCGCGGCGCCGCCGCGACACAGGCGACGACGCCGAGGCTGTGGGCGATCAGGATCACGGGCCGGGTCGCGGCCGCCACCGCCTCGGTGATTCGCCCGCACCAGGCCCCTGGGGTCGGCGCGTGCCAATCGTCCTGGGCGACCACCTGCGCGGTGGCGAGGCGCCCGGCCCAGCGGGCCTGCCAGTGGTCCTCGTCCGAGCCTCCGAGCCCCGGGACGATGAGGATGTCGCAATCGGCGGTCTTCATGCCGCGTTGACTAGCGCCGTCCGGCAGGGCCGTCGAGACCGTCCCTCACTCCGCGGCGATCGGGCCCGCCCGGGCCGCATCGGAGATGTGGCGGGCGATCTGGGTCGAAGCGTAGTTCTTGGCCTTCGCCTCGATCTCGAAATCGGCCCAGACCATGTGGCGGGCGACGAGGTCGTTCACGGCCCGGTTCCACATCATGTCGGAATGGGCGGCGAGATCCCGGACCGCGTGGCCAGCGGCGCGCAGGGCCGGGAAGTCGGGCAGGGCGTCCAGGTCGCATTCGGCCGAGACCGCCTCGCGGGAGACGCTGATATGGGCCACCGGCCGCACCCCGCGCCAGGAATCCCGCACCCGGGCGATGTGGGGATCGTCGGGCTCGAGATAGGCGCCGCCGCTCTGGACCCAGTGATGGTGTAGGTCGAGCACCACCGGCACGATGTCGGCGAGCTGGAGCACGGCCTCGACCCCGAAGACGTTTTCGTCGTTCTCGACGGTGATGAGGTCGCGCGCCACCTGGCTCGCCCGGGGCAGGGTCTCGCGGAACCCCGCCACCCCTGGGTCGCCGGCGCCGACATGGATGTTGATATGGGCGCCGTGGGGGTGCCAGCCACCGCCATAGCCCATGCGGTCGAAGATCTCGGCATGGTAATCGAGCTCCGACAGGCCGTTGGCGATGGCCGCCGGATTGCGGCTCGCCAGCAGGCAGAACGGCCCAGGATGGAAGCTCAGGCGCACGCCGAGCCGGCGCGCCAATGCCCCGGCCTCGGCCAGCCCGCGCGCGACCAGGGCTTCCATCTCGGGCGCGGCGTAGATCTCGCCAGCGATGGCGTGGGTGTAGCCCGGCAGGACGTTGCTCGCCATCCGCAGCAGGCGCTCGATCGGCGGCCGGGCCCCGACCCAGGCGATCTGCCGGGCCAGCGCATCGAGGTTGTGGACGACGATCCCTGTGAGCTTCGCCCGCCGGGCGACGGGATCCAGCTTGGCGAGATGCGCCATCGTCACGCTGGTCAAATTCATGTGGAGCGTGGCCTCGCGCTCCGCCTTGAGGGTCGCGTGGGTGCCGGGGGGCTCGTCTAGGACGAACTTGCAGCAGAATCCGAGGCGGGGCTGATCGCGCATAGGATGCACAACGCGCGTCGGCGCCCCGCGTGCCCGAAATCGGGCGCGGAACGGCCGCGCTTCGGCGACGTTTGAGCCTTCGAGCGCGGCAGTTCCGCGCGGACGGCCCTCCTGTACCGCCATGCCCGCGTCGCCCCCAAGCCCGAGCCCTCAGCCGGAGACCGGCTCGATCCTGTGGACCCTGATGCTCGGCTCGGCCCTGGTGGCGCTCGCCGCGACGCCGGCCCGGCGGCGCGCCCCGGCCCTGCCGGAACGCCCCGAGCCGTCCGTCGAGCCATCCCACGGAACCGCGTCCGTGCGCGACAAGGCGATCAATGTCGGCGCGCGCTCGATCGCGGGTCGCGCCGCGCAACTCACGGCCGCGACGCAGCCCGAGCGCGGCCGCGCCGCCGACAGCCCCGCCGAGATGACGCCGGCCGGCTGGAAGGACATCGCGGTCCGGGTCTACCTGGAGTTCAACAAGGACCGGGTGCTGGCCGTGGCCGCCGGGGTCACCTTCTACACCCTGCTGTCCTTGTTTCCGGCCATCGCCGCGCTGGTGACCTGCTACGGCCTGTTCGCGGACGTCACCGCGATCAACGAGCACCTCGCACAGCTGCACGCGGTCTTGCCGTCAGGCGCGGTCGAGCTGATCGGCGACCAGATCAAGCGCATCGCCGCCAAGGGCAGCAGCTCCCTGAGCGTCACCTTCTTCACCAGCCTGCTGCTGTCGCTGTGGAGCGCCAACGCCGCCATGAAGGCGATGTTCGATGCGCTGAACGTGGTCTACGAAGAGGAGGAGAAGCGCAACTTCTTCTGGCTCAACATCCGCTCGCTCACCTTCACGGTGGGGGCCCTGGTGTTCATCATCATCGCGCTCAACGCGATCGTGGTGGTGCCGGTGGTGCTGAACTTCCTCGGCCTCGGCTCGGGCGCGTGGCTGCTCGCGGCCCTGCGTTGGCCGGCGGTGCTGCTGGTGCTGCTCGCCGGGCTCTCGGTGCTCTACCGGTTCGGCCCCAGCCGGGAGCACGCCCGCTGGCGCTGGGTCGGGGTCGGCAGCCTCGTGGCGGGGCTGCTCTGGCTGATCGCGTCCCTGCTGTTCTCCTGGTACGTCGCGAGCTTCGGGACCTACAATGAAACCTACGGCTCTTTGGGCGCCGTGATCGGCTTCATGACCTGGATCTGGATCTCGTCGACCATCGTGCTGCTCGGCGGCGAGATCAACGCGGAGCTGGAGCACCAGACCGGCCGCGACACGACCACGGGCGCGCCGTTGCCGATGGGACACCGCCGGGCCCGGATGGCCGACACCGTGGGGGCCGCGGCCTAGCGGCATAGCCGTTGGACCGTGAGCGACAGGATGCCGCCGGTGCAGCCGTTTTCAGGGAGACGGGTCTGCCAGCGTCTGCGCGGGATGCCTATATCTCTCGCCGAAAAGGGAGATGTTCATGGCCGATACGGCAACCACCAGCCCCGATACGCGCAGCGATGCCGAGTGGCGCGCGTCGCTCACACCGGAGCAATACCGGGTGCTGCGCGAGCACGGAACCGAGCGCGCCGGCACGAGCTGTCTGCTTGCCGAGAAGCGGCCGGGCACATTCACGTGTGTCGGTTGTGGACAGCCGCTCTTCGAGCAGGGCACCAAGTTCGAGTCCGGCACCGGCTGGCCGAGCTTCTTCGAGCCCCTCGACGGCGCTGTCGAGACGACGGTGGACCGCAGCCATTGGATGGTCCGGACCGAGGTCCATTGCGCGCGCTGCAAGGGCCATCTCGGCCACGTCTTCGACGACGGCCCCGCCCCGACGGGCCTGCGCTACTGCATGAACGGCGCGGCAATGAACTTCGAGCTGGCGGGTTGAGGCGACGGGCCCGGGTCTAACCTGGGTTGAGAAAACCGCACCGAAAGACGGGATATCGGGGACAGGCGGGGTTCCGGGCGAATCGCAGCCGGGTTCCGGACTTGATTTCGTCGTGATTTTGCTTAGCGCTTAACCGTCTCATGTTGTCGCCGTCCGGTATTGGCGATGGATGCGGTCATGTGTGAGCCAATACGGCGTTGCGGTCGAGCTTATACACCGTCGGCGCGCGCTCGACTTGGCAGATCCATCCGGGCCGGCGGCCCTGAGGGCAGTCCGCCGGATCGGCGCACCGCCGACGAAGCGGGAGGGGTTTTGAGTTCATGAGCACCATTCGCCGATTCCTGGTCGCGCCATCCCTGGTCCGCCTGATCCGCAAGGAGCGGGGCGGCGCCCGGATCACCGAGGGGCACTTCGCCGCGCAGGGGGGCCGGAGTTCCTACGTGCGGGTCGACGGCCAGGTCTGCCAGCTGGTGCTGGTGAACAAGGGGCCGGACGGCATCCCGGCCGAGGAGCGAACCGACGTGCCGCGCGCCCACGGCGACGCGCTGCTCGACGTCTGCCCCGGCAAGGCCGCCTATGACCGGACCGTCCTGACCATCGGCGGCCGCGAGGTCACGATCGATCGCTACGTCACCCCGGGCAATCTCGACCTGATCAGCGTCGCCTTCGACAACGATGGTGACGCCGCCGGCTTCCAGGCCCCGAACTGGTTCGGGCGCGAGGTCAGCAGCGAGCCGGCCTTCGAGCGGCAGGCGCTGGCCATCCAGGGCGTGCCGGCCGCCGAAGAGGTGCCGCTGAGCAACGCGGCCCTCGACGCGGTTCTCGACCTGATCGAGCCGCGGTTCGGCTTCGGCCGCTACGGCAGCAGCGCGCGCACCAGCGAGCCGTCCGACGACGGCGCGATGAGCGCCATGCGGCGCATCGTGACCCCGGCTGCTGCGGCAGCCCCGGCTGCAGTCCCGGCTCCGGCCCCCGAAGCCGTCGAGCCGCCACCGGCGGCGCCGGTCGCCGAGGCCACGCCGGAGCCCGTGCACCATCCCGAGCCGGAGCCGGCATCTGCCCCGGAGCCCGTGCATCACGCGGTGCCGACCGCCCAGGAGCCGAGCACGCCGCAGCCCGCGCCGCAGGAGAGCATCCACAGCGACGCCCGGATTGATGACGTGATCGAGAGCCTGTCCCAGGCGCTCGGCGCGGCGATCCACCAGCATCCGGAGCCCACCGCCGCCGAGGCGAAGGACGCGAAGACCGACGAATCGGCCGGCGTGTTCGAGCGCTGGACCGTGCGGCCCCGCCGGACGCAGCAGCAGACCTGATCGACCGATCCAGCAAAGCGAAGCGGCCGCGGGGGCAGGAGCCACCGCGGCCGTTTTGCTGCGCGCCGTCCGCGTTTGGCCGCATGGCATGTCGGTCGACGCCTCAACAGATCCCTTGCCGAGCCTCCGGCTGTCGCCCATCGGCCGGACTAGGCCGCGACGGACGCGCCCGCCCATTCGAACGATGACGTTCACGCATCGGCGTGTGAAAGGCGGAGTGCGCACCCCTCTTCCGCATCAAAACGGGATCGCGGTGGGGGTGACCCGGAAGGCGCTGCGCCGCTATCCAGGACCGACTGGGAGACTGCGCAGGCGTCGGCGCAAAGCACGTCCCATCCCTTGACAATGTTCCTATTTTGTGCTCATTAGCCGTCACCTGTCCCTCGGTGCTTCGGGCGCGATCCCGCGGCACGCTTCGGGGGTCCGTCCGGGGGCTGATCGGCGGGCTCGGGGGAAGGGGCGGTGTCCGCGTCGGTGGCTCCCAGCCGCCATCGCCCCGGGCGGCGAACCGATGCGGGGCGTGGCTCGGATGCGGGCGGGAGGGCGGGCGGCAGATTGCCCGGCGGGGGCGGAAAAAGGCTCCCGCGGCGACCCGGGGCGGGGCTGACCCTGAGCAACTTCAGGAACCCTCCACTACTAGGAC
>NZ_JAKSYN010000144.1:0-37713 GCF_022829565.1 Methylobacterium sp. J-001
CACCCTCCCCCGCAGAGGGGGGAGGGAAGCGCGCGCGGATGCGGCAGCCGTCTCGACTGAGAAAAACTCAGTCCAAGTCCTCGACCTCTTCGGCACCGCCATAGACCCGCTGGGCCAGCGAGGCTTCCATGAACGGATCGAGAGCGCCGTCGAGCACCGCATCCGGGTCGGTGGACTGGGAGCCGGTCCGCAGGTCCTTCACCAGCTGATACGGCTGGAGCACGTAAGACCGGATCTGGTGGCCCCAGCCGATATCGGTCTTGGCCGCGGCCTCGGCGCTGGCCTTCTCCTCGCGCTTCTTCAGCTCGGCCTCGTAGAGCCGGGCGCGCAGCATGTTCCACGCCGTGGCGCGGTTCTTGTGCTGGGAGCGCTCCTGCTGGCACGCCACCACGATCCCGGTCGGGTTGTGGGTGATGCGCACCGCCGAATCGGTGGTGTTGACGTGCTGGCCGCCGGCGCCGGACGAGCGGTAGGTGTCGATCCGGCAATCGGATTCCTTGATCTCGATCTCGATCCGGTCGTCGATCACCGGATAGACCCAGACGCTGGCGAAGCTGGTGTGCCGCCGGGCGCTGGAATCGTAGGGCGAGATCCGCACCAGCCGATGCACGCCGGACTCGGTCTTGAGCCAGCCATAGGCGTTGTGGCCCTTGATCAGGAGCGTGGCGCCCTTGATCCCGGCCTCTTCGCCGTCCGACCACTCGACGATGTCGACCTTGTACTTCCGGCGCTCGGCCCAACGGGCATACATGCGCTGGAGCATGTTCGCCCAGTCCTGGCTCTCGGTGCCGCCGGCACCGGCATGGACTTCGAGGTAGGTGTCGAAGCCGTCGGCCTCGCCGGACAGCAGGGTCTCGACCTGGCGGCTTGCCGCTTCCTTCTCGACGGCCAGGATCGCGGCCTCGCCCTCGCGGATCGAGGACTCGTCGCCCTCCATCTCGCCGAGCTCGATCAGCGTCGCGCCGTCCTCGAGGTCGCGTTCCAGCTTGCGGATGGAGGTGACGGCCTCGTCGAGCTGCTGGCGCTCGCGCATGACCTTCTGCGCGGCGTCGGCATCGTTCCACAGGTCGGGGTTCTCGGAGGCTGCGTTCAGCTCCGCGAGGCGTTTATCGACAGTATCCCAGTCAAAGATGCCTCCTCAGCAGTCCTATAGACTGCTTGGCGGCATCCGAGGCTTGCTCGATCTCGGCGCGCATTTGGTTTTTCGGGACTTCGGGTGATGGGTCGGGCCGGGGTGATACCGTCCGAGCGACGCCCTGTAAACGGCGGTCGGACGCGTCCGCCTCCAGCGTATGCGGCGCCCGACCGCAGGGCGGCGCGCGAGCCGTCCCACGGTCGGCGCGTTGTCCGGCACGGTTCACGGCGGAACGCGGAGACGGGCAGGTATGGCGGACGACGATCACGCGGCGACGTGGAGCGACTTCAACGAGGCCGTCAACATGACGCCGGCCGCCCTGCGCAAGCACCTCGACGGTGCGGCGAGCCAGGAGGTCGGCCAGAAGAAGGACGGCGCGGAGTCGACCGGCCACGCGATGGGCCGGCGCATTCTCGCGATCAAGGACACGAAGAAGGCGGACCTGACCGACGACGACTACGCCGCGATGCGCAAGGTCGTGGGCTACGTCCACCGCCATCTCAAGCAGGGCGGCGACGCCCGGAAGGACCCCGACTCACCCTGGCGGTTGTCGCTGATGAACTGGGGCCACGATCCACACAAGGATTGAGGCCCGGACGTGCCGGTCCGGCTCAGTACCGCGGGGGCACGATGTAGGAGGGGGCGATCACGAATTCCTTCGGGCGCCGCTGCGCTCCGAAGCGCCCTTCGGTGATCTGATCGTTGTAATAATCGAAGCCGCTATAGCCGAAGCCGCCGCCGTTCATCACCTGGGCTACGGGCACCGGCGGGACGGCGAGATCGGGGCGGCCGGGCGGCACGATCACCTGGCAGCAGCCCTCGGCCTGAAGGACCGTCGGTCCGTTGGGGGCGGTGAACACGTAGGCGCGCGGCTGGGGGATCCCCGGCGGGAAGGCCGGCTCGGCGGCGGCGCCCTGGGCGATGAGGCCGAGCAATCCGGCGGCGATCAGGGTCCTGGTGCTCACGCAATGCTCCGTCACGGTGCCGGCGGGGCCGGCATAAGGCCTACACTCTACCTTATCGCGGGCGGCCTGTCCGGCATTTGCGGGCCGACCGGTTACCGGAACCTGGAATGTCGGTTCAGCCGCGGGCCCTGAGGACAACCTGCGGGCTCACCGGCACCGGCCGGCAATCCGATATGAAGGCATTGAGCGGCAACGGCTTCGAGTCGCAGGCATAGACATCCGTCGGGCCCGGGGCCGGCACCGGGTCACGCGCGATGATCGGGTTCGGCGCGCAGGCCGAGGCCGCAGCGGCCAGCAGCAGGGCGACGATGAGGTTCAGGCGGCGCATGCAACTCTCGGACGCGGGAGGACCCCGGGTTCGACCCTGCGCATGGCGGCCCGCCCTGACAAGCGCCGGCGGGGGACGGCGACGCCTTTGACGGCGCCTGTCGCCCGCCGGCAACAATCGGATCGGCCCGGCCTCAGACGGCCCGGGCCAGCGGCACGACGTTGTGCAGGGTCTTGTCGCCGCCGTCGAAGAACCGGCGGATGTTGCGCGCGGCCTGCCGGATCCGCTGCTCGTTCTCGACCAGGGCGATGCGGACGTATTCGTCGCCGAACTCACCGAAGCCGATGCCGGGCGCCACGGCCACGTCGGACTTCTCGAGAAGCAGCTTCGAGAATTCGAGGCTGCCCATCTCCCGGTAGCGCTCGGGGATCGGCACCCAGGCGAACATCGAGGCCGCCGGAGCCGGGATGGTCCAGCCGGCCTTGCCGAAGGATTCCACCAGCGCGTCGCGCCGCTTGCGGTAGGTCGCCCGCATCTCGTCGATGCAATCGTCCGGGCCGTTCAGGGCCGCGGTGGCGGCGACCTGGATCGGCGTGAAGGCGCCGTAATCGAGATACGACTTCACCCGGGAGAGCGCCGCCAGCAGCCGCTCGTTGCCCACCGCGAAGCCCATGCGCCAGCCGGCCATGGAGTAGGTCTTCGACAGGGAGGTGAACTCCACCGTGCAGTCGATCGCGCCCGGGACCTGGAGGACCGAGGGCGGCGGCTTGCCGTCGAAATAGACCTCCGCGTAGGCGAGGTCCGAGAGCAGGATCAGCTCGTGCTGCTTCGCGAAGGCGACGAGGTCCCGGTAGAAGTCGAGATCGGCCACATACGCCGTCGGATTCGACGGGTAGCAGACCACCAGGGCGACCGGCTTCGGGATCGAGTGACGCATGGCCCGCTCGAGGGCCGGGAACATCGCCGGGGTCGGCTCGGCCGGGACCGAGCGGATCACGCCGCCGGCCATCAGGAAGCCGAAGGCGTGGATCGGGTAGCTCGGGTTCGGCACCAGCACCACGTCGCCCGGGGCGGTGATCGCCTGGGCCATGTTGGCGAAGCCTTCCTTCGAGCCCAGCGTCGCCACCACCTGGGTGTCGGGGTTGAGGCTCACGCCGAAGCGGCGCTGGTAGTAGCCGGCCTGGGCCTTGCGCAGCCCGGCAATGCCCTTGGAGGCGGAGTAGCGGTCGGTCCGCGGGCGCCCGGCCGTCTCGCACAGCTTGGCGATGACGTGCTTGGGGGCGTCTAGATCCGGGTTGCCCATGCCGAGGTCGATGATATCGGCGCCCTGAGCTCGGGCCGTGGCCTTGATCCGGTTGACCTGCTCGAACACGTAGGGCGGCAGGCGCTTGATGCGGTGGAAATCGGTCATCGGCGTGTCCATCGGCGCGTCCCGAATCTGGCGTCTCTCGTTCATGGCGGGCGCGCGAACGAATCGCTCTATCAGAGTTGCGCGCCGCCGCCGACCCTCAAAAAACCGGTCCGGATCAGGCGCGCTATTGCGCCGCCGCAGGGGCCGGCTTGATCGTGGCCGCCGCCCCCCGGCCGGCACTCTCGGCAGCGCGGCCGCGGGACTCGTTGCGGCCGCGGGCGCCTTCGAGCTCGGCCTCCAGCGCCTTCTGGCCCTCGGCCGACTTGGCCCGGACGGCACGCTTGGGCGCGTCGACGCCCACCGGCATGAAGGCCGCCGGCTCCTTGCTGCGCGACTCGGTCACGAAATCCGGCGCGGCCACGACCCGGGGGCCGTAGCCTGCATCGGTGGCGAGCGTCCGCACGGCGTCCCCGGAGCAGGCGCCGAGCGGCGCCGCCAGCAGGGCCAGGATCGCCAGGGCGGGCCGACCGGTGGGCACGGCGAGGGTGGGGAAAGCGCGGCGCATGAGTACAAAGGTACAAAGGTATGAGAAGAACGCGCGGATGTTTCGACGACAGCCGCGTCCGGGCTGGTGCAACCACTCGCTCGCTCCCTAATTTGTCGGAAACGAGGCTCACTGCCAGTCGAGCCGAAACATCACACAGGGAGGCATGCGTGACGAGCCCGCGGACGCAGGCGCCGAACCAGGCTGCCGCTCGGACTTCCCTGCCCAGTGACGCGATGCCGGACGGCATCACACCGCCGTTGCCGGATATCGAGGCCCTGTCGCGCAACGCGGGGCAGTTCGTGGAAGCGCTGGGGCGCAGCGCCGCCCGCCTGCTCACACCCGAGGCCCAGGTCAATGGTCCCACCGGAGAGATCAACGAAGCGGTCAAGACGCTGGGCCAGGTCGCCGAGGCGTGGATGTCAGATCCGAATCGGAGCGCCGAGGCTCAGGCCAAACTGTCCCAGGCGTTCCTGACGCTCTGGGGCACGACCTATCTGCGCCTCCAGGGCCAGCCGGCTGACCCCGTGGCGGTCCCGGAGCCCCGGGATGGGCGCTTCAGCGACGCCGAATGGTCGACCAATCCCTATTTCGACTTCCTCAAGCAGGGCTACCTGATCGCGACCCGCTGGGCCGAGGGCCTGGTCGACGAGGCGCAGGGCATCGACGAGCATACCCGCCACAAGGCGCAGTTCTATCTGCGCCAGCTCACCAGCATGCTGTCGCCGTCGAACTTCCTGCCGACCAACCCGGAATTGATCCGCCACACTCTGAAGGAGAGCGGCGCCAACCTCGTGCGCGGCCTCAAGATGTACGAGGAGGATCTGGAGGCCGGCGGCGGCCAGCTGCGGGTCCGACAGACCGATACGAGCGGGTTCGAGGTCGGGCGCAACATCGCCGTGACCCCCGGCGAGGTGGTGTTCCGCAACGACCTGATCGAGCTGATCCAGTACGCGCCGTCCACCGAGACGGTGTTGCGGCGCCCGTTCCTGATGGTGCCCCCCTGGATCAACAAGTTCTACATCCTGGATCTCAATCCCCAGAAGAGCTTCCTGAAGTGGATGGTCGATCAGGGCCTCACGGTGTTCTGCATTTCCTGGGTGAACCCGGATGCGCGCCACGCCGACAAGGACTTCGAATCCTACATGCGCGAGGGCATCGAGGCCGCGATCGATGCGATCGGCGTCGCCACGGGCGAGACCGAGGTCCATGCGGCGGGCTATTGCGTGGGCGGCACCCTGCTCTCCGTCACGCTGGCCATGCAGGCGGCCACGGGCAACCGGCGGATCAAGAGCGCGACCCTGCTGACCACCCAGGTCGACTTCACCCATGCCGGCGACCTCAAGGTCTTCGCCGACGAGGAGCAGATCCGCCAAGTCGAGGCGCGCATGGCCGAGCGCGGCTACCTGGAAGGCACCCGCATGGCCAACGCGTTCAACATGCTGCGGCCGGACGACATGATCTGGTCCTACGTCGTCAACAACTACATCAAGGGCAAGCCGCCTTCGGCGTTCGACCTTCTGTACTGGAATTCCGACGCCACCCGGATGCCGGCGGCGAATCATTCGTTCTACCTGCGCAATTGCTATCTCGAGAACAGCCTGGCCCAGGGCCGGATGGTGCTGGGCAACGTCCGGCTCGACCTGAAGAAGGTGCAGGTCCCCATCTTCAACCTCGCCACCCGGGAGGACCACATCGCGCCGGCGATCTCGGTGTTCGAGGGCTCGAAGACCTTCGGCGGCAAGGTCGATTACGTGCTGGCCGGCTCCGGCCACATCGCCGGGGTGGTCAACCCACCCTACAAGCCGAAATACGGCTACTGGACCGGCGGCCCGGTCAAGGGCGAGTTGAAGGACTGGATCGCCGCCGCGGCCGAGACCAAGGGCTCGTGGTGGCCCTACTGGTTCCAGTGGATCGAGGCGCAGGCCCCCGAGCGGGTCCCTGCCCGAAAGCCCGGCGGCGACGCGCTGCCATCGCTCGGCCCGGCTCCGGGGACGTATGTGCGGATGCGCGCCTGATTGGATCGCGTCGGGACCGTGGCTTGCGGCTGACGGAGCGGGTTTCGAGGCCGTTACACGGCGGCCTACGCGTTTGATCGAAGGTGCGAGCCGTGATCCCCTCGCCCCGCTTGCGGGGAGAGGGCCGCGACGATCTCGTCGCCGTCGCGGCGAGGCGGCAGCCGGGGGTGAGGGGGCGGTTCAGAACGCGCTCCTCACTCTGAGCCGCCCCCCTCACCGCCGCTCCGGCCTCGCCTCCGCTTTCCGCATCGACGACAAGGTCCGTGCGGGCCTCTCCCCGCGTGCGGGGAGAGGGGAACCCACGTTGCATCCCGTGATGTCTGAACACCGCCCCTTGGGAGCGGTGAACAGCCGCCCCTCAATACTTCCGCACCAGCGGCGCCGGGGCGGCCGGGGGCGGGGCACCGAACACGTAGCGGAAGCCCACCGAGACGATGTCGGCGCTCGAATCGACCACACCCGCGAACGCGATGTTGCTGACGTTGTAGTCGCGCCCGATCCCCGCGAGCACGCGGGAGCGGTCGAGGAAGAAGTGCGAATAGGCCAGGTTGAGGGTCAGGCGCTCGTTCCACCGGTAGCTCGCACCGACGGAGGCGATGTAGCGGTCTCCGTCAGGCAGGCGCACCGAGCGATTGCGGAAATCGATCGGCGAGGATTCGTAGGCGAAGCCCGTCCGCAGGGTCAGGTTGGGCGCGGCATCGTATTCGGCGCCGATCGCGTACGTGTAGCCGTCCTTGTAGTTCAGCGGCAGATTGCTGACCGGCACGCCGAGGCGGTTCGACACGATCCCCACCGTTCCGAGCCGGGACCATTGATCCCACTCGAAGCCGAGATCGAACCGGGCGACCGGGGAGATCGCCTGGACCAGGCCGACACTGAGCTTATCCGGGGTGTTGAGCTTGGCGCGGACCTGCCCGGCCAGCGGCGCCAGGGCTACCAGCGGCACGCCGATCGACCCGTCGATGTCGTGGTGCACCGACGAGCGGTAGCCGATGCCGATCACGGTCCCGTCGCGGGGCGTCAGGGTGGCACCCGCCGTGAAGCCGACGCCCCAGGATTCGCCCTTCAGGAACGAGCTCGGATACAGGGTCGGCGAGATCCCGGGGATCGGCAGGGCCTGCCGCAAGGTCAGCCGGAAATACTCGATGTTCGGGCCGGCGGCGAGCGACAGCCATTCGTTGACCTTGAACCCGATCACCGGGTTGAACGCCAGGGTGAAGATCCGGGACGAGCGCCCGTAGACCTCGCCGGCCCAGACCTGGTTCGGCTTGGTCACAAGGCCGAAGGGCGCGCCCGTCGAGAGGCCGAGCCAGAGGCGGTCGTTGAGCTGGTAGGAGGTCGCCCCCGCGGGCACCACGGCGCCCTGGCCGATATCGCCGGAATTGCCCAGGCCCGCGAAGCCGGGATTGGTGCCGGGCGCAGTCCGGATTTCGGAGGAGAGGCCGATATAGGTGAGGTTCTGCTCCGCGACGAAGCCGGGGTTCATCGTGATGGTCGCGGGATTCCAGAACATCGACGAGACGCCGCCTGAGCCGGCGGCCGCACCCGCGAAGGACAGGCCCTGGGCCTGCGTGCTCTGTTCCCGGATGCCGAACGCTCCGGCCCTGGCGTCCCCGGCGCCGAAGGCCGCCACAGAAGCTGCGAGCGCCATCGCGCGCATTGTCCCGCTCATCGACTCCCCCCGAACCGGCTGGTTTGCCCGCGCCCTGATTCGACCTTGCGTACCGGTCCGGCGCCGTTGCCGGCATGGTGCCGGCTTCCACCGGTCGACCGCAACGATGTTTTCTATTCCAAGTGGCGCGGCTCCCATTGATCTATCGTCAATCTTGATGGATCTATATTGTGTGTGATCGCGCTGAAATCTGATATTACAAAGAACAGATCGATATTTTCCATCCAGTTTGAGTAATGAACAATAAATCCGTCAGCAGCTGAATAGGCACTTTTTTGCCATGCTGTTGCCGAGTTGCGACACCCCGCCAGCGCGGCCGATCCCTGGATGCGCTTGCACCGGCGACGATGCGCGGCCATGGTCCCGGCGCCCGGCGTAGACCGGTACCAGGGAAGGATGAGGAGTCGCGGCGATGAAGCTCTTCCGGCACGGCCCGAGCGGCGACGAGAAGCCCGGTCTCGTGGATGCGCAGGGGGGCTTGCGCGATCTGTCCAGCATCGTGCGCGACATTGCCGGCCCGGCTCTGGCGCCCGAATCCCTCGCTCGGCTGCGCGCCCTCGATCCGGAGACGTTGCCGAAGCTGCCGCCGGACGTGCGGCTCGGCCCCTGCGTCGGCGGCACCCGCAACGTCATCACCATCGGTCTCAACTTCGCCGACCACGCCGCCGAGACCGGCTCACCGATCCCGAGCGAGCCGATCATCTTCAACAAGGCACCGTCCAGCCTGTGCGGGCCGAACGACACGGTGATCATCCCCAAGGGTTCGGCCAAGACCGACTGGGAGGTCGAGCTCGCCGTGGTGATCGGCCGCCGCGCCAGCTACGTCCACGCCAACGAGGCACTGAGCTATGTGGCCGGCGCCTGCATCTGCAACGACGTCTCCGAGCGCGAGTGGCAGATGGACCGGGGGCCGACCTGGACCAAGGGCAAGAGCGCGCCGACCTTCGGGCCCCTGGGCCCCTGGCTGGTGACGCTGGACGACATCCCCGACCTCAAGAACCTCGCCATGAGCCTCGACGTGAACGGCGAGCGCCGCCAGACCGGCTCGACCGCGACCATGATTTTCGACGTGCCGCAGCTCGTCGCCTACGCCTCGCATTTCATGCTGCTGGAGCCCGGAGACGTGATCACTACCGGCACCCCGCCCGGGGTCGGCCTGGGCATGAAGCCGCCGCGCTATTTGAAGGCCGGCGACGAGATGGTCCTGCGCATCGAGCACCTGGGTGAGCAGCGCCAGCCGGTGATCGCCTTCGACGACTGGACCGCCAAGGTCTCGGCCGGCGAGTCGACGCACTGAGCCGCGGCGGCGCCGCCGCACCGGATGACGGCGGCCCGCAGGGCGCTTGATTTTGGCTACCGATCCCGCTGAAGAAGACATCATGAGCCAAGCCGCCGATCCGCACGCCTCCGATTTCCGCCACGACTGGAGCGTGGCCGAGATCCGCGCGATCCATGATCTGCCGTTGCTCGACCTGGTCTATCGGGCCGCCGGCGTGCATCGGGCGTACAACGATCCGAGCGACGTTCAGCGTGCGAGCCTGCTCTCGATCAAGACGGGCGCCTGCCCAGAGGATTGCGGTTATTGCTCGCAATCGGCCCACCACAAGGGCACCGGCCTGCCGCGCCAGCGCCTGATGCCGGTGGAGACGGTGCTGGCCGAAGCCGCCGCCGCCAAGGCCAACGGCGCGACCCGGTTCTGCATGGGTGCGGCTTGGCGCAGCCCGCGGGATGGGGCGGAGTTCGACTCCGTCCTCGACATGGTGCGGGGCGTGCGTGGCCTCGGCATGGAGGCCTGCGTCACCCTGGGCATGCTGACCGCCAGCCAGGCCGAGCGCCTGGCAGAGGCGGGGCTCACCGCCTACAACCACAATCTCGATACCGGGCCGGACTATTACGACAAGATCGTCTCGACCCGGACCTACGCGGATCGCCTGGACACCCTGGAGCGGGTGCGCGAAGCCGGGATCGGCGTCTGTTGCGGTGGGATCATCGGCCTCGGCGAGGGGGTGGGCGACCGTGTCGCGATGCTCCAAGTGTTGGCCAACCACGCGCCGCATCCGGAGAGCGTGCCGATCAATGCGCTGGCCGCCGTCCCCGGAACCCCGCTGGGCGACACCGCCACGCCGGTCGATCCGTTCGACATGGTGCGGATGTGCGCCACCGCCCGCATCGTCATGCCCAAGGCCCGCGTACGCCTCAGTGCCGGACGCAAGGCCCTGAGCCGGGAGGCGCAGGCCCTGTGCTTCCTCGCCGGAGCCAACTCGATCTTCTACGGCGAGCGCCTGCTCACCACCGCCAACAACGAAGAGGATTTCGACGCCGCTCTGCTGCAGGATCTCGGCATCCGAGTCGCCGAGCCGGTGCTGGCCGCGGCGGAGTAGCGCGTCAGCCCTCCGCCAGCACGATCCGGAACCGGGCCCCGCCCTCCCCCGGATCGAGGGTCAGGCTGCCGCCATTGATCTCGATGAGCTCGGCGGCGATCGGCAGGCCGAGCCCGGTGCCGCCGGACCGCGTCGAGCCCTGGAACGGCGAGAACAGGTTCTCCCGCGCCCGCGTCGGCAGGCCGGGACCGTTGTCGGTCACCAGGATGGTCACCCGGCCGGGCTCGTCGCGGCGGGCGGCGACGCGGACCTCGGCGTCTGGAACGGCAGCGCCATCGAGCGCCTGGACGGCGTTGCGGACCAGGTTGGCCAGCGCCCGGGCGAGCTGCTCCGGATCGGCCTGCACTTGGCACTCGGCGGCGCTCACGGTCACGCGCACGGGATGCGACGCGAGGGCGGCGAGATCCGGCAATTCGGCGAAGAGCGGTGCCAACGGCGTGGCGCTTAACTTCGGCGCGCGTTCGGAGACACGCCCGTACGCCAGGCTCGCTTCGCAGAACCGGATCGCCCGGGCGATGGCCGCCACCAGCCGTGGCGCCACCCGCTGAACCATCGGGTCGGCGGTATCCTCCAGCCGGTCGCCCAAGAGTTGTGCCCCGGTCAGCAGGTTGCGCAGCTCGTGGCTGACCTTGCTCACCGCGAGTCCCAGCTCGGCGAGCCGCCGCTTCTGGCGAAGCTGGTCGGCCAGAATCCGTTGCATCCGCCCGAGGGCCAGCTCCGCCTGGCCGATCTCGTCGCGGCGGCGGGACGGCGCGATGATCCGGCCGGCATCCTCCGGATTCTCGGCAAAGGCGGTGATGCTGGTGGCAAGCCGCCGGACCGGGCGCACGATCAGCACCTGCAGCACCACGAAGACCAGTCCGGCCGCGGAGGCCGCGATGATCAGCGACGAGACCAGCAGCCGCAAGGCGTAGTCGACCATGGCGGCGCGCAACGGCGCCTCGTCGAGTAGGATCTCAACCCGGTCGAAGCCGATGCCCCCCTCCCCGATCACCCGGATCGGGTCGCGGTCCGGCGCGACCAAGGTCCGCCAGGCACCCCGGATGGTCGACAGGGCGGAGACGTCGCGCAGATCGACGGTGTCGGAGACCGTTTCGGGCACCGGCTCGATGGCGAGCAGCCGCTGGGCGCCGCCGCCGCGCACCGCGATCGCCCGGGCGTTGACCCCGGCGAGCAGCCGGCTTTCCAGCGCCTCCGAGACCGGCTCGCCGGTGCGGCCGTCCAGGACCAGGGCGGCGACCTGCGCGGCCGCGACCCGGTCGGCCATCCACTCGATCCGGTAATTGGCCACCGCCGGCACGTAGGTCAGCACCTCGGCCACCACCACGAAGGCGACGGTGACGAGGAACAGCCGCCCGGACAGGCCGAGCCGCGCCGGGCGCCGCTCGAACAGCTCGCGCACCCCAGCGGCCGCCGGGGCCGCGACCGCGTCGGATTCAACGGCCACGCCCATCACGCTCCGGGCCGGCATCGCGAACGGAGATCGGCGGTGGCGCGGAAATCGTGGAAGCTCGAGCCGTGTGCGGCCTTCGCGCAGGACATGGTGGTGACGCCATCATCTCGAAGGCGGGAAGGCAGGTGCGTTCCCGTGCGCACTATACGAGCACGAGGGGGCCGGAGTTGCATGTATCCTGGAGCACCTACGAAATCCGTCCCCAGCCGCGAATGCGGAGCGGACTGCGCTGCACCGTCATGGCGAGGGCGCGGAGATCCGAATCGCGCTTTGCCGGGCCGCTTCCGTGATCCGCCTTCCTCGGGTCCCAGACCGTGACGCAGGCCTCTTCACAGGGACCGACCGGTCTTGCGGCAAACGCACGCGTTCGCTCAGGGCCGCTGAACACCTCACACAACGCCCGATCACCGGACGCCACCCTCTCCAAACGACGGGGCGGAAGGCGTTTTGCCTGACGCTTTCAGTGCTGAACCCAATGGTAACGCGGTCGGGAACGGCTCTAGCAGCTCAGCGCGCCACGGTCTGCTCTTCCGACCAGCCTGAACTGTATGCCGGTCGGGGCGAAATCGATGCGACCTTCGCCGTTGAAGTATGACGCCACGATCCGCTCGATCAGCTTCGAGCCGAACCCCCGTCGCTGTGGCGCGAGAACCGCGGGACCACCGCGCTCGATCCAGTCGAAGACGAACGCCTCATCGTCGCTGGTCCAGGCGACATCGATGGTGCCGTCCTCATTCGACAGGGCACCGTATTTGGCGGCGTTCGTCGCGAGCTCATGGATGGCCAGCGAAAGCCCAAGCGCCTGTTGCGAGGTCAGGAGCGTATCGGGACCGTCCAAACGAATGCGGCCGTCACGGGTCTGATGGGGTTCGATCGTGGCGGCGACCACCGCGCAGACGTTTGCCGCTTCGTGGTCCGCCTGGGTGAGGATATCTTGAGCCCGGGCCAAGGCCGCCAGACGCTGAGCGATCGCCTGACGCCCGTCCTCCATCGTGGCCGATTGGCGGAGGGTCTGCGTCGCAATGGCCTGGACCATGGAGAGCAGGTTCTTCATCCGGTGCGCCATTTCCTGCACCAGATCCCGCCGACGCGCCTCGGCGGCACGGGCCTCAGCCAGAAGGCGATCACGGGTCGCGATGGAGCGCCGCAGTTCCATCTGGGTCATCGCCTGGCGGGCCAGGAAGCGGAGCATGTCGATCTGCTGCTCGCTGAGATGGCGTGGCTTGGTATCGAGCACGCACATCGTTCCGATGGCCTCGCCATCGGGGGTTTTCAGCACGGCGCCGGCGTAGAAGCGCAGGCCCGGCGTCCCATGAATGAGCGGATTGCCGTCGAAGCGCGGATCCCGCTGGGCGTCGGGAATGACCAGGACATCGTCTTCGAGGATCGCATGACCGCAGAAAGAGGTTTCGAGGGGCGTTTCGCGCACCCCGAGCCCGACTTCGGCCAGAAAGAATTGCCGGTGCGTATCAACGAGGTTCACGACAGCCATGGGCGTCCCGCAGATCCGCGAGGCCATATGAGCAATGTCGTCGAAGTCCTGCTCACGCGGTGCATCGAGCAGCTCGTACGCATGGAGAGATGCGGACCGCCGGCTTTCCTCGACACACAGTGGGTCAATCGATGACGACAAGAGTGGCGGATATCCGTGTGGCCGTGGGAACGATGTCTTGACCCTATACCCGGCAGCCCGGCCTTCCGCAAAAGGTGAAACCCACGCGCCGACACATCTTCGACGGGTCACTCAGAACATCAAGGCGACCGCGACAATCCAGGGATGATGATATCCGCCCGGATACATCTGCAAGCTGGGAACGGGCGGGCGGAAAATCAAAACCGCGACGACGCAGTGCTTTGGTGGGCGCGCGATGCCGACGCGGGCCGCCGCACGCTCCGACCGTAGCCCGATCAGGCTCGCCGTAGCCGCCGGCTCAGGAACACGCTCCCCAGCGCGAACACGGCGAGCATCGCCAGCCCCGCCACCATCTTGGGCGTGATCAGCGCCCGCAGGGTCAGGGCGTCGCCGCAGCCGACCACGCCCGAGGCCAGGCAGGCGGCCTTGGCGGTCTCGTGCGCGGCGACCACGTCGTCGATCCCCGCCCCGGTGGTCGCGTAGACCAGGGCCCCCGGCAGCAGACCCAGGAAGGTCGCCAGCACGAAGACCCGCATCTTCACCCCGCAGGCGGCGGGGGCGAGGTTGGTCATCCAGAACGGGAACAGCGGCAGCAACCGCATCACCACGATGTACCCGAAGGCGTCGCGCCGGAACCCCTCCGTGAACGCCGCGAGACGCGTCCCGCCCACTCGCCGCAGCAGATCGGCACCGGGGCCTTTGCCGATGGCGAAAACGATCGCCGCCCCCGTGGTGGCGGCGCAGACCGCGGTCAGCGCCCCCGGGACGATCCCGAACAGGAAGCCGCAGATCATGGTCAGGATCAGCGTGGCCGGCACCGAGACGACAACGGAGGCGACGTAGACCAGGTAGGCCACCACAAGGGCACGCCCGTAGCCGGCTTCGACGAAGCCGTGCAGCCAGGCCCGCGACGCGAGCAGCCGGTCGAGGCTCAGCAGCTGCGCGACCCCGGAGACCAGCACGACCGCGGAGATGCCGAGGAGCAGGATCAGCGGCAGCCACCGCCGCAGCCGCTTCCAGCGTCCCTCGGGGACGGACGCGCGCCCGGCCTCACTCACCCGGGCTTGCGCATCCGCAGGATCTTGAAGAAACCGCCCGGGAAGGTCGGCTTCAGGCCCAACACCTCGACGCCGTTGCGCCGGGCCCAGGCCTCGATCCGGGTCGCCTTGAAGTCCGACGACCAGCCGATCTTGGTGCAGAGCGGCGCCACGACCTCCTCGACCCGGGCCAGGGGACCGTCGCTCTGGCCGAAATGGTTGGCGAGCACGATGCCGCCGCCGGGGCGGACCACCCGCAGGAACTCCGACATCGCGGCCTCGGGATCGGGCACCAGGGTGATCAGGAACTGCGCCACCACTGCGTCGAAGCTCGCATCGGCGTAGCCGAGGTGGCAGACATCCATCACCTGCAGGCCCTTCACGTGGGCGAGGTTCCGGCGCTTCACCTTGGCGCGGGCGCGCTTGAGCATGTCCTCCGAGAG
The DNA here is from genome assembly GCF_022829565.1 of Methylobacterium sp. J-001. NCBI lineage: Bacteria > Pseudomonadati > Pseudomonadota > Alphaproteobacteria > Hyphomicrobiales > Methylobacteriaceae > Methylobacterium > Methylobacterium sp. J-001. Next base: position 14,901 of record NZ_JAKSYN010000144.1, read on the forward strand.
GTCGACTCCGCAGACGAAGCTCGCCTTGGGGTAATAGCCGAGCGCCAGCCCGGTGCCGACGCCGGCCTCCAGGATCCGCGGGCCGTGCTCGGCCGCGGCCTCCACCGCAGCGCGGGCCGCCGGCTCGGTGAGCTTGTCGTAGACCACGTCATAGACGGGGGCCCAGCGGGCATAGGCCTTACGCATCAGGGCCGTGCTCGGCCCGGCCATCTGCGGCTCGCTCAGCATCGTTCAGATTATCCAGAGATTGAGATCAGGCCGCTTCGCGGGGCCGGGCCGACAACGCATCGACCCTGCGTATGGTGCCGCCGCCCAGCACCCGGGCGCGGGGGCCGTCGTCGCCGTAGATCGCACAGGCCTGGCCCGGCGATACGCCATCCTCGGGCTCGGCCAGCACCACCTCGGCGGTGCCGTCCGGCCCGATGGTGAGCGTCGCCGGACGCGGCGGCCGGGTCGAGCGGACCCGGACCGCCACGGGCAGGTCGCACACCGACTCGGCCGGGTCCTCGCCCAGCCAGTTGAGGTCCGAGAGGCGGATCCGCGTCGTCGCCAGGGCGGTGCGCGGTCCGACCACCACCCGGGCGGTATCCGGCTCCAGGCGCACGACGTAGAGCGGTTCGGAGCCCGCCACGCCGAGGCCCCGGCGCTGGCCGACCGTATAGTGGACGATGCCCTCGTGCCGGCCGAGGACGTGGCCGGCGAGGTCGACGATCTCGCCGGGCCGGGCCGCATCCGGGCGCAGGCGGGCGATCACATCACTGTAGCGGCCCTGCGGCACGAAGCAGATGTCCTGGCTGTCCGGCTTCTCGGCGAGCGACAGGCCGAGATCCTTGGCGAGCGCCCGGGTCTCGGTCTTCGACATCTCGCCCAGGGGAAAGCGCAGGAAGGCGAGCTGCTCGGCCGTCGTCGCGTAGAGGAAGTAGCTCTGGTCCCGGGCCGGATCGAGGGCGCGGTGCAGCGCCCGGCCGCCGCCCGACAAGGCGCGGCTCGCCACATAATGGCCGGTGGCCAGGGCGTCGGCGTCGAGATCCCGGGCGAGGCCGAGAAGATCGCGGAACTTCACCGTGCGATTGCACTCGACGCAGGGAATCGGCGTCTCGCCCGCGAGGTAGCTCTCGGCGAATTTCTCGATCACCGCGTCACGGAACCGGTCTTCGTAATCGAGGACGTAATGCGGGATGCCGAGATGCTCGGCGGCCGCCCGCGCGTCGTTGATGTCCTGGCCGGCGCAGCAGGCGCCCTTGCGATGGGTCGCGGCGCCATGATCGTAGAGCTGGAGCGTGACGCCGACCACGTCGAAGCCCTGCCGCTTCAGAAGCCCCGCGACCACGGAGGAATCGACGCCGCCCGACATGGCGACGACGACGCGCGTCTCGTGGGCTGGCTTGGGAAGGTCGAGGGCGTTCATCACAGGGGTCCGCCGCCGCCGGCTGAAAGGCGTCACGGCTGCACGGTCCGTCTATAGCGGGACTCGGGTCGGCTTTCCAGGGCGGGGTTTGTTTGACCGGGGTGAGCCGGTTTGCGCGTGCTCGGTGCGGGGCGTGGGCCGCGCGACCCGCAGCGGCATGGACGGCGGTTCGAAAGACGTCCGAATGAGGCAGAGCGGACGTGACGATCACAGCCGTATTCTGCACCGTCGCTCCCCTGTCCCGACCCCCTTCGGGGCCACCCTCCCCCGCAGCGGCTAGCGGATTCATGCATCGTCCTCGGAGAGGCACGACGCGCGCTTCTCCCCCTTGTGGGGCGGGGAAACGCGTTGCGTTTCAGAAGGTTGTCAAAGAACGAAGCCGATATGTGAATCTGCTCGCCCGCAGCGGCGGAGGGCGTCGCGGGTATCCCTCCGGCCTGCCCGACCCGGCAAATGCTGCCGGGCGTGCGGCAGCTTCAGACCCGGGCACGCCCCTGCAATCGGCAGCGTCGCGGTAAAAACCTATATCGATCAGCTGCTTATCCGACAGCACCAATGGCCTGACCCTTGCTCGATCCCATTCAGAGGAGCCCAGCATGGCGAGCGGTGCAGCGGATCGGTTGGATGTCACCGGGTGGATTCCATCCGGCCGCACGGCGTCGAACGCGCGATCGAGCTGGGATGCGGCGGGCGTTGCCGCCCGGGCCGGCGACTCGTCGCAGGATCGGTTCGGTGCGGCCCTGAGCGCGGCGCAGGTCCGCGATGACGCGGCGGCGAGCCGCGCCCGTGACGCGATTCAGCGTGGCCAGGCCGACGCCGCCCGGACGGCCACGGAGCGCGCCCGGGATGCGGTCGATACCGCCAAAGCGCGCGCCGCCGCCCGGCCGGAGCCCAGACCCAGCCATCTCCCGAAGCCGCCGGAGCCTCCCGCGCCGGCTCAGAAGACGGCGCCTGCAGATACGGGGGCGGCCAAACCGATGGCTCGCGCCGACGCTCGGGCCACGGCGACAGCGTCGGATCCCGTCTCGGCCGGAGCGAGCCGGGATACGGATCCGAAGGCGCAGCCGGCCTCCGACACGGGCGCCACGCCCGCGCCGGAGACCACATCGGACGCGCCAACGGCCACCGACGCCCAGACTGACCCGGCAACAGCCGATCCCCCGGCGACCGGAGCCGCGCAGGCCGAGACGGCGCCGAGCGAGGTACCGCCACAGGCCCCCCCTCAGCCGGCGAGCCCGACCGTGCCGGGACCGGTTCAGGCGCTGGTGGCCGAGCTGATCAAGGGCGCCCCCCTCCTGGCCGGCGGCGCCGCGGCCGGTGGCGAGGCCGCGGAGGTCCCGGCGACCGGAGCGGTCGGCTCGGGCAGCGCCGGCACCGGGCTTGCGAGTTCGGCGACGGGGCCGTCGCAGGCGGCGGGCGCCCGGGCGGATGCAGCCCTTGCGAAACCCGGCCCCAACGTGTCGGGGGCCAAAACCCTTACCGGGTCGACGGCGCTGCCGGCGGCGGGCCAGGGCGCCAGCCCGGTCGAGGCCGTGAAACCCGGTGCGGGCGAAGCTGCGGGAAGGGAAGCGCCTTCGGGCGCGTCCGCCGGCCAGGACTTCTTGACCGCCTTGGCCGATGCCGGCCAGGACGGCGGCCAGGGCACAGCCGCCGGCCTGCAGGCACCGCTCGCCACACCCGCCCTCCCCCAGGGCGGTCCGGATCTGTCCCCCCTCGCCCCGCAGGTGGCCGGGGCGACGACCGGGGCGACGCAGGCCGCCGCGCCGACCCCGACCCCGGCGCAGGCCCCGGTGGATCCGCCGGTGCCGATCGGCCAGGTGCCGATGACCATCGGGCTGCGCTCGCTCGCCGGATCGAGCGAGTTCCAGATCCGGCTCGATCCGGCCGAGCTCGGGCGGATCGACGTGAAGCTCGCGATCGACAAGGCCCGCGGCACGGTGACGACCCACCTCGTGGTCGAGCGGCCCGAGACGCTGGCCATGCTCCAGCGCGATGCCGGCCAGTTGCAGCAGGCCCTGTCCCAGGCCGGGCTCGATCCGTCCGCGGGCGGCCTCAACCTGTCCCTGCGCAGCGACGGCAACGCACAGGGCGGCGCGGGCGGCGGCCAGGGCGAGGCGCCCCGGGGCGGCCAAGCCGCCTGGGCGCAGGATCGGGCCGAGGCGACCCAGGAGACCGTCCCGACGCGCTGGCTGCGCGGCTACGGCGGCCTCGACATCCGGATCTAGCGCGATGCGCGACCACATCGAAACATCCCGCGTCCCGGCGTTTCGCCCCGACGCGCCACGGGAGCGAGCCGCATGACCTCCGGCATATCCAGCGTTACCAACACGTCATCCACAGCGTCGAGCGGCACCGCGACCGGCAACGCCAGCGAGATCGCCAGCAACTTCACGCAGTTCCTGACGCTGCTCACCACGCAGCTCAAGAACCAGAATCCGCTCGACCCAATGGACACGAACCAGTTCACCCAGCAGCTGGTCCAGTTCGCGGGCGTCGAGCAGCAGCTCAAATCCAATGATCGCCTCGACAGCATCCTGACCGCCTCGAAATCGGCGAGCTCCGCCTCGGCCACGAGCTATATCGGCAAGAGCATCACGGCGGACGGCAGCTCGTCCCAGCTCTCCAACGGCTCGGCATCCTGGACGCTGACCCCGGCCCGGGCGGCCTCCAAGGCGGTGGTGACGATCCTCGATTCCAAGAACAACGTCGTGGCGACACAGAGCACGTCGCTCACCGCCGGCAGTCAAACCTATTCCTGGAACGGCAAGACGTCGGCAGGACTGACCGCACCGGACGGCACCTACGCGATCAAGGTTTCGGCCTCCGACGCCACCGGGACGAACGTGGCCGTGGACACCCAGCTGAACGGGACGGTGGACTCGGTCGACCTCAGCGGCACGGCGCCGGTCCTGATGATCGGCTCTCAGAAAGTTCCGCTCAGCAGCGTCCAAAGCATAGGGTTGTCCACAAGTGGCTCCTGACGAATCATATCCGAGTGATCCGCTTCAACATCTCTTAAGCGGACGCAAGTACCTTCAACGCTCGACAGGTCAGTCGAGTGTAGAGCGTATCATGACCGAACCCAGCCGCCCGAGAGTCAAATACGTGATCGGGCCAGACGGCAGTCCTCTGACCATCGCGGATCTTCCGCCGCCGAGCACCCGCCGTTGGGTGATCCGGCGCAAGGCAGAGGTCGTAGCCGCCGTGCGCGGTGGCCTCCTCAGTCTCGAGGAGGCGTGCAAGCGCTACACCTTGACCACCGAGGAATTCCTGAGCTGGCAGTTCTCCATCGACCAGCACGGCCTGGCCGGACTGCGGACGACCCGGATCCAGCACTACCGGCACTGAACCGGGATCGCGCTCCAGGCGGTCCGTGCCCCGCAAAGACCCGTTCCGAAGCCGCCTCCGAACCCCGGATGCGGCTTCGTTTCGTTCCGGGGGCCTGTTTAACGCCCGTACGGCCCCCGGCATTAACGCCTCGCTAACCAGGGGCTGGGCAATTTCTGCCGGGCGGGCCGTCGGGCTCCGCCAGCGTTAGAGTGCAGCGAACCATCCCGTGAAGCCGGTTCTCGATCTCGTCTCGAAGCTTGGACCGGCCCGGATCGCCGCCATGGCGGCGGTGACGCTGACCCTCATCGGCTTCTTCGCCTTCATCATCCTGCGGGTGTCGCGCCCCGACATGGGCGTGCTGTTCTCCGACCTGTCGATGCAGGATTCGGCCGCCGTGATCCGCGAGCTCGACAGCCGCGGCATCCGCTACGAATCGAGGGGCGATACCGGCCAGACCATCATGGCGCCCCGGGCCGACCTCCCCCGCCTGCGCATGGACCTCGCCGGCAAGGGCCTGCCGGTCCAGGGCGGCGTCGGCTACGAGATCTTCGACAAGGGCGACGCGTTCTCGTCCACCAACTTCGTGCAGAACGTGAACCACCTGCGCGCCCTGGAGGGCGAGCTTGCCCGCTCGATCCGGGCGATCGGCCGGGTCCAGGCCGCCCGCGTCCACCTGGTCCTGCCGGAGCGGCGCCTGTTCGAGCGCGACCGCGAGAGCCCGAGCGCCGCCATCGTTCTGAAGCTGATGGGCGAGCTCGATGCCGGACAGGTCCGGGCGATCCGCCACCTGGCGGCCTCCGCCGTGGAGGGCCTGAAGCCCGAGCGGGTCTCGATCGTCGACGAGCGCGGCCGGCTGCTGGCCGACGGCGCCAAGGATGCCGATTCCAACGCCGCCAGCGCCTTGGAGGACCGGCAGCTCGGGATGGAGCGCCGCCTGCGCGGCCAGATCGAGGATGTGGTGGCCGGCATCGTCGGCCCGGGCCGGGCGCGCGTTCAGGTCAATGCCGAGCTGGACCTCAACCGGATCGAGAGCCGCTCCGAGACCTTCGACCCGGAGAGCAAGGTCGTGCGGTCCGCCCAGACGCGCACCGAATCGGCCGTCACCGGTAATGCCGACGGCCAGGTCACGGTCGGCAACGAGCTGCCGGGCGCCAATGGCGGCGACAAGCCTCCGGCCCCGAAGGACGCCACCAACAAGAACGAAGAGACCACCAATTACGAGATCTCGAAGGTCACCAAGACCGAGATCGCCGAAGGTGGCCGGATCAAGCGCCTGTCGGTCGCCGTGGTGGTCGACGGCGTCTACGCCACCGCCCCCGACGGCAAGCAGACCTACAGCCCCCGCCCGCCGGCCGAGATCGAGCGGATCACCGCCCTGGTCCGCAGCGCGGTCGGCTTGGACAAGGCCCGCGGCGATCAGCTCGAGGTGGTGAACCTGCGTTTCGCCGAGGCACCGAGCGTGCCCCAGTTCAGCGAGCCGAGCCTGATCCAATCGCTGCTGGCGCCGACCAAGGAGGACGTGCTGCGCATGGCCGAGCTGTCCGTGCTGGCGCTGCTGACCCTGATCGTCCTCCTCACCGTGGTGCGCCCGCTGGTCCGGCAGGTGCTGGCCCCGGTGCCGGCCGCCCCCGCCCTGGCGGGGCCTGCGACCCTCGCCGAGGCAGCGGCCGCCGCCGCCGCGGGTGCCACGGTCACCATGATCGAGCGCGACAGCCCGACCTCCCGGCTGATGGAGTTCGCCAAGATCAACGGCCAGATCCAGGCCGATACCGTGCAGCGCGTCGTCGACATGGTCCGGGCCAGCCCGACCGAGACGGTCGAGGTGCTGCGCGGTTGGATCCAGGAAGAGTAGCGCGTCGAGGATCGGGAACGCACGATGGCGGCAGGTCTGGCAAATTCTCTGGCGGAAGCGGGCGGCGACGCCTTCGCGACCATGCCCGGCCCGCAGCGCGCGGCCGCGCTGCTGCTGATGCTCGGCGAGGCCGAGGGCGCCCCCATCTGGCAGATGCTCGAGGAGGACGAGGTCAAGAAGGTCAGCCACGCGATGGTCCAGCTCGGCACGCTGGAGGTCGCCACCGTCGAGAAGCTGATCATCGAGTTCGTCACGAAGCTCAGCAACAGCGGCGGCATCTCGTCGAACTTCGAGCGCACCGAGGCGCTGCTCCTGAAGATCTTCCCCAGCGATCAGGTCTCCCTGATCATGGCCGAGATCAAGGGCGCCTCGGGCAAGCGCGTCTGGGCTTCGATCGCCCAGGTCGATCCCGAGATCCTGGCCTCGTTCCTGCGCAACGAGTACCCGCAGACCGTGGCGGTGGTGCTGTCCCGGGTGCGGGCCGACTACGCCGCCAAGGTGCTCACCATCCTGCCCGAGGAATTCGCCATCGACGTCCTGAACCGGATGCTGCGCATGGAGACGGTGCAGAAGGAGGCCCTGCGCCACATCGAGGAGACCCTGCGGGTCGAGTTCGTCTCGACCATCGCCCAGACCCAGCGCCGCGACGCCCACGAGATGATGGCGGACGTGTTCAACGCCTTCGACCGCCAGACGGAGGGCCGCTTCCTGGCCGCCCTCGATCAGGCCAATCGCGGCTCCGCCAAGCGCATCCGCGAATTGATGTTCACCTTCGAGGACCTGCTGAAGCTCGATCCGGGCAGCGTCCAGACCCTGATGCGCTCGATCGACGGCGAGACCCTGTGTCGGGCGCTCAAGGGCGCCAACGAGCCGACCCGGGCCTTCTTCATGAGGCAGATGTCGACCCGCGCCGCCAAGAACCTCACGGACGAGATGGCCTCGCTGGGCCCGGTCCGCCTCAAGGAGGTCGATGAGGCGCAAACGAAGATGACCGAGATCGCCAAGGACCTCGCCGAGAAGGGCGAGATCATGATCGCCAAGAACAGCGCCGAGGAGGAGCTGGTCTATTGAACGCCTCGTCGCCCCGGACCGCGAAGCCGTTCCTCTTCGAGACCGACTTCCGCAGCCCGCGCCCGAGCGCGGCGGCCCAGCGCGCCGCCGAGGCGGCGGCCCGCGCGGAGATGGAGGCCCATGCGAGCGGCGTGCAGGAGGGCCTGATCCAGGCCGAGGCCCAGATCCAGGGCCGGCTCGCCACCGCCCTGAGCCACCTGGCCCAGGCCGCCACCGCGCTCCTCGCCCGGGCCGACGCCCATGATGCCGCGCGCGAGGCGCAGGCGGTCGAGGTTGCGGTCCTGATCGCCCGGAAGGTCGCCGGCGACGCCCTCGACGCCGCCCCGCTGGCCAGCATCGGCGAGGCCGCCCGCACGGCGCTCCAGCACCTGCGCGGCGTGCCGCATCTCGTGGTGCGCGTGCATGACGGCCTCGTCGAGGACGCCGAGGCGCTGGTGAAGAAGCTCGCTCGGGAGCGCGGCTACGAGGGCCGCCTCGTCGTGCTGGGCGACCCCGACATGCAGGCGGGCGATGCCCGCATCGAATGGGCCGACGGCGGCATCGTGCGGGAGCGCGCCCGCATCGAGGCCGCCGTCGCCGACGCCCTCGGCCTGCCCCCGACCGCCTAAGGAGCCCGGATGTCCGACGATTTCAGCCTGCCCCAGCTCGGCGACACCGATCCCGACTACGCCGCGGGCTCGATCCGCGACACGCCCACCACCCCGAAGACGGCCGCCGACCTGGAGCAGCTGTTCGACGTGCCCGTGATGGTCTCGGCGGTGCTCGGCTCCTCGCGGATGCCGATCGGCGACCTGCTCCGGCTCGCCCCCGGCGCGGTGCTCGAACTCGACCGGAAGGTCGGCGAGGCGATCGACGTGTTCGTCAACAACCGGCTCGTCGCCCGCGGCGAGGTCGTCCTCGTCGAGGACCGGCTCGGGGTGACGATGACCGAGATCGTCAAGGGCGAATGATTGTTTTGGGACTTTGCGCGGGAGACCGCCGCCTTGCGAGGCGGCTTGCACCTCACGCCACGACATTTGAGAGGGACGAACCATGCGGCTCCTGATGATCGGGCGGCTCAACGGCGAGCTGATCACCGCCTCCAAGATCGCGATGCGGCGCGGCGCCTCGGTGACGCAGGCGGACGCGATCCCGCAGGGCCTCAACGTCCTGCGCGCCAAGGGCGCCGACCTGATCATGATCGACGTGTCGCTGGCGGTGCGCGACCTCGTCGACGCCCTGGAGGCCGAGCGCATCCGCACCCCGGTCGTGGCCTGCGGCGTCTCGGCCGACGCCCAGACCGCGGTCGCGGCGATTCGGGCCGGAGCCAAGGAGTACATCCCGCTCCCGCCCGATCCCGAGCTGATCGCCGCAGTGCTGGAGGCGGTCGCCTCCGACCGCGCGGCCTTCGTCTGGCGTGACCCGTCGATGGAACGGGTGGTCAAGCTGGCCGAGCAGGTCGCCCCCTCCGAGGCTTCGGTGCTGATCACCGGCGAGAGCGGCACCGGCAAGGAGGTGCTGGCCCGCCATGTCCACCTCAAGTCGAACCGGGCCGGCAAGCCGTTCGTCTCGGTCAATTGCGCGGCGATCCCCGAGGCCCTGCTCGAATCCGAGCTGTTCGGACACGAGAAGGGCGCGTTCACCGGCGCGGTCGCCCGGCGAATCGGCCGGTTCGAAGAGGCCAATGGCGGCACCCTGCTGCTCGACGAGATATCCGAGATGGATGTGCGCCTGCAGTCGAAGCTGCTGCGCGCCCTGCAGGAGCGGGTGATCGACCGGGTCGGCGGCACCGCCCCGGTGCGGGTCGACATCCGCGTGCTCGCGACCTCGAACCGCAACCTGATGGAGGAGGTCCGCAAGGGCACGTTCCGCGAGGACCTGTTCTACCGGCTCAACGTCGTCTCGCTGAAGCTGCCGGCCCTGCGCGACCGGCCGGCCGACATCCTGGAGCTCGCCGCTCACTTCGCCCGGAAATACGCCGAGGTGAACGGCGTCCCGGCCCGCCCGCTCAGCGCCGAGGCGCGGGCGCTGGTGGTGAAGAATCCCTGGCGCGGCAACGTGCGCGAGCTTGAGAACACCCTGCACCGGGCGGTGCTGCTGGCCTCCGGCCCCGAGATCGGCCCCGACGCGATCCTGTCCCCGGATGGCGAGGCGATCGCCACGGCGGGTCCGGCCGGCCGTGCCGTCCAGGCTGCCGAAGCCGCCACCCGCGGCCTGGTCGGCCGGACCGTGGCTCAGGTCGAGTGCGACCTGATCCTCGACACCCTCGACCATTGCCTCGGCAACCGGACCCACGCGGCCAAGATCCTCGGCATCTCGATCCGCACGCTGCGCAACAAGCTCAACGAGTACGTCTCGGCCGGTCTCGACGTGGCCGAGCCCGGCGCCGTCCGGGCGAGCGCGGCCTACGGGTAGGGCAGGATATCAGGAGGGCTTGCAGCGGCTATCACCGTCATTGCGAGCGCAGCGAAGCAACCTAGGGAAACGCCACCTCCGGGGATCGCGCGCCACCCTGGGTCGCTTCGCTGCGCTCGCGATGACGAAACGAGCAGAACGTTCCGAGCCGCGGCCCCGTCACCGCCCCTCGCGCGCGGCCTTGTTGGCCTCGTTCTGGGCCGCGAAGGCGGCGTCGAGCTTGCGCAGGGATTCGTAGCGGGCGACGTCGCCCTCGACGTCGCGGATCGTCTCTTCGACGAGGTGGCGCTGAAGCGCGACGCGCGCGTCGTCCGGGGGCAGCGCTTCGCGCTCCTGCAGGCGTAGCACGGCCTGCCGCACGACCGTGTAGACCGCCTCGCGCTCCGCCCGGTTCATCGAGGGCTGGATCGCCTTCGCGACGAGATCGGAGAAATCCGACATGGACCGTTAGACTTCGCTCATCGATCGGGGGAGGCCCGGGATGCCGGGCCGTCTCCCCTCTACAGACCGTACGCCGCGGGATCCAGACCCCGCGGTGCCGGCTCACATCCGCTGGTCGCGGATGCCGGCGATCAGGAGCGAGGACGAGCTCCAGAGCACGAAGAAGCAGAAGAACGCCACGATCAGGCTATGGCCCCGCTCGGGATAGAGGCTGTCTGTCGGCAGCACCGGCGGCACGAAGGTGGCCAGGAAGATGTGCTGCTTGCTCGCCGAGATCCGGGCCCGGTCCAGCAGCATGTTCGCCGATTCCTCGAGCTTCTCGGCGATGGTCCGCTCGACCAATAGGCCCTCGTACTGGAGCAGCGCCTCGGTCAGGTTGGTGCCGCCGCCCGCGGCCCGTCCGGCATTGGTCAGCTCGTCCTGCAGAACCTTCATCTGCTGGTCGATGGCCGCGACGTTGGAGGCCAGCGTCTGGATCGAGCGCGAGCGCTCATCCAGGTTCGAGCCGCGCAGGACCTGAAGATCGGTCTCGAGCTTGAGCTTCTCCTTGCGCAGAAGCGTGAGCGTGGTCAGCGTTCCCTCGGCGGTCTTGATCGGGTCGATCACGCCCCACTGGTTGCGGAAGCTCTGCAGCGCGAGATGGGCCTTGCTCAGGCGCTCCTGCGCCACCGTCGCGTCCGCCTGCGCCTGCTTGACCATGTCGGCCTGGGCGCGCTTCGAGATGTCGTTGATCAGCGCCTCGGATCGGCTCACCACCTCGCGGGCGATGGTCAGGGCGTCCTGCGGAGTGAAGGCGCGCACCGACAGGCGGATCACGCCCGAGATCGAGTCGATATGCGCATCGACGTGCTTGCGCCAATACTTGGTGAGGTCCTCGATCGGGTCGCTCGGATCGAACCGGGCCCAGAAATCCGCCTCGGGCCGGGAGAACATCTTCGAGATGCCGATGCTCTTCTCCAGGGCCTCGACCAGCGTCTGGCTCTCGATGAAGTCGCGGACGATGAAACTGTCCTGGCTGTTGTGCTTCTGAATCAGGTTCGTGTACTGGCCGAGGGAAATATTCTCCATCGGCTCGACGTTGCCGCGCACCGTGAACTGCGCCTCGGCAATGTACTGATTGGATGCGAAGACGAACAGGTACAGGCCGACCACCAGGGTCGGCAGCAGCACGAACAGGCCGACGCGGCGAATGACCCGCGCCCCGTAGCTCGACGTGTCCTCCCGGCGCCGGCCGAGGCCGGGCAGACGGGTCCAGTCGAGGCGCTCCCGCGCCGCGGCCACCAGGGCCCGGGCGCCGCGCTTCTCCGGCACCGGACGGATCGTCTCCGCGCCGTGGCGCAGCTCGGTCATCGTCGATGGGGCGAACGTCACGAGTTCGCTTTCGCGCGTGTCGTCCTTGACGTCGTCGAAGCTCATCCGCTCACTGTTCCTGGGTCTGCGCCGGATCCGCCACCGCGAAACCGGCCGGAGGACGGCCCGTGCGCAGCGATCGGAATCCCGTTCTTTTCGGCCCTTTTTAAGGCACCGCCCCCCGGCGCCGCCGCACCGCGGCGACGGGCAACGTAGCCGGCCCCGGTATCGCGCCGTACAATCTCCCGATGATGACACGCCCCCCTGTCGCCCCCGGACCCGGAGACCGCCCCGCCGGCCGCCCGGCCCTGACGAAGTCTGCCAAGACCAAGCTCGCGGAGGTCGTGGTGGTGTGCTCCAAATGCGCCAAGCGCCAGGGCCTGCGGCCGCGCGCAGTGCGGGCGCTGCTGAAGGGGGCCGCCAAGCAGGCCGTCAAGGATGGCGCGCTCACCGGGCGGACCAAACTCTGCATCGTCGAGTCGGGCTGCCTCGGGCCGTGTCCGAAACGCGCGGTGGCGGTGGCCACAGGCGCGAGCCTGGCAGAGGGCCGCATCGTCCTGCTCGATCCCGAGGCAGCGCCTCAGGACGCCCTCGCGGCCGTGCTCCGCCCCGTGCTGCCGCGGCGGCGCGCCCCCGAATTCGGCCCCAATACCCCCCTAGCGGCGGTGCCACCTGCCGAATCGCCGCCGGATGCTTGACTGGCGCAACCTGGAGCGCTCCCCTTTGCCCGCCATTCGGCGCACATCCCCCACGGTCCGGCCGTGAGCGGCGACCGCGCCTCCCCGATGCGGCGCATCGGCCTCGCCGTGCTGCGTCGGCTGCCCCTGATCGGCACCTTGATCGGCCTCGGCCTCGCGATCTGGCTCGTGGCGACCAACGATCTCTCCGCAGTGGCCGCGGCGTTCGGACGGATCGGATTCGTGGGCTTTGCCGGCGTCACGCTGGTCCGGGCGCTGGTCGTGGTGGTCTGCGGCCTCGCCTGGGCGCGCATCTTGGACGGCCTGTCGCCCGCCCCGGCCTCGGCCTGCCTGATTTTGCGCTTCGTGCGCGAGGGCATCAACGTGCTGCTGCCGGTGGCCTCGGTCGGCGGCGACGTGCTCGGCGCCCGGCTCCTGACCTTCTGGGGCGTGACCGGCACCCTGGCGGCGGCCTCCGTGCTGGCCGACATGCTGTTCCAGGTCGGCACGCTGGCGCTGTTTGCCGGGCTCGGCGCCGGCCTGCTGAGCCAAGTCGAGGGTCCGGCCGCCGCCGAGCTGGCGCATTGGACGCTGCGGACTCTCGCGGTGGCGGGACTCGCGGTGGCGGCCTTCTTCGCGCTTCAGCGTACCGGGATCGTGCGCGTGCTCGAAGATCGCGTCGCGGCTCTGGGCCGGCGATTCGTGCGCGAGACCGAAGCACGTCCCGAGCCGGCCCCACGGATCCAGGGGGCGCTCGACACGGTCTGGGCGGCAGAGCGGCGCGGCCGTCTGGCCCAATCCTTCGCCCTCCATGCCCTGGCCTGGCTGCTCGGCGCCGCCGAGGTGGCGGTCGTGCTGACCTGCATCGGCGTCGACAACATCAGCCTGTCCGAGGTCCTGGTGATCGAGGCGCTCAGCCAGGCGATCAAGGCCGCGGCCTTCCTGGTTCCAAGCGGGCTCGGCGTACAGGAAGGCGGCCTCGTCCTGGTCTGCGGCCTGTTCGGAATCGATGCCGGCACTGCGATCGCGCTCTCCCTCGCCCGCCGGATCCCCGATGTCGTGCTCGGGCTGCCGGCACTGCTGATCTGGCAGAACCTCGAGGCGCGACGCACGGGCGTGCGCCCGGCCACCCCCACCTGAGACCGCCTGTGACCGCGATGCCCGTGACCTCGAAGGCCGACGCCCCGACCGGCGGCGCGAAACCGCGTTCAGTCTCAAGAATCCGCGTCTCGATCCTCGCCGGGCTGGCCGGCGCTTCGCTGGCCGCCGGACCGGCCCTGGCCCAGAGCCTCAGCGTCGATCTCGGCGCGGGCGGCACCACCGAGCGGGCACTCCAGCTCGTCGCGCTGATCACCGTCCTGGCGGTGGCGCCCTCGGTCCTGGTGATGGCCACCGCCTTCACCCGGATCGTCGTCGTGCTGTCGATCCTGCGCTCGGCGCTGGGTACCCAGACGGCGCCGCCGACCGCGGTGATCGTCAGCCTGGCGCTGTTCCTCACCGCCTTCGTGATGGCCCCCACCGGGCGCGCCGCCTACAGCGCCGGGATCGAGCCTCTGGTGGCCGGGCGGATCACCCAGGCGCAGGCTTTCGAGCGGGCCTCGGCGCCGTTCAAGACGTTCATGCTGAAGAACGTGCGCGAGAAAGACCTGAAGCTGTTCCTCGATCTCGCCAAGGTGCCGGTGCCGAAGGGCCCCGAGGATGTCGGTCTGGAGATCGTGACCCCGGCCTTCATGATCTCGGAGCTGCGCCGCGCCTTCGAGATCGGGTTCCTGCTGTTCATCCCGTTCCTGATCATCGACCTCGTGGTCGCCTCGGTGCTGATGGCGGTGGGCATGATGATGGTGCCGCCCGCCACCGTCGCTCTGCCCTTCAAGCTCATCTTCTTCGTGCTGGTCGATGGCTGGACCCTGGTGGCCGGATCGCTGGTCCAGAGCTACGGCGGATAGGGCATCGCCGAAGTGCAGACTGGGCAAGGATCGCGGGGCGGGCCCCAAGTCGACGCGCTCAAAACATGCTCGAAAGCGCCCCCCGCCGAAGTGCCCAGAGATGCGTCGAAAGAATGCGCAGTGAGACGATGGCCTAGAGGCACCCGCCTGAGCCGATCAGACTGGTTACGCCCCTAGATTCACCAAGTTAAGTCTCTAGAGTCCTGAAGACGTTTTTAACTTGGATTTAGTAATCTCTCGCTAGCAGGGCGCATGTTTTTCATGCACGCTTTTGTTCGCGATCGGAAAGGGGCCGCAGCGGTCGAATTCGCGCTCGTCTCGATACTGTCTATTCTTACAGTTTTACTGATCATGACAGTCGGCACGATCCTGTATATAAATCAATCTCTCGATTATGCTACGACACGGGCGGCCCGGCAGATCCTCACCGGCGCGGCCCAGAGGAATGCCCTCGATCAAGCCGGGTTCAAGGCTTCGCTGTGCAGCCACCTGCCGGCGGCGTTGAAATGCAGCAATCTCGTCGTCAACCTGTCCGTGGTTCCGACCGGAACGTCGCCCGGCGGTTACTACGCGTACGTGAGATCCGACCTCAGCGGCCTAGTCATCCCGCCGCTCACGCCGAGCACCGGCCAGTACAGACTCGGCACCCGCGGGCAGTTTCAGTATCTGTTGGTGATCTATCCGATCACCTTCCTGCCCTCCGCCTTCGCGTCGATGCTTGGCGGCGCCACGACCTTCAATGGCGCCCCGGCCTACCTGGCGATCTCGACCGCGGCGTTCCGCAATGAGCTGTTCTGATGGCAGACCGTTTGCCCTCGGCGACGCGCTTCCTCGGCGACACGCGCGCAGCCTCGGTGATCGAATTCGCCCTGATCCTGCCGGTCCTGCTGATCCTGATGCTCGGCGGGATCCAGCTGGTCACGTACATCGACGCCAGCCGCAAGGTCGGGCTGATCGCCCAGTCGATCAGCCAGATGATCTCCCAGGCGATGCCCCCCTCGGGCTCCACCGTGGCGACCGTCACCGCTGCCGACCTGCATTTCAGCTACGATTCCACCCTGGTCCTGTTCCCGTACCTGCTGAAGGACGCGCCGCGACAGGGTTTGCAATGGTGGCAGGACATCGCCATCACCTACGCCGCGGTCGCGTTCACCCAGACGTCGTCGAATTGCACGGGCGGCGACCTGAGCGCCTGCTATACGGCCGCCGTCGCATGGACGAGTTCGGGGACCACCGGCGGCAATTATCGGCCCTGCAAGGTCCCGCAGCTTCCCGCGGCCGATACCACCCCGCCCAACCGGACGACGCTGCCGCGCTCGGTCTTCGGGCCGGGCTCGATCGTCGCGGTCGACGTGGTCTTCAATTTTCGGCCGACCTTCGGCGCGCGGTTCATCCCCGCCGTGCGGATCGCCCGCTCGATGTACGTGCAGCCGCGCTACGCCGCGCTGGTCAATTTCGATACGACCGGCAACGATGGGATCGCCGTGAAATGCCCGGGTTTCTGAACCGCGCACGCCGCCTCGTCGCCCGGGCGGCGCTCCTGTCTGGCGCGCGCTCCGGCAACGTGACGATCCTGTTCGCCTTGAGCCTGCTGCCCATGGTCGGCCTGCTCGGCTACGGGGTCGATTACGGCGTGGCGATTACCGACAAGGCCAAGCTCGACGCGGCCGCGGATGCCGCCGCCATCGCCGCGGTGGCGACCGCCAAGGCCTATATCGCCGCCAACCCGGGCGAGGCGAACGTCACCGCCAACGCCATCGCGGCCGGCATCGCCCAGGCGACCAACGCCTTCACGGTCAATGCCGGCACGGTGCCGTTCGCGCAGGTGCAGCTCCAAACACCGCAGCTGGTCCGGACCCGCCAAACGCTCAGGTCGACGGTCGTCTACAGCGCCACGGTGAAGAACAATTTCGGGCAGATCTTCCGGACGCCGACGACGACCTTCGCCAATACGGTCACGGCGTCCGCGGATCTGGCGAGCTATCTCGATTTCTACCTGCTCTTGGACGTGTCGGGCTCGATGGGCCTGCCCGCGACGACGGCCGGGATGACCCAGCTTGCCGCCAAGAACAACGACCTGAACTCCGACTACAAGCAGGGTTGCCAGTTCGCCTGCCACTACCCGAACAACAACGGCTGGACCCTGGCCGCCGGCAAGATCCAGCTGCGCTCGGATGCGTTGAACACGGCCGTCTGCTCGCTGATTCAACGGGCCGCCAACCCGACGGTGACGAGCCAGTACCGCGTCGGCCTGTATCCGTTCATCAACCAGATGGGCACGCTCGCCGACATCAACAGCAGTATCGCGACGCTGAACACCGCGGCCGACTGCGCCAACACCGTGCCCTATCCGCTGGCCCTGACCAAGCTGCTCGATACCGGTACGACGCAGCTCTCGACGGGGGGCGATCCGAGCACCGGCACGGGCTCCGGCGGCACGCATTTCGAGGTCGTCCTGCCCCAAATGAAGAGCACCATCACCAATGCCGGTGGGTTCGGGGACGGCTCCGGCATCGGCGCGCGCAAGCCGTTCGTCTTCCTGGTGACGGACGGGATGCAGAACGGGCAGCACTATTCCATCACCAAGAACGGCAAATATTATTATCCTGGCAATCCATCGAGCTTCCCGGGCTACGCCGCCGGGAATTTCGACGGGTCGACGCCGGCACAGATCGACCCGTCGCTCTGCACGGCCCTCAAGACGGCCGGGGCGACGATCTCGATCCTGTACATCCCCTACAACATCATCACCTTCACGGATTACGGCGGGACCGTCGCCGCCGAGAACAAGAAGGTGAACGCCTTTAGCCCGACCCTGGCGACCCCTCTGCAAAGCTGTGCCTCGCCGGGATATTTCTATACGGCCAACAGCCCGGACGACATCAAGAGTTCGCTCACCGCGATGTTCGATCAGGCGCTCCAGGTCGCGCGGCTGACGCAGTGAGGGCTGTTTTTTTCACGTCGCCCGCACCGTCATTGCGACCGTAGCGAAGCAACAGCCATGGTCGGGGATCGCGCGCCGCACGGGATTGCTTCGCTGCGCTTGCAATGACGGCGTGGGGCGATCGAGGCCCGGAATCAAGCCACGACGATCCGCACCACCGAAAACCCTTCATCGCGGGTCGGCGGCTCGAATAGGCGGTCCACGGAGCGGATGCTCGTCTCCGGGACGATCTTGTCGCCCTGCCGCTGCCGGTTCCGCTCCAGGGCGACGACGAGGGGAACGCGGATCCAGACCGCGTCCACGGGGACGCGGTAGCGGCGCGCGATGGCGACGATCGGCGCCCGATGCCGGGCGCCGGGGAGGGCCGCGTCCACATAGACCTGGGCGGCGTCCTGATCCTGGCGAGCGATCCAGCTCGACTTCCCCGCCCCCTGCAGGCCGCAGACGATCACGACCCGGTCGACGCCACCGGCGGCCAGCACCTCTTCCAACGCCGCGTGGGCGAGCCGCCATGCCTCCCCGTTGCGCTCCGGCGTCCAGACGCGGCCGCCCGCGGTTTCGAGGAATCGATCGGGATCGATCACCAAAACCATGATGCCACTCACCCCGGCGGCGTACCCGGAGCCTCCACGCTGCTCTGGCGCTCCGCAGCCGCCGCGCCGCGCTCGGGCAGAGCGGTCTCGGGATAGCGCTTGCGGTACTCGGCCAGGAACGCCGACAGGGTCTTGGCCTTGGTGGCGCGGGCCGCGATGGCGCGGAATTCCGGGGTCTTCGTCGGATTGGCGCCGGTGAGCAGCGCGAAGGTGCGGGCGTCCGGGCTCTCGGCCATCGCCTCGGAGAACTTGGCCTTCAGCCGCTCCAGGCCGATCGCCTCGCCCGCGAGGTCGTACGCGATGGCGGCGCGCACCGCGTCGGCCCGGGCCTGCTCGTTCAGCGGCCGGCCGGCGCGCCAGGCCTCGCCGAGCAGCGCCTCGTGCGATTCCCCGGCCTCGCGCCAGCGGCGGGCACCCCAATAGATGTCGGCGCGCAGACGCTCGATATCGGGGCCGCTCTCCTCCTCGATGGTCTCCAAAGCGAGGTCGGTGCGGGTGAGGTCCGAGAGGGCGCGGGCGCGGACCAGGGCGCGGGCGCGCTTCAGCTCGCCGGGCAGTTCGGGCAGATTGGTGGCGTCGAGCACCTGTAGCGCCCGCATCGGCTTGTCGTCCATCAGCCGGATCGTGGCGAGCCGGGCCGCCACGGCGGACTTGGCCGGGCCGGTAAGCCGGTTGTCGATCTGATACTGCAGCAGGTCGGCGGCCGAATCGAGGAGGTCCAGCCCGACCAGGCGGTCGGCCAGGCGGCGCACCACCTCGTCGCCGCGCCGCCCGATCGGGGCGAGCTCGCGGAAATCGAAATACAGCGCCACCGCGTCGACCCCGGAGAGTTGGTCCCCCTTGTCCGTGAGGTAGAGATTCTCGAAGGCGGCGCGCATCTCGCGGGTGAGCGCCTGCGTGGCGGTGTCGTTCGGTGCGAAGGCGTTGGCCCGGCGCAAGGCCGTGAAGGCGTCGCGCCAGCGACCCGCGCCGAGATAGAGCTGCGCCAGGCCCACCGAGATGCCGGTTTCGGTCGGACCGCCGTGCCAGGTCAGGGCCAACCGCTCCAGCCGATCGATCGCGGCCTCCGGTCCGAGCTTGCCGGAGGCACGGGCCAAGAGCGTGCCGCGCAATTGCGCCTCGGCTGCCACCGGCCGCTGACCGACCTGTTCGAGGCGCGCATAGGCGTCGAGGGCCGCCTCGGTCTGGCCGGTCGCCTCCGAGACGCGGGCGCGGACCAGGGCGAGCCGGTCGCGGATCCAGGGCGGCAGGTTGGGCGCGTCGTCCGCCCGGGCTGCGGCGGTCTCGGCATCGCCGTTTTCGATCGCCGATTCCGCCGCCCGGGCGCGGATCTGCTGGGCGAGGTCCGACGGGTAGCCGTCGGCCACCGGCAGCGCCTTGAGGAAGCCGGTCTCGGCCGCCTTCCAGTCGCCGAGACCGGCCGACGCCATCGCCCGCCACAGGGCGGCCTCCGGGTCGCTGGCGAGTTGCGGCGTCGACAGGGCCTTCAGAGCCTCGGTGTTTCGGTCGCTGCGCGCGAGCGCCAGACCGCGCAGGATCGCGACGTCGCGCTGGGTGGCCAGCAGCGGATCCTCGGCGGCCGCCGCCTCGAGGGGCGCAAGCCCTTCGAGGTCCAAGCCGTTGGCGATGTCGGCGCGGGCGAGCGCCAGGCGCGCCGGGCCGCGCTCGGCCGGCGGCACCGTCGCGGCGGCGTTGGCCAGCGTCCGCAGGGTCTCGCGCACGTTCCCGGCCCGCGCCCGATCCCAGGACTCGCGCACGACGGCGAGGCTGCCGGCCTCGGCCAGGGCGGGATCGGCGTTGCGGACAGCCGTCGAGGCGGCAAGGCCGCCTTCCCGGCCGATCGTCACCCCGTCGATCTGCGGCCGCACCGCGAGATCGTCGGCACCCGCGAGCACCGCGACGCCGTGCCGGCTCGGCAGGATCTCGAAATCCACGAAACGGCGGCTCTTCGGATTGCCGATGGCGCGCTGCGCCGCCGAGGTGACCACGACGATGCGCTCGCCGTCACGATCGAGCCAGGTCGCCGATCCGGCCCGGGGGAGCGCCAGCGCGACGGTGATCCGGCCGGTCGGGTCCGGCTTGCGGACCGGATCGAGGCTGTCGCTCGGGCTCAGGGCATCGCCCGCCGACAGCTCCCAGGCGGAGCCGGCCCCGGTGGTGACGGCGGCCAGATCCACCAGCCGGCCCGGCGGTACCGCGAAGCGCAGGACGGTGACCGCCCCGGTCCGCTCCGGCGCTCCCACCGGCGCGAGGCCCTGGGCGCTCGGCGGCACGGTCACGGGCTCGGCGGTCTCGAACACCAGCGTGGCCACGCCGCCGCGCTCGAACAGGGCCGCAGGCGGCAGGGTCTGGAACGGGAAGACCAGGCCGGCGCCCGCCTTGCGCTTCGGCGGCGATTCGGGGGCAGCATCCGGGACGGCCGGGGCCTCGGCCTTCCGGGCGGGAACCGGGATGGGCGCGGTCGGCTTGGCGGCGCCCGGCTCGGACGCGGCCGGGCCGGGCACCTCGACGGCCTTGGACTTGGCGGCCTCGGGCGGCGCCCGGGTCACCACGTCGATCGTGTAGGCGCCGTCCTCCCGCTCCGTGGTGACGATGAATCCATCCGCAGGCGTGACCAGGATGCTGGCCGAACCCGCGTCGGATTCGGTGGCGAGCTTGGCAATGCCGGGCCGCGGGCGGCCACGGGCCTCGTTCGAATCGATGGTCCACGCCCCGGCCACGCGCAGGCGCGTCGTCGCCCCCTCGGCGGTCACGGTCGCCACCGCCTCGTCGGGCAGGCGCAGGGACAGGCGCGTCAGCGTCGGGAGCCGGGCGAGTTCCAGGCTGAGGGGCTTGCGGACGAGCGGCGGCGTACGCGCCCGCAACGCTTCCTCGGCGACCTGGGCCCGGCGGGCGAGCTCGGCCACCACCTCGGGGGGCAGCGGCGGCGGCAGGCCGGACCAGCCCTCCGGCAGCAGATCGACGAACACGCGCTCGCCGGCCGATTGGACGTTGGCCCGGAAGGGGCGCTGCAGGGCGACCCGCAGGCCCGAGCCGTCGGGATCGCGCCGGACCGTGGAGACGAAAGCGGGTATCTCCTCGGCCAGCCGCTCGGGGCCCTGGGCGACCCGCTCGCCGTAGCCGAGCAGCAACACGCCTCCGGCGAGCTTCGCCTTGACGGCGACCGGCTTGTCGAAGGTGAGGACGATCCGGCCGTAACCGCCGGGGCCCGTGCCGGATTCGCTGCCCTTGGCGCCGATCAGCCGGGCGGCGAGCGCCGGATCGATCGCTGCCAGCAGGACAAGCGCGGGCAGCGACGCGCGCACGAGCCGCGTGCCGACATATCGGCGGATCCGGGATCGCCTGCCCTCGGAGCTCATCGCCTCGCCGATCCAATCCCGGCGCGCGGCCACCCTCGGGCCACGGCGCCCGGCGCCACACATCGGAGGCATCCTGCGGCACGGCGGCTAACGCTGGCTTAACCGTAACCCTGGGATTGGCCGGATCCGATCCGATCGGTCTCAGCCGCTGAGGGCGACGGCGCGGTCGAGGGCCTGCGGAAAGCCTTCAAGAGGGACCGTGATGGTGGCGGGCTCGCTGCCGCTCGACTTCTGCGCGGTCACGAACAGCTTCTTGGCATTGCGCATGCCGTCGAGGGCCAGCGTCGGGAAGCTGATCGGCACGAGGCAGCCGTCGCTCATGCACAGGCTGTAGGGCGCGCCCTTGCCCAGGTTCTGCTCGTCGAGCTTGAACGTCACGCCCGCCTCGATCGAGAGGCCGAACGGCATCAGCACGATGCCTTCCGAACGGCCGTCGTTGGGAACCTGCAACTCCACGCCGAACTTGCGCCGTCCGGTCTGCGAATCGCCCTGGGATTGGGCGACGATGCAGGTGACCTTCTCGCTCGGGCGCGTGCAGGTCATGGTCCAGTCGCCGTAGCTCTCGCTGACCGTGCTGGCGCCGGTGGGCCAGGTCGCATGCGCCGCAGCGGGCGTGGCGGCGGCCGGTTTGGCCGCTGGCTTGGGAGCGGGCGGCTTCGGCTTGGGTCTGGGCTTGGCCTTGGCCGGCGCGTCACTGGTGGCCGGCGCCTCGGGCTCGGCATCCTGGGCGCGCGGCGAGGCGGACGGAACGGCAATCAGCAGCGTCGCGACCAGACTGAAGCGAACGACCGCTCGAAACGTCGACATGGAATCACGATCCCCCGGGGCCATTGACGGCAAAGCCGCCTAACGTCCCAGCCGGGGCGAGGCAATCACCGGGGGGCGCAGGTCCACCCCGTTGTGACGGATCAGAGCGGGTTCGGTCCGCCGGCGGCCTCGGCGAGAGCGCAGCGGCGCGCAAACGCGGCCTCGGCCCCGGTGCGGAGGGCGCGGGCGAGGGAGAACGCGAGCGTGAGGATGCCGGGATCGCGGTCGGCGGTCTCGGCGACCGGGCCGGGGATGCGGGTGGCGATGAAAGCGAGCATAACAACTCCGAAAATCTGGATCTCGGACGTTTCCTCGGCCCCGATGGTGTTGATTTTTCTGCGGGACCTTTGCTGCAGCGCAATATGAGCCATGCCAGAACTGCTCACCACTCGCCTTTGCGCGCAGGACACATGCGCTGCAAACATGATGCCATCCACCAATCCTCAACGACGTCTTAACCGTTCGTTGTGCAGCGCAGTTGACCGCCGCAGGTCGAGCCGCCATTGAGCGGCCTTCTCGACGACGGGATTCGACGAACGCGCCGCCGCAGGGCGCGCAGCGCCTGCCTGTCGCCCCACTGTCACACGCGCGCCATACCTCGCTCGCGACCCTATGCGCGGACCTCAGGCGTCCGCCAGACA
>NZ_JAKSYN010000161.1:0-360 GCF_022829565.1 Methylobacterium sp. J-001
GGGCTGCCCATCGGGGGCGGGGGGTGGGGGTTGCAGGACGGCGCGGACGTTGTGCGTGCAGTCCCTCCCCCCTCTACGGGCTACGAGGTTCACACACCGGCTGGTGGAAGGCGACACGCGCTCTCCTCCCCCTTGCGGGGAGGAGTTGGAGGGGGGGGTGGCTCAGAAGGCACCGTGGCGTTCGATCCTGCACCACCCCCACCCCTAGCCACTCCCCGGAAGGGGGAGGGGAAACGCGTGGTGTTTCAGAGGCTTGCCGCAGAACAATCCCGATGTGTGAATCTGCTAGCCTCCCCCGCAGATGGGAGAGGGAGCGCGCGCGTCACGGGCGGGGCGGATCTTCCAGTGGAGCCCCTCCCC
>NZ_JAKSYN010000165.1:0-379 GCF_022829565.1 Methylobacterium sp. J-001
CGCGCGGAACGCTGCGCGCCTCGGCGTGACACCCGCGCCGCTATCCCGATCGGGCTCCGATCGTCACGGATCGTTTTCGGCAGAGCGCAACGCCCTCTCCTCCCCCTTGCGGGGAGGCGTTGGAGGTGGGGGTGGTGCAGGTTCGAGCGCAGCGGGGCCTTCTGGACGACCCCCACCTCTGCCCCCTCCCCGCAAGGGGGGGGGGAGAGAGCGCCGCGGCGCAAGCGCTTGCTGGCGGATGCGGCGCGTGACCTCGCTCAGCCGCACGGCCTGGCAAACCCGCGTCGCATTTAGCGATCCGCGGAGGGCCGGATAGTGCCCTCCCCTCCATCCGCGCCCCTGCGCCCGGGCTCGCCCCTGATCCGCCGCTTCATGTATG
>NZ_JAKSYN010000179.1:0-650 GCF_022829565.1 Methylobacterium sp. J-001
CGTGCCGAGCGACAGGATCGCCACCCGGGCCTCCGGGTCCTGGCGGACCATCCGGCCCTTGCCGATCGCCAGCACCTCGCCCCGCTCCGGCAGCTCGACGCCGACGCCCTCGCCGCGCGGGTAGCGCAGCGCGATCGGGCCTGTGTCATGGGCGTGCGCGGTCGCCACCATGTGCACCAGCTCGGCCTCGTCGGCGGCCGCCATCACGGTCATGTTCGGCAGGCAGCACAGATACGCCAGGTCGAAGGCGCCGGCATGCGTCGCCCCGTCCGCGCCGACCAGCCCGGCCCGGTCCAGGCAGAACCGCACGGGCAGGTTCTGCAGCGCCACGTCGTGCACGACCTGGTCGTAGGCCCGCTGCAGGAAGGTCGAGTAGATCGCCACGAACGGCCGGTAGCCCTCCGTCGCCAGCCCACCGGCAAACGTCACCGCGTGCTGCTCGGCGATGCCGACGTCGAAGGTCTTGTCGGGATGGGCCTTGCCGAACAGGTCGATGCCGGTGCCGCCGGGCATCGCCGCGGTGATCGCCACGACCATGTCGTCGGCATCCGCCGCCTTGATCAGGCTCTCGCCGAACACCCTTGTATAGGCCGGGGCGTTGGGCTTGGCCTTGGCCTGCACGCCCGAGACCACGTCGAACTTGACCACGC
>NZ_JAKSYN010000190.1:0-313 GCF_022829565.1 Methylobacterium sp. J-001
TCATTGCCGGTCGTGCCGCGGACCTGGCTCTCGATGTTCGAGAACGGGTTGTCCATGCCCGGCAGCGACGGGGCCGCGGACTGGGCTGCCGTCTTCAACGAGCCGCCGATCAGGTAGCCGGCGCCACCGAGCGGGCTCGACACCGCGCACGATGCGCCGCTGACGAGGCCCCCGACCGCCGAGGACAGCAGGTACACGACGACCAGGGTCGAGACCGCCCAGGCGATCAGCCCATCATAGGCGGTCGTGGTCCGAGCCGGCTTGCCGGAGCGGCTGCCGGCCAGCCGACCACTCGCTGTGGAGGCGGTGACGG
>NZ_JAKSYN010000013.1:0-422 GCF_022829565.1 Methylobacterium sp. J-001
GTCCCCACCCGCCTCGCGGCGCCGGGGGCATGGCCCAAGAAACCAACCACGAGGGACGCGGGACGCCGCGGGGACCCAGGTGTCGGCCAGATACGCGCGGGATCCGATCCCCGCGGCGACCCGCGGCACCGGCCGGGCATATCCCCCGGCCGCTGCCGTCTTTCTCGTCGCGGTGTCTTGTCAGCGCCCCGATCCTGCGACTCCAATGCCAGCGGTCACTGCCCATAGCGCCCAAGCTGCACGGCCAAGCCGCTTCGCAGCCGAGACGCCCCCGGAACCCGCATTCACCGCCGTGGTCTCTCACCCGACCTCCGCCTCGTAGTGGGCGGGTCCGCAAGTTGCTCAGGGTCAGCCCAGACCCGGGTCGCCGCGGGAGCATTTTTCCGCCCCCGCCGGGCAAACTGCCGCCCGACCTCACGCCC
>NZ_JAKSYN010000007.1:0-1058 GCF_022829565.1 Methylobacterium sp. J-001
GTTGGCCAGCGCCTCTGAACGGCTGGGTTGGGTGGTCTCCGGCCTGTCTGGTTTCGGGGATGATATGGCTGACAATTGCCATGCGGACCTTGGTCGTCCTCAACTGCTTCCTGAGCGCAGCGGCCAGATCCCTCTTAGGCAAGGGGATCCGTTCACCGGGACCTACGGGGTATTTAAGGAATAAAAATCTAGATGGAGCCGTCGATGATCAGAATACTGGGCTCCCGACCCTATAGTACATTCACCACCATCATAATTGCTATTATTGTCATAAGATTATTGTCTGGGTATTTATCTTATAGGATCGATTTTATTTCAGCGCGCCCGATATCTAATCCCAATGATATTGTCGGCAATTGGAAAAATGGCGGCTGGGATTCTATAAGCATATATAGATATTCTGATAAATATGGAATCAATGTAAATGTCCTTGGATTTGGCGATATTATCGATCTAGTTCATCAAGATGAGGGGTTGTATGTATTGCAATTCTTCGCGAAAAAAAGCAAATGTCCGGTAATTATCTATACAGATAAAAGCGACCGCCTCTTCTTTTATAGGCAGTTTTATTGGTCATTTTCCGAAATAGCTGAAGCACTAACACCAATCGCACGGCTAACCACCTGCGAATATATCACAAGAGGAGCTTTCTATCGATACAATGTGTCAAAATAACATTTTCCAAGATTATTATAATATCGGTTCGTAATTATATTGTATGTTTTCAAATACTGGATCTGTCGAGGAGATGACGGTTTTCAGTGTGGAGAAACATCGTTCTAATCCAAGCATACACACGTTCCATTTTTCCGATCTTGCTACCCACTTTGCTCTAGTCTACCCACAACCCGACCGCAGCGAGCTTTCCCGATATCCCCGCCAGAACCTCCTTCAGGTGCACCGCATCCCGGCGCCACGTCCCACCGATCATCTCAGCTCTCCGGGACCGGATTGACGCTGTCGTCGATCACGATATTGCCGAGCATGTGGCCTCCGGGCCTCTGCTGCGTCTGCATATAGGAGCGGTAGCGTTGGTCGTGAACGACCGAGTTGGGTCG
>NZ_JAKSYN010000009.1:0-7107 GCF_022829565.1 Methylobacterium sp. J-001
CAACTGCATCCGACCGCATTCGTCGCTAGGCTATCGGCCGCCCGCGCCCGTCAGCTACCCCGATCTGGCCTTCCGCCTACCCATGGCCGCTACCATGCAGTAATCTCGCAACTGGCCCGGTCCAAAATACCGGTCAGGTCACACGCTTGCGTCGCCAGCATGGCTTAGCCGTTTCGCTCTACGAATTCCCGACGCGGACTGAACGTCTCTGTAATCTGCCCCCGCACTCTTAAGTGTTCGTAGAAATTTTCGGCCCTGATGGTGCTCGCCCTACAGCGATCAAGTTGAAATCCAATTCAGTGAAGCGTTCGTCCTGCGGAGCTGGGCTGTCCGGCCAGCAACTTGCCTATTTCGAGCAGTGATGCGTCGATCAACGTGCTCAAAACCGGCGAACCGATCTCTTCGACTAGAGGCCTCACTGCGATCAGCGCATCCACGACCCGATCGATGGTAGTCATCCGCTGATCGACAACCATAAGGTCTTCAGAGTCGCTATCTGTCAGATCGAGGGCCACCCCGAGGCATCGTAAACCGCGACCCTGCTCGTCAGTCTCGACCCGACCGCGCGCGTTCACCCGATGCACGCTACCGCTACGATCGCAGGTTCGAAACACTGCTTCGAAGCGGCCCGCCGTGGTGTGCGCCTCATGCACAAGATGAGCGACACGCTCTCGATCGTCAGGATGCACACCTTCCAGGAAAGCACCGATCGGCACTCCTGCCTCCGCACACTTCTCGTCGATACCGAGAACGTCGGGTAACGTGCCCGTCAGTTCGACGGTCTGGGTGGCGAGATCTGTCTCCCAGATGCCGATGTATCCGGATGCCGCCAAGGCGGCTTTGAGGGAAGGCGACATAAACGATCCCTGTGGTTGAACCATCAGGCGATAACACAACCCAAGGCGTCAACAAGGGGCTCGTGTATCTGTTCCTGCCTTCTCTTCATCGAGCTAGGAGACCGTTAAGGGGTCGGTAATCCCGATCTCCTCGGCCTCTCCGGCTAGGTCAAACGACGGCCCACTCGCCGTGGTAGCTCTGGGATAACAGCGGACGCGCCGATCGCGCGTGAACGGGGGGAACACGGCGATCGGCGCGCTCGCAGGCGGGAGCCCGGTAGAGCTCAACCGCCGCGATAGATAGGAATATGGGGATCGCCAGACGAAACGGGCAGATCCCCGCTTGGCCTTATGCCTACTTGGCCTTCCGCGGCCGCCCGGCGGAACGCTTCGGCTCAGCAGAGACGGTCTCGGCCGACTTAGCAGCCTTCGGAGCTGCCTTCTTGCGCTGCTGGCCGAGGCCGAGCGCCAGAGCGAGCTTGGAGCGCTGTTCGGAATAACTAGCCGCCACCAAAGGATAGTCGCGCGGTAGCCCCCACTTCTCGCGGTAGGCCTCCGGCGATAGCCCCAACCCAGTAAGGTGCCGCTTCAACGTCTTGTACGGCTTGCCGTCCTCGAAGCTGATCAGCGCGTCGGGGGTGATCGACTTCCGGATCTGGGATGGGGTGGGCTTTTCGGCCGCCGGAGCTTCGGGAGCGCTGCCCTGGCTGAGCCCTCTAAGTGTGGTGTGCACGCTTGCAAGCAGGTCCGGCATGTCATTGGGCCGGACAGAGTTTTTCGACACGTAGGCCGAGACGATGTCGGCTGTCAGCTCGATGAAATCGACGGCTTGAGCCTCGATGGTCTCTGCGTTTTCGTCCACGGTGCACCTGAGTTTGTGAAGGCACCACAGTGTGCTTTTGGGTGAGATAACGCAATGTAGGGCCATCAATTTGGACGTGCGGCTAAAGTCGCTGCTAAGAGCGTCGCTCCCTCTTTCGGAAAGTAAAATTGGCGTGAGGAAGCTATATCCTCATAAGAGTTTGTTACCCATACAGCCGGCATCCTGCCCCCCATCAGACTGCAGGAACCACCGTGAACCGAGCTTTCCCTGTCAGCTCCGAGGATACCGCCGGCGATTGCCCGGTCCCGATCGACACGCTCAGCCGGCTCTACCGCGCTGATCCGGAGGCATTGTCGGATCAGCTTGAGGTCATCCCGGAGGCGACGCGAGCGCGGCTGGCTGTCTACCTTTATGGGCGCAGTCACACACGCCAACTCGGGGTTCAGATCGCAGCCACCTGCGAGGGGTCCAGCCTACGCCGTGTCGCCGATTTTGCCGGGAATGCCCTCCACGATCTCTCGCGCCAAAACCCGAGCGCGTGAGTGGATGCCAGCCCATCGCCCGGCGGTAAGCGACGGGTCAGCCTTGCTAGGTCAGGAGCTGTGGCGCGAAGCGCATAATCCGCTCATAGCCACGGCGCTGGGGCGCCCTTCAGCATCGCATCGTAGTCGGACGCGAGTTGATGGACGGTCGCGGTCGCGAAGTATGCCTCGGCCTCCGGTGAACACGGATCGTCATCGTGCAGCGTCGCCTCGTACCTGCGGGCGGCCTCCTCGCCCTTCTCGGGCGTAAGCCTGATGGGTGCGGCGGCGCGGGTTGTTTCCAGAGCGGCGAGGCGCGTCAGTAAGCTTGGGGTCATGCGGGCGTACTCGTCGGCTCGTCTCGCACGCCGTAGAACATCAAGGCGCGGGCGAGGGTGTCGCTGTCGTCCGACTCGGGCCAGTTCGGATTATGCGACTTCGCTGCACCCCACTCGTCGAGGGCCGCGCACAGCACCCGAAATCCGCGCTGACTGTGATCGGGACAGCCGTCCGCCTCGTACCGCTGGCACAAGGACGCGTGCGCCTGCTCGATCCGCCGACCCCATTCCTCAGGGTTCGCCTCGGCGTGGGCTTCCATGTCGTAGTGGTCAGCGTAGCCGAGCCCGCGAGCGAAGCCGTCGCTAAAGGAGTCCTCCAGGTAGGGCGGCGCCGATTGCTGGGGCTGGGGATATCCGCCAAGCGCGATGGCAATCGCACGAAGCCAGACCCGCACCAGATCACGCGGCGTACCCTGCTGGTTAGGCCACCACGACGGGACGGAGCGTCAGGCGCATCAGGGTCGGGCTTCGGCTGCCGGCGGCGCGGTGGGGCGGCCTGATCCGGATCGAAGTTCTGGACCTCGGACCATTCGAACGGCGCGATCTGAGGGCTACCTGCTTCCTCGATCGCCTTGGCGAGCGGGTGCCAGTCGAGATCGGCGCCGACCAGGATCCGGCTGATCGCGTGGACCGTATTGATCACCTCGCCCTCGTGTTGCGTCGCAAGGCGCGGGATGATCTTAGCCAGCTTGATAGCGATTTTGTGAGGGATCGTTGCTGCACCCGCTCAGTTGGGGCTCGCGGCGCAACAATTGCGCTGACCGGCGTGCGACCGTTCGGCCTCCACCGCTCATCGAACGGCGTTCAACGGTCCCGCCACAGAACCCTGACACCGATCGGAAGGACTGCCCAATATGATGCTAAAGGGCTTCTCTTACGCGATGATAGGGGCGTTCGCCTGCGGCTTCGTGATGACGTTCATAGGCTCGGCCAGCCAGATCTTGGGCTTGCAATTCCTCTGACCGGCGAGTGGCTTGAGCCATCGCCGGAAATGCTTCGAAGGGTCCGCAGCGGGGTGCGAGCCCCGCAGTTTCCATGTGGTGCATTATGGGCGCCCCCTCCCACCGGGGCCGGGAAGCAAATCCGCCTAGGCCGCCCGTACGATCATCGTTCTGGCGTCGGCGCCTTCCGGATCAGCCTCGGCGACTGCGAACAGCAGATCATCAAGGGCATCGAGACCACTGGCATGGTCGGCCTCGATGCCCTTGCGGTGCAGCGCGCCTTTGAAGGCAATGGCGGCTGGGGTGCTGCCTCATCCCGATCCTCGGCACGGCTGCGGCGGGTGCGGCGCTCGGCGGCCTGGGCGATCCGTCGAAGTCGGTTAACGGCACGGGTGGTCGGCCGGACGGGCAGCTAAACCCAGGGGATGAGCCACCCGGCGTAGGAGGCGGCACCCCAGCACCGGCCCGCAGCGAGGCGCCTTGGCCAGGGCGAAGCGCTTAGGGCGCTCTGCCCTGAACGCGCTCGGTATTGGTGGCGGAGGCGGGGGGCGCCTCGGGAAGATGGCGCACAACGAGAACGCCCAGACGATCACCGGGGAGTTGCGTAAGGCGGGGTACAACGACAACATTGTCGCGGCGATGGTCGGCTCGATGCAGACCGAAAGCACGTTCAACCCGAGGGCATCCAACGACCAGAGCGGCGGCCACACCGGTCTCTGGCAATGGGATAAGAACCGTTGGCCGAAGGTCGCCAAGTGGATCAAGGACCAGGGCGGAGACCTTTATGACGCGCGCTGGCAGACCCACGACGGCCGGAGCCTGCGCATCCTGACGCTGATCGATGAGCACAGCCGGGCGTGCCTCGCCTTGAAGGTAGCGCGGCGCATCAACAGCCTCGGCGTGATCGAGGCCCTGGCAGAGGCGATGTGCCTCCACGGCATCCCGGAGAACATCCGCTGCGACAATGGTCCCGAGATGATCGCGAAGGCGTTGCGCAAATGGGTGGCCAAAACTGGTCCGCAGATCCAGTACATCGCGCCAGGATCACCGTGGGAGAACGGGTATTGTGAGAGCTTTAATGGCAAGCTGCGCGACGAGTGCCTACGCCAGGAGATATTCTACTCGCTGAAGGAGGCACAGATCGTAATCGGCCTCTGGCAGAACACCTACAACCGCGTCCGACCCCATGCGTCGTTAGGCTATCGGCCGCCCTCGCCCCTCAGTTTCCTGGATCTGGCCTTCCGGCTACCCACGGGCGCGACCATGCAGTAGCCTCGCAACTGGCCCGGTCCAAAATACTGGTCAGGTCAAGCCACCGACGATGCCACGGTGAGCCCGCAGAACACGAGTTTGCTGGAAACAGCGTGGCGCGAGCACGGCGTGCCGGTCGAGATGCACCACTTCAATGCCGGTGGCCACGGGTTTGGCATGGGTCGCCCTGGGACGCCGGCGGCAGCTTGGCCGAGGCTATGTCGAGCATGGTTGGATCGACAGGGGGTCATGCGCTGACCTCAACCAAACCTGAGAGCGATCATTATCCCGCTAAACCTCAGCCACTGGGCCGAACGCGGGGCTATCTCTCAGAGTGGATGCCCGCCGCGCCATCCTCGCAAAGCTGCTCTCACCTGTGACATCGCGTCTGGGAGACATTGCACTCCATCGACGGCTTCCAGCCCAACAGGAGACCAGCCTTATGACCAAACCCATCCTTGTTGCGGCCTTCGCTGCGGCACTGGCGACACCTGCCTTAGCTCAAGTGATCGAAACCCCGACCAGTACGATCGTAATTGTCCCCCGTGGGGCGCCCGGAGTCGTCACCCGCCAGCCCGGCTCGACCGGGGAGGAAGGTGCCGCCTCCTACTCGCCAACTGGTCGCGCTGCAGACAGCATCTCGAACGACTCGGCGGCGTCGGGCAATGAAGGTCAGCCTTCGCGAATGGGCTCGACGGGTAGCGGAGGCGGCAAATAGCGGCAGCGGCAAATAATGCTGAGGATCGTTGATGCCCTAATATGCTTTTCTTGGCTTGGAGCTGTCAATGATCCTCTTCTCTGGGTCCGCACTCTGTGCCGAACCTATCATCGGCCGTGCCTCTGTCACCGACGGTGACACAGTGGTGATCCGTGTTAACTGCATCCGCCTCTACGGCATCGACGCCCCGGAGAGCGCACAAATCTGCGCGGATGCTGGCGGCAAGGAATACCGCTGTGGGCAGGCCGCCGCGCTTGCCCTATCGGATCGGCGAGGCGAACGTTTCGTGCGAGCCTCGCGACATTGACTGCTACGGACGAACGGTTGCGGTATCCCGGAAAGGATCCGAGGACCTTAACGCATGGATGGTGAGCCAGGGCCACGCCCTCGCGTTCCGCCGCTACTCGGCCGCCTACGTTGCGATAGAGGGACAAGCGAGCGCGGCGAAGCGTGGGATCTGGGCGGGGACCTTCGAGGACCCGTCCGACTGGCGCAGGCGCAAGCGCGGCGGCCGGAGCGAGTAAG
This sequence comes from Methylobacterium sp. J-001, assembly GCF_022829565.1. Classification (NCBI taxonomy): domain Bacteria; kingdom Pseudomonadati; phylum Pseudomonadota; class Alphaproteobacteria; order Hyphomicrobiales; family Methylobacteriaceae; genus Methylobacterium; species Methylobacterium sp. J-001. Next base: position 5,954 of record NZ_JAKSYN010000009.1, read on the forward strand.
CGCAAGCCGAGATGCCGCGCGCTACCAACGAGGCCATGACGTGCGCCATCAAGGGCAACGTCTCGTCGAAGGGAGAGAAAATCTACCACCTGCCTGAATGCTGGGACTATGCGTGCGTCGTGATCGACGAAGCTAAGGGCGAGCGCATGTTCTGCTTAGAGGCAGAGGCTGAGAAGGCCGAGTGGCGCGCGCCGCGGAGGTAGTTTGCCGAGCCCGCCAGCCATGGCTACAGCCCGCCAATGCCCAACAAGCTCAACGCCCTTCTCGAAAGCCTGAAGGCGCACCAGCGCACACTCATCCTGGCTACGGCCGAGTTTGATGGATTGCCGGCCGGGAGCACGCTCCGCCAGGTCGCCGAGCTGGAGAATGTCATAGCTGTCCGTCGTCAGATGATTTGGGACAGTCTGCGGTGTTCAGGAGCGGAGGCTCTGGTCCATCTGGGGTAAGAGGTTAGGCGGCTTGCGCGTGGTGGCGCAAGCGGCGATCCATCAGGGTCTGGCGCTTGATGCGTTCCCGCTCGGCCAGGATCCCTTCGCCGCGTCCGAAGTAGACGTCTGCGGGCGTGAGGTTGCTCAGGCTCTCATGGGCTCGGGCATTGTTGTAGTGTTCGACGAAGTCGGCAACAAGGCGCTCCAGCTCGCCGGGCAAGTAGGCGTGTTCGAGCAGGATGCGGTTCTTGAGCATCTGGAGCCAACGCTCGATCTTGCCCTGCGTTTGAGCATGGCATGGCGCACCGCGGATGTGGGTCATGCCCCGAATGCCGAGCCAGTCAGCCAGGTCGCTGGCGACGTAGCTCGGCCCGTTGTCGGAGAGCAGGCGTGGTCGCGGCATCACCCGCGCCTGATCGAGCTCAGCCGCACCCAGCGCCAGGTCGAGCGTGGCGGTGACGTCGCTGGCCTGCATCGTCGGGCACAGCTTCCAGGCGACGATGGTGCGTGAGAAGTCGTCCGGGAGCGTCGAGAGGTCGTACCAGCCCCAGCCAACGAGCTTGAGGTAGGTGAAGTCCATCTGCCAAAGCTGGTTGGGCACGGTGGTCTTATCGTGAAACTCGTCGGCGTCCTTGATGACGATATGGGCCGGGCTGGTGATCAGTTCGTGAGACTTGAGCACCGGGTCGACGGTCGCTTCGGAGACGATGGAGGGGCGCTCGTCGT
>NZ_JAKSYN010000012.1:0-322 GCF_022829565.1 Methylobacterium sp. J-001
TGGCGAAGACATCAGTGACATCGTGAAGAGGGAATGTGGCCGTTGGGGGCGCGAAAGCGTCTACCCTGGCGGTCATGTTCGGCAAGCATACGGTGATGGAATCGGAAACGGTTCTGTCACTGGTCTTTTTGTGACCGTGTCAGATTTTTGCGCTGGATCCTCTGGACCCAGTTGCAAGAAAACGGACATCGATCACGAGAGCGATCAAGTGTCTTAAGAGCATTCGGTGGATGCCTTGGCGCTGAGAGGCGATGAAGGACGTGGTACGCTGCGATAAGCCTTGGGGAGCTGCGAACGAGCTTTGATCCAGGGATTTCCGAAT
>NZ_JAKSYN010000029.1:0-93601 GCF_022829565.1 Methylobacterium sp. J-001
TCTCGGGGCGCTCGGACACGACCTACGCCGAGCGCGTGGCGCTGGACCTGGACTATGCCAGCCGCTGGAGCCTGCGCCGGGACATCGCGATCATGCTGCGCACCGTCCCGGCGGTGCTGGCCCAGCGCGGCAGCAAGTAGCGCGCAGACGCCAAATTTGCTGGCTCCGCGCTGACGGCGTTGGCGCATGCCGATGCATCGGTCTACAGGCGGACCAGTCCCGCATGCAGGGGCGGGGACGGTATACAATGAAAGGGCTGTTGCTGAACGCGCTGCTCGGCCTTGGGCTTGGGCGCTTCGGCTCGGTGTGGTGGCTTCTCGCACTCCTGCCGATCGTGGCGGCCGAACTCGCCTATGACGTCTACACCTACCATCTTAGTATGAGTGGCGGTCTTCGCCGCGGAACAGCGCTACTGGTGTGTGGCCAACTGGCCTTTCTACTCGGTGCACTTATGCGTCCTATGCGCGGCGAGACATAGCGACCGATTAAGAACTGCGCACCGGGTAACCATGGTCGCAGGTCGCACAGACTTCGGAACTGTTTAGGATAGCTCGTTGCTTCTCAGCTCCTAACGGAGAGCTGAGATCATGAATTCATCTCAAAACGGCACAGGCGAAGCTGGGCCGCCGAAGCGGAAACGTGGTCTAGGACAAATTTTGTTCGCGCGGTTCGGCGCGACAGCGATCCTCGCCACAGTGTTATTAATTACAATCGGCTGGATTGGCTTCCTGGGCTGGGCGCTAATATGGCTGATCGCTTGAGTTAGATCCTATGATATAGAAGTCAGATGTTATTCAGCCATTAGCGGAGCTTCCTGACACAGTCGCCAAAACTCGATGAGTCCGACGGTATAAGCGGCAAGAAAAACGGCACACCAGTGCATAATCGGATCCACCCACTCTACGCGCATGGTCATGCGTCCAAAAACTTGAATATTCTTTGCCAAGCTCGGACAGGTTTTCGGTCTGCTATCGTATGACGCTTTTTTGCTCCTATGATAGGGGCAAAAATGTATTCATTCTGCGTGGCGTTCGCTATCTGCAGCCTCCATCTACATTCCAGTGAGCTGCAGGGCTTCCCACAGGGCGGTATCGTCTCGCCACCCAACGGCAGCCATCAGGACCGCTAAAGCCGTCCGCGACACGGTGAAACAGCGTTAGGTCCAGTCGACGAACTCGACGCCGACCTGACCGTGTTCGCACCACACCGTCCGACAGCGGCGCGAACTGCCGGATAAGTCGGTCGTCAACTCAAACTGGTCAGGTACTGTCACGGAGCCGGGCACCTGCAGCCGCACGCCGCTGACAGAGATATCTACAACGGTGCATTCGGCCATCCAGGCCGCCTCGACGCACGCCGCCTGCTTGGCCGTGCCCATCGTTTGGTCCGCGATGTCGAGTTGTTGTCCCATGACGGCCGCGGCCTCCATCGCCAGGACGTAGGTGGTGGCTATCTGGTGGGCGAGCATCCGCTCCAGAGCATCGCCACCCTGGATCGTGTCGGCGGTATCGAGGACCAGCTCGAGCGAGCCCGCGTTCTCCGCTCGCTCGGCCTCGGCCAGCAGCGAAAGAAGGCAGCCCCGAAGGCTACTGAACCGGAGGAGACCGTCTCCGAGAAGCCAAAGGGTGCCGGGCGGCCGCGGAAGGCAAAGGAAGCCTGAGGCCAAGCGGGGATCTGCCCGTTCCGTCTGGCGATCCCCATATCCTCACCTATCGCAGCGGTTGAGCCTTCAGTGGCTCCCGCCTGCGAGCGCGCCGGTCGCCGTGTTCCCCCCGTTCACGCGTGGCCGGTGCGTCCCTTCACTGTCCGGGCAGCCGTCGTACACCTGAAACGAGGAAGGGAAAGTCGAACTTTCTGGGGTTAGCAGCTCGGGGCAGCTGGGAGCTGTCGCAGCGCTCAAGCCCTAGAGGCAGCAACATGAAGGGGAGGGCGGAGAGAGCCGGGCAATCCGGGAGAAGGCCAGGAAAGGTTTTCAAATCGATGCAGAAGGGCGAGGGCCGCCTTGATGCCTCCGCCGGCCGTGCCGGTGTCGTGGGCGGCACGAAGGTCGAGGCGGACGGCAGCGCGAACGTCCTCGTTCAGAAGCCTGGGCCGGACACCACCGTCCGCACCTCCGCCTCCGGCAACCTGTTCAAGGATGTGGTGCTGCAGCGGAGTCGAACGATGGCATCGGCTGGAGGGTAGATCGCAGGACCGACATCACGGTGTCCGGCCCCGCATCGCAGCCGGCCGGCACGATGATCTTGACGGCGAGGTCGTCGGTCGCGGAGACCTTCTGCATCGCCAGGCGGGCATAGGCGCGACGTGCGAAATAGAGCGCGTTGAGGCCGATCGCGGCCGCGCGGCTCTCGAGGTTCCAGCCGCGATAGACGTAGAATACGTGATCGTCGGGATGCGGCGCTCCCACGAGTGACGGGTCGGACCCGTATGGGCTGGCCGCGACAAAGTCGACGGATGCGGGCGCCGGGCAGAAAGCAAGCGTCACGACGTGGTGCCGGGCGGCGGAGCGTGGCAGCAGGACGCCCCCGCCGAAATCCACGAGGGCGCCGGAAACATCCCACGCCGCCAGGCCGTCGCCTTCAGACAGATGCCGGTAGGCGTAAACCCGCCCCGTGCCCGAGGCGACGAGGAGTAGGCACATGAGAGCAAGGCCGCCGTGAGCCCAAGATGTCAGGTTTGCGGGTTGAGCCGGCATGCACGCCCCTCCACGTGGAGCAGGACGGGGAGGATGGCGGCGCAGACGGAACTCAGCGCAACCCAGGACGATCCCGGCCCATCATGCCAAAACACGAATGCGTCGTGGGAGGGCAGCATCGCCAGGATGCGCGCGACATTGATCGCGACGACCAGGCAGGCGCTTACGCCCAGCGCACGGAACGCCGCTGGGCTCGCCGCTCGCCCGGCGATCTTCAGGATCGAAAGCCATATCAACACGGTCAGTGACAGGTTGTGGAAGGACGAGCAGCCTTCGAGGATCACGATCGACCAGTCGCCTCGGACGCTGAGGCTGGCCCCGGCCACTCCGAGGCCGCCGTAGAACAGGCGCCCGACCTCGTAGATCAGACTTACCTCGACCACCTCGATCGTCTGGTAGGCGAGCTTGAACAGAAGCTTCCCCCAGAGTTCGTAGACAGACAGGGCAAGCCAGACTTGGGCGATGCCGGCCAGCCGCCGGTCGGAGCGCCTCCCGAGGAGCGCCCAGGCCCCGGCGATCGTCGTGGCGAGATAGACTCCGTGCTGCTCAGGCACCAACCAGGCAAGCGCGGACAGCAGCAGCACGGCGATGTCCGATCCGACCAGCGTTACGTCCTCACGCCGGTCGGCGTGGACCAGCGACAGGATCGCAGCGAGCGCGAACGCCTCGCCCACGTTGAACTCGACGAGATGCTGGGCGGTCTGCGTCGCTTCGAGCAGGTGCCTCTGCAGGACCGCAGACAGGACAGTACCGCCGGAGAACACAGCTAGGAGCCAACGCGCGGCCGGGATGCGCCGCCGGGGCACCGGCGGGCATGTCCCTGGTCCGACGCCAGCGTCCAATGGCACAGAAAGGTAGGCCATCGCCAGACCTTCAGGCCGCCCGCACGGTCCGGCTGCCGCGCCTGCGGCGGAGGAAGGCGACCGTGCCGCCCACCAGGATCAAACCGAGGCCGGCATTCACCTCTGGCGACGGAGCGCCGCCTGAGTTCTGGCTACCCCCACCTCCGGAACTGAATTCGAAGACTGAACCGCCAGAGCTGTAAGAAGTAGACGCGCTGGCTAGTGGAGCGGGAGTGCTACCGCCACTTGGGGTCGGTGAGGGCGATCCGACACGCAGACCTCCGCCAGACATCTCGCCGTTCCATCCGCCGGCAAGGGCATTGCCGTTTCCTGCATGGGCAGGACTACATAGGCAGATCGCTAATCCGGCCGCGTATATTCTACCTAAGCATTTCATTTTTAGTCACCAAAACTACACACTCATGTGTTTATTAATGGCGATATATTTATTGGAAATGCAATACGCAGTTATTAGTTAATACGCACGAACCACAGACGGATTTTAAAGCTAAGCTTAATAGTCAAGCTGTCTGTGACATTCGTCAGAGGCGACGGTCGCGCAACCAGTCCAGTCGTTTTGATACCCACCCCGACATCGTGCAGAACCACGGGCGCCAGATGGCGAAGGCGGAGTAAGCTGCAGCTTTGACCGGCGCTTGTCACACCTTCGTGTCGTGACACCACCGGGCGCGGCAGTACGGTTGCGTTCGTCGATCCCGCCGATCCGACAAACCAACCTTCGCCTGCCCGGTCCGCCGGCGCAGGCTTTTTAGTGGTCTGCAACCACCCCATTGAGGGGCAGTCATCCCAGAAGCCCGATGACGCTGTTGATGCCCATGCCGAGCGCGAACACCCCGGCCCCGATCCACACGAGGTTGGCGACCACGCCCAGGATGATCATGGCGCGTCCCAGTCCATCGCGGCGCATCTGCCATTGACGTTCAACCCACGCAGACATTGCGACCTCCTGGTCCGCTGCTATGTGGGCCATGAACGCTGAACGTTTGCCTGCTGCTCCAGCCACACTCCCGTTATCCACTACCTACGCATAGCGATGCGCAGATGCGGAAGGCGGATTAGTCCGCCGTCCAGCATACTTCTCGATCGCCCAGGTCCCTGACAGCACCCCTTTGGAACGCGCTGCCGGTCCAAACGATCTCCTCGGCCTTGCACCGCTCGTCCGATATGTAGCGAGCGACAATCAGCCGGCTGTCGACCTGATATTTCATATCGAGCGACAGCATATCCTCACCCCCGAGAGGGGAGTCGAACACGCGTCCCGTCTGCACGTCGACCACGGGTACGAAAACGCAACTGGATCTGCAGCCGATCGTCACGAGGGCAAGGTGTCCCGCGAAGTTCGGGCCGGCCTTGGCACCGGCCAGGATGCGGGTTCTGTAAGAGGCGTGCTGGCGGTCACGCCCTCGAAAATCAGGGTAGCTGATGGGCCCTCGGTAGGGAGCAGCGGCATAAGCCGCGAAGTCTGGTGCCCTCGGCTTGGACGTCACGGTAGGGGCTGTCTGAGCTGTTGGCTTCGAGACATCGTCGAAGCACCGAAGGCGGAGCAACGAGTCCTTCACATCCCGGCAGGCGGCAATGTCCGATGCGCCCTCAGCCTGCGCCCCACCGGCAGCGACGACGAAGGCAAGGGCGGCGAGGGCTGTGCGCATGGTGGCAAAATAGCTGCCGGGATGGCGGTGTCGAGCGACAGCTTGGCAATATCAGCAACCCCACCCAAAAGCGTTGAGGTGGGCAGGGCACTGATACCTTCGGTCATTCTCTTGTGGATAGGTGTGGCTCCACACTGCACGACACCTTGTTGCAGCTAAAAACAGCCCTCTGTGAATGGCTGTGGATAAATCACGCGTTCCTAATTTGTCCTCTGGATGGTAATTTGGCGTCGCAATCAGTTTGTAGGGCAGACCGGTGAAGACCGCAGACCCGATCCCAACTCGCCTGCTCAAGGCGAAGGTTCACTCCCTCGCGGAGGACGCTGCTGCACGCTTAAAATTCAAGGCCGGCGATCCGCTTGAGCCGGTGGTTGTCCGATTGGGCGGCCGCATTGAATACAAGACTGCAGAGGTCACCGCCGATAAGTTGCCGGAGTCGATTATTGTAATCGCGCAACGATTTTACAATATTCCTTCCTAGCGTTACGTCAGTTGTTCGCGACAGATTTACGATAGCTCACGAGCTTGGACATCTATTTCTACATTACCCGTTGGTTGCGGCTCATAATCCTGGTGCGGTGATGATTGCGACCAGATGGGTGAATGAGGACAATGAGGCGTTGAAACGCGCGGAATGGGAAGCCAATTGGTTTGCCGCGGCCTTTTTGATGCCATCTGCAGAATTTAAAGAAATCTACGAAGCAATGGGCAGATCAACCGAGTTTACGGCTATGCAGTTTGGGGTAAGCCCCAAGGCGGCAGAGATACGCGCACAGTCGTTGCGGATTTAGTTATGGGCGGATGTCCGGAATGTCGCGTGCGACTATTCATGTCGGTTGATCTTGTTGGTTCAACGGCATTCAAAGCAAAGCACAGCGATAGACGGGATGGTGATGAGCCCTATCCGGTTTGGCTAAACCGCACGAGAAGTTTCTATAGGTAGTTCCCCCAGATTATTGATAAGTTATTCACGGAATATTCTGGTATTCTAGACGGAAGGGAAACGTTTAGACATCGATCACCGAAAGTTTGGAAAACTGTTGGTGACGAGATTATTTTTGTATCCGAATTGTCTGCCTTGAACATCTTGCGTGCTGTATAAGATCGTTTGTTAAAGCGCTATCGACTTATGGCGACCTTATTAATAGCCAAGAGCCAGAATTGGACGTGAAAGGTTGTGCTTGGATCGCGTCTTTTCCGGCCCCTAACGCTACCGTGACATCGGCAAGTCGGTTCACCATCCAGCAAACTGAAAGTCGAGTAGGCGATCAACTCGAAGAAGAAGATGAGCGATAGGCAGATATAAACCCAGGTGAATATGATTTTCTCGGCAAGAAAATTGATACAGGGTTTCGAATATCCAAGTTTGCTCAAGCTCATGAGCTGGCTCTATCAATCGACCTTGCATGGTTGCTGACGCTTCTTCGACAGCGCGATTTAGTCGATTGTCAATTCACTTACAGGGGCAAAGAAGCCTTAAAGGGTGTTATCGGCGGGGCTCCATACCCAATCATTACTTTGCAAACCGAGAGATCAACGGATAAACGCGAGCTAGACTCACTGGAGAGAACCGTAGCAGGAGTTTCCTTTGCGGAGCCCATCAGCTTGCGCAATTATTTGCATAGTTTTATGGAGCAAAATAAGGTCGAGATACCAATCATCGTCTTGCATCACGATAAGATTGATGAGACCAAGCTCCCGAAATGCTACGACGCCTTGAAGACTGCATGGGGCGTAGGTGAAAAAGAGGACACTGAGCGCGAGAAGGCAAAACAGGAGGCCAATGACTACGACGACGTTGCGGCGGTACTGCCCACGCCTGAAACGCCTGACCTTGTCCCTAATCCTGCCCCTGCCCCCGCCCCTGCCGAACCGAGCAATATTGGAGAAATAAACTTCACGGTTGACAGAATGATCGAGGAATATTGGTCGAGCGGGAAATGGTGATCCGCGATCATGGCAAAGTCCAAATTCTTATGCCGCCTCGCTTCCCCGCGCCCCCAATCCGCCCCTGCATCGCGGCCCGCTAGAGGTTCTGAATGATGCGGTATGCGATGGCCTTCTTCAGCCGCACACCCGGCCCCTCGCCATTCTCCTCAATGAAGATGACGCCAGCGGCTTCGAGCCGAGTAGCGATGCCGTGCACGCGTGACCTCGCCGGCTCGGCGGGCACAGTCAAACTCAAAGATCTGGCACCGTCGCATCCAGCCAATCTGCTGCAGCTTTCAGTGTCCCGAACTTGTGCGTCTCCTGCGTGAATGGAGCAGGATAGGGTGGGCTCTCGGCGAGCGTCTCGGCCATCCAGTCACCCTCACGGCCGTCCTCGGACACTTCTCGGACGAGACTACCGACAACCTTGCCGTCGAGGACGAGATCGAAGCTGCCTGGGGCGAGGCGTTGAAGGGTGTAGGGCATCAGGTTTCCAAAACGGACGCCGCGCCACGCGACATCAGCGCGGCAACGCCGGGAGGGGATGTCAGTTCGCCCCCTCAGGATCCTCGCGGTGCCGCACGTAGCCCTGGCCGATGAGCCAGTCCGTGAGGGCGTGGCGGATCGCTTCTCGACGGGTTGGCTTCGGATCGGGCTGATCGGCAATCCAAGCATCCAGTGCATCGGAGACGGCAGGCTGCATATCAATCGCTGCGATGCGCATGCGGTCGCGCAATACCGCTTCTGCTGCAGCCTTGGCGATGCCGTTGACGTGGCCGCTCATAAGAACCGCTTCGCCTTCAACGCCTCTTCCACGAGACGACGGATGGGGGTCATTGCATCTTCCTGGCAGTAGCGGTGGCGCCGAACGATGCGATGTCGTCCCTCTCTACGGCATCTGCGAAAGCGCGGTAGGCCTCCTGCTCGGTCGCAAACAGCGTAAGCCATTCGGTGCTGCCGCTCGACATGTGGACGACAGCCAACTGCCATGGATCCTGCGTGCCGGCGAACCTGTAGATCTCTACGTCGACGGTCTCACCATCGCGGGTAAAAGAGCCGGACAGCGGCGAGTGCTCGAACTCGCGATCCCCGTCCTCCACGAACGCTTCCATCAGTTCGCCCGCGCTCTACCCAAAACCGTGATGAGGCCGCCGGCAAGCAGCGTGGTCATCAGGATTATGACACCGGCGTGCTGGTAGCCAGCTTCGTGGAGAAGCCGCACCGACGCCATTGTCACGACCAAGAGGCCCAAGCCTACCGCCAGGGGTTCGGGCCTCATTTAAGATAGCCCTTCGCCTTCAGGTGCTCGGTGAGGGGCATCAGCTCGCCCCTTAGGATGTTCGTGGTCCCGCACGTCGCCCTGTGGCCGGCGAGCCAGTCAGTCACCGCGCGCAGACCAGCTGTCGCTCCGTCGCTCGGATTTGAGCCACCGGCTCTCGCTGCCGTGTCGATAGCGGCACATCGGCCTCGTCGTCGAACTGACACCCCGCATTGCCGAACGCCTGAATGGCCTGCGGTGTTCGGAAGCCGTAGCCCGCAGCCTTGAAGATCGTGTTCCGCTCGGACCACAGCTCCTCGCACGACGACGATACGGACCCATTCGGCGCGCTTCGACCGCTCGCGGCCGTGCGGCGGCAGCCGACGTACCGGGCGCTCACCCATCCGGTCTGGCCGGACGGTAGCTGGATGTTCACCCAGCCGCTCTGGCGGCCGAGCTCGGTGAAGAGGGTGTCGGGACCGAGCCGCGCGAGGCGGACGCCCTGGGTGCCGCTCGGGAGGCTGCGCAGCGCCAGGAAGTTGTCGCCGTAGGGATCGAGGCCGACCTGGTAGCTTAAGGCCTCCTGCTGAACCTGAGCCAGCGTCGGCCAACTCGCGACAACGGCGAGGGCCGCGGTTGCGGACAGAAGGAGGGGGAGGGAAGAGAAACGACTCGGTGAAGACCCAATGCGGTGACACTTTGGTGACACCGCCGGTCTCTGAATCAGGGTTGATCCCTGCTAAGTCATTGAGAATATTGGCGCACCCGACACGATTCGAACGTGTGACCTTTGCCTTCGGAGGGCAACGCTCTATCCAGCTGAGCTACGGGTGCTAACCGCGCCGATTCCCTAACCCAACAGCGCCGCCAGCGCAACGGCTTGGGTGAACCTGGAGGCCGAACCGCGTCCGGGGGCTGTGTCGGGTCGGGCATCGAAGATCGGGGCCCCGGCCAGAAGTACGAAGGCTGCCGGGTGTTGCCCGGGCGGCCTTGTGTTCACAGGCCGTTTGCCCGCCCCTGGACATCATTCGGGGGATCACGGGGCGGGGGCGGGTGTCGCAAGAGGTCAGCGGGGGAGACCGGGCCGCGAACAATTTCGGCTCGCTGCGCGTGCTCTTTGCCATCCTGGTCGTTCTTTCGCACGCACCGGAGCTGGCGGACGGCAATCGGTCGCGGGAATGGCTCACGCAGGTGTTCGGCACGCTGTCGCTCGGCGAGGTCGCGGTCGACGGTTTCTTCCTGGTCAGCGGCTATCTGATCACCGCGAGCTATCGCGCCAAGCGTTCGTTCTCCGATTTCGTGATGCGGCGGGCGCGGCGAATCTATCCGGGCTTCGTGGTGGCGTCCCTGGTCTGCATCGCCGTCGTCGCCCCCTTGAGCGGGGGGAACGTCGCGGCGGTCTCGCCCATGGAGACCGTGCTGCGGCTGTCGCTGCTGCTCATGCCCATGGTCCCGGGTGCATTCGAGGGGCTTCCCTACCCGATGCTCAACGGTGCGCTCTGGACGATTCCCTGTGAGTTCGGCTGCTACCTTCTCCTCGGCCTTGTCGGCACCGCACGCGCCCTGCGGCGGCGGGGCCGCTACCTCGTGCTGCTCGCCGGCCTCGGAGGGCTCTTGATCCTGCGCCGGCTCTACCTGCCGATAGGCGCGCCGGGCGACGGGCTCGGCACCCTGTCGGAGATGATCCGCCTGAGCTTCGTGTTCTGTTGCGGCGGGGCCTTCCGGCTGTTCGGCGACCGGATCGCCTATACCGGCCGGGGCGCGAGCCTCGCCGCGCTGCTGCTTCTGCCGCTGATGTTCAGCCCACCGCTGGCCGAACCCGCCTTCGCGATCCTCGGCGGCTACTTGATCTTCTGGTTCGCCCTGGCGGTGCGCCCGAACCTTCTCAGCCGCGCAACCGCGCAGGTCGACGCCTCGTACGGGATCTATCTCTACGCTTGGCCCGTGCAGAACCTGCTGGTTGCCCGGCAGCCGGGACTCTCGCCCTGGCTGGCCGCGCTCCTCGCCCTTGCGACGGCCATCCCCCTGGGCTTCCTGAGCTGGTATCTGGTCGAAAGGCCGATGCTCCGTGACCGGCCCGGCGGGTCTGGGGGCCAGGAATCCGGCGACGCGCTGGCGGCGAGGCCTGCGCTCAGCCCGTGAGGGGCCGGTAACCGCTGGCGGTCACGCGCGTTTTCAGAGGGAACGCGGGCTGCAGGGGGCGGGCAGGGGCGGGGGCACGGATGTCGCAGACGATCGATCGCGGGACGTTGGATCGGCTGATCGGCCTCGGCAGGGCGCGTGGTGAACTCACGGCCCAGGATCTCCAGGCCACGCTGCCGGTCGACAGCATGGATGTCGATGCCCTCGTGCTGGTGATGCTGGAACTCGACGCCGCGGGGGTCAGCGTCGAGCCGGAGGCCTTCGGGCCGCCCGTGGACCGGCCGGTCCCGGGATCGGTGTTGCTGCCGGCGCAGCGTTCCGGGACGCAGCCTCTGGTCCTGCCCGCGGGCGGGACGGGCGCCCCGGCCATCCTGACTGAGCCCGCGCCGGGTCCAGCCGCCACCCCGACCGAGCAAGATCCGGACGAAAGCCGGGACGTCACCCGGGCCGTCGCCTTCGCGGGCCTCGCGACTCTGCTCGTGCTCGGCGCCGTGTCGCTGTTGCTATGATGCCTAGCCGCGGGGCCCCGCGCCGGAACGCTTCCGCGACCGACCCCGTTGGCCCCGGTCCTGGCGGACCAAGAGGACGAACTCCAACCATGCGTCAACGAGCCGACAATACCCTGGCCCTGCTGGTCTCGGCCCTGCGCGAGAGCGCAGCGCATATGGAGGCGCTGCTGACGCTGGCGCGGACCGAGATCGACGGCAACGTCCGGGCCATCGTCTCGCTGATCGCGATCGTGGGCACGATCCCCGTCCTGCTGATCGTTACCTTCTTCCTCGGGCTCGACGCGGTGGTGAAGCTGCTCGCCGTGCCATTCGGCTCCGAGGCACCGGCAGCGCTGATCGTCGCGGCGCCATTCCTGATCGTGGCGCTCGGACTCGGCTGGCTCGGCCTGCGCCGGATGGCGCTCTCGAACCTGGAGCCGTGGCGGACCTGGCGGCAGCTGAAGCAGGATGCCCGCGAGGTGGCGCGGCCCCGGGCCTGACGCGCGGGCAGTCCTGCCTCCGGGATCGCGACAGGCGTTACTGCGTCGGCGCCAAGATCGCGCTCAGTCCCGGCGCGAGCGGCACATCGAGGTGGCAGCGCAGGCCGTCGGCCTCGAAGGCGAGGTCGACACGGCCGTCGAGCTCACGCCGCACCCCGCCGGAAATCAGGCGCGTTCCAAAACCGGCCCGGGCCGGTGGCTGCACCGGCGGGCCGCCGCTCTCCTGCCAAGTGAGCTGCAGGCGCGGCGTCCCGCCCTCCTGCGTGACGAGGGACCACGAGACCCGCACGCGCCCCCCGGGGGCCGAGAGCGCGCCGTACTTGGCCGCGTTCGTAGTCAGTTCGTGGATCGTCATCCCCAGGGCCAGCACATGCCGGGGGGACAGGGAGATGTCCGGCCCGTCGAGGCCGATCTGATCGCCGCCCGTACGATAGGGGCTCAGCTCGCTCTCCAGCACCTCGCGCAAGGAGGCGCCGCTCCAATCCTCGCGGGTCAGGAGGTCGTGGGTCTTCGAGAGGGCCAGGATCCGCGCCTCCAGCCCCCCATCGGCCCCCCGGGACTGGCGGGCCAGCGCCTGCACGGTGGCCAAGGTGTTCTTCACCCGATGGTTCAATTCGTGCAGCATCGTCACCTGCTGCTCCTGAAGGGCGCGCCCGCGGCGGATCTCGGCGTGCAGGTCATCGGCGTTGCGCTGGAGCGTGCCGGCCATGACGTCGAGCTTGCCCCCGAGGCGTCCGAACTCCGTCATACCGCGCAGGCCCGTGCGGGCGGTTAGGTCGCCGGCCTGCCAGGCGGCTGCGATCCTGAGCAGGCGATCGATCGGGCGGCGGATGAACATCCGACCGGCCAACAGTGCCGCCGCCAGCGCCAGTACCGCGCCCAGGACGATCAGCACCAACCCGCGGCGGGTGGCGGCGTCGATATCCGCGAAGGCCGCCGCGCTGTCGCGTCCGACCATCAGGCGCACCCCCGCGAGCGGTCCGCCCGGCATGGCCGTTGCGATGATCCGCTTGCGGCCGTCGAGGCCCTCGGCGATGCGAACCTCGCCGTCCCCGGCCGTCAGCATCACGGCGCGTTCCGGCGGGATCGGCTTGCCGATCCAGTCCGCCCCATTCGGCCGCCGCGCGATGATGAGGCCGTCACGGTCCGTCACCGTGATGGCCGTCTCCGCCTGGTGCAATGTCTGCTCCAGGTGATCGGACAGCCAGTCGAGATCGACGGCGGCCAGGAGGAGGCCCGTGGCCGGGCCGTCGATCGCGTCCCCGCCGGCCACAACCCGGGCGAAGTGGATCGAAGGTCGGTTCGATACCGTCCCCAGCGCGTAGCCTCCGACCGCGAAGCCGCCCGCCTCCAGGGCGCGGCGATGATAGGCCCGCGCGCCGGTCGAGTAGGATCCCGGCGCCGAACCGGCGCTGTCGCAGATCACGCTGCCGCCGGGATCCGTAAGCGCGATCAGGATCACGTGCGGGAGCCGAGCCGCGGATCGCTTCAGGTAGGCCGTGCAGGCGGCGGGGTCGCGCACCTGCACGGACGGATCTCCGGAGATCAGATCGAGGGCCTGCCGCATCCGCTCCGAGAGCTGGGAAAAATCCTCGGCGGCGCCGCGGACGGTGGCAAGGGCGTCGGCCCGCACCGCCGCGTCGCGGCTCGTCCGCAGGGCGACCTCGTTGTAGCCCTGGATCGCCAGCGCCGGGGTGAGCGCCAGCAGCACCAGCAGCAGGATACGCGTGGTGAGCGACATCGGCGGTCAGTCGAGACCCGCGCCGGAATGCGCAGCCTGGAGCGCGGCGCCTCCGACGTCGACCGGAACCTCCACGATCAGGTCGCGCAAAGCCGGCTCATCCTCTGCCACGCGCACGATGTCGCTGCGCCCGGTCTGGGGCGCTTCGGTCAGGCCTGCCGTCGCCGTCTCGGGCGCCACGACGGCGGCGTGCCACGACAGATAGAGCTTGACCGTCCGGGTGCAAACCGACTCGGCGTCGATACGGCCATGTCCCGCCGGCTCGATCAAACCGTCGTTCCTCGACAGGCTGGCGCAGAGCGGCACGAAGGCCTCGGCGGCGCGCTTCGCGCTCACGGCGCGCGGGCAGTGCGATATCGCCCGGGCACAGCCGGAGGAGCGATAGGGGAGAGTTCGAAGGCGGGACGCCGGCTCATCTCGGCCTTGTTGCAGAACCGCCTGACGCTCGCCAGCCCGCAGATGGCCTCGGAGGCCGACTGCCTTAATGCTCGCGGCTGCGGGCGCCGCCTGCGATGGGGCGAAGATGCAGGAAGCTGCGTTCGCCCGTAGCCGCCTCGGCCACGTGCTGGATCGTGTCGAGCAGCTCGGTGACCGCCTGCGGCGCGTCAGGGCGGAACTGCGCCTTGGGCTCGACCCAGCGCTTCTGGGTGCGCCTCGCGGCGATCTGAGCCTCACTCAGCGCATCGAAATCCCGGCGTCGAACCATGGCTCTGCCCTCCGCCCGGAACTGTGTCGAGGCATGGTTGACGAACGGTTAATAGGCCTGACGGATCGATGCCGGCACGGCGGCCATATCCCACCGAGGGGAGGGCTGCCGTGCCGCGGGGTGACGGCGCGCGAGCCTATAGTGACCCCGGTCCGCGCGGGTCCGGCTGGTCCGCTAAAGATTGCCAAGCTCCATCACCGCGTCTGATCCCTGAGTGGAGCCTGGAGGAGGCCCTGGCCGAAGCGCACAGCGTGATCGAAGAAATGGCGGGCTCCGTCGGGATGGGCGCCCCCGGCGCATCGTGGACCCTCGTGGTTCGAAATGCGGCCGGCTCGGTGGTCGGCCGCATCCCGATCCGGGCGTGACGCCGCCGCGATCAAAGAACCCGCCGCGGCACAGGCCGGGCGGGTTTGAAGGTGATCTCGTCTCGGAGAAGGCCGCACCCTAAACGCTGCATCCCATCGCTGCATCCCCCATCCGGGGGACAGCCTCCACACGATTCAGCGATCCCTCGTCAGCGATCCCTCGGCCGGGTGTGGCCGGCCCCGTAGATCAGGCCATCAGCGGCCGAAGGCGCGGGGCGGCAGGCCGGTCACTTCGACATCGAGCTCGAACAGCGCCCCGGCGGACGGCTCGTGCTCGACGCCCCGCGACGCCGACGTGACGAACAACCGATCGAGCCCGGGGCCCGCGAAGGCGCAGCTCGTGATGTTGGTGGCTGGGAGCGGGATCGCCCGCAGGAGGCGCCCGTCCGGATCCAGCCGGCTGATCCGGCCCGCCCCCCAATGGGCGATCCAGAGGCAGCCATCGGCATCCGTGGTCATCCCGTCCGGCCAGCCCCAGGCCTCGGGAAAGCGCAGGAATTCGCGTTTGCCCGACAGGGTCCCGTCGGCAGCGAGATCGAAGGCGAAGACGGTCCGGGCCGCGCTGTCGCTGTGATAGAGGATCCGGCCGTCGCGGCTGAAAGTCGGGCCGTTGGCAACGCCGTAATCGCCGTCCATCCGGCGCCAGGTCAGGTCGGGATCGAGCCGGTGCAGGGCCCCCGAGATTGCGGTCTCGGCCTGGTGCATGCTCCCGGCCCAGATCCGGCCGGCCGAGTCGACCTTGGCGTCGTTCAAGCGGTTGTCCGGGTAATCCGGCTCCGGATCGCCGATCGGCGTCACGCTGCCGGCCTCTAGGTCGAACAGTGCAAAGCCGCTCTTCAGGCCGATCACGAAGTCGCGCCGGCCGGCGCGGGGGATGATCCAGCCGATCGGCTCCGGGAACGGGCGCGTGCCCGTCTGGCCGCTCGCGAGGTCGAGCCAGCGGAGGGCCGGCGCCTCGATATCGACCCAGAACAGCCGCCCCCGCTCCGGCACCCAGATGGGGCCTTCGCCGAGTCGGTCGCGCTCGGCACGGGGGACGATGCGAAACTGTGCTTCCATGGATTGCCTTGTCCAGTCCGGCGACGGGGCACGGCCCGCCGCCGCGTGCGGCCTCGCCGACGATGGCTGATCAGGCGCGGTCGGAGGCGACTTGGCCCGGCCGGCTGCCCCAGAGGGCGAAGAACAGGACGTAGAGCTCGCAGGCGGCGGTGATCAGGAAGGAATACTGCAGGCCGAACCGGTCGGCGGCCCAGCCCTGCACCACCACCAGGGAGCCCCCGGCGATCGCCATGATCAGCAGGCCCGCCCCCTCCTCGGTCAGGGGCCCGAGGCCGCGGATGCCGAGGGTGAAGATCGTCGGGAACATGACGGCGTGGAACAACCCCACGGAGATCAGCGCCCACATCGCGAGCGGCCCCGTCGCGAAGGTCGCCACCAGCATCACCACGAAGGCCGCGATGGCCGCACCGGCCAGGATGGTCTCGGCGGAGCGCCCCTGCATCAGGTAGCTGCCGACGAAGCGGCCGACCATCATCCCACCCCAGAGCAGGAACAGGTAATGCGAGGCCTCGGTGTGCGTGAGGTTGCCGATCTCCGGCTGCGAGACGAAGTTGATGAACAGGTTCGAGACCCCGATCTCGGCGATCAGGTAGATGAAGATCGCCGGCACGCCGAACACGAGGTTGCGGTGGCGCCAGAGCGACAGGCCCGCGCGCTCGACCTTGGCGGCGCGCTTCGCGCCACCGCTTCCGATGGCCGGCAGCGGGAAGCGCGCGATCACCACGGCCAGCACGACGAGGATCGCCGCCACGATCAGGTAGGGGAGTTGCACCGACTGCGCGTCGGCTAGCCGTTCGGCCGGACTCAGGGTGACGCCGGCGGCGACGTTGCCCGAGGCGGAGCGGCCGAGGATCAGGTAGCCACCGAACAAAGGCGCCAGGGTCGTGCCGAACGAATTGAAGGCCTGGACGAGGTTGAGGCGCGCCGGGGCGCTCTCCGGCGGCCCGACCACCGCCACGTAGGGGTTGGCGGCGACCTGGAGCAGGGTGATGCCGCTGGCGATCACGAACAGGGCGGTCAGCGTGATCGCGTACGAGATCTGGTGCGAGGCCAGGACCATGCCGAGGGTCCCCAGCGCCATGATGCAGAGGCCCACCACCAGGGCGCGCTGGTAGCCGATGCGCGCGATCAGCTTCGCCGCCGGGATCGACGCGATGAACCACAACGACTCGATCAGCGTGGTCTGCGTGTAGCTGAGGTCGAACACGCTCCGCAGATGGGGCAGCAGCGTGTTGTTGATGACGGTGATGAAGCCCCACATGAAGAACAGGCTCGCGAGCAGCGAGAGAGCCGGGCGGTAGCTGCCCTCCTCCCGCGTCATCGTCCCCGCCGCGGGCGACCCGAGGCTCGCGATCGGTCCTGCCATCGAACGTTTCCTCTTGCCGCAGCCGCCTTACCGGGGCCCCTTGTTGTAGAAGACAATTGTATGAGTATATAGCCATTCTACGGACGTCAACCGCGGCCTCCGTCGAGGACCCGCGCCCGGTCGGCAAGCGGTCGGCACGACGCGGTGGGCATCGTACGGGGGGATCGCATGCGTGGAGCAGGATCGGTAGCGCTGGGTGCCTGTGCAGCAATCCCGATGGCCGCCCAGGCGGCCGAACCGGTCCGGACGCTGTTCGGCACCCTCCCGGACGGCCGCACCGTCGAGGAGGTGACGCTCACCAACGGCAAGGGCGTCACCGCCCGGGTGATCGCCTGGGGTGCCCTGCTGCGGAGCCTCGAGGTGCCCGACCGCGCCGGCAAACCCGCCGACATCGTCCTCGGCTACGGCGATCTCGCCGGCTACCTCGCCCAGCCCAACTATTTCGGCGTCAGCGTCGGGCGCTACGCCAACCGGATCCGTGGTGGCCGCTTCACGCTCGACGGTCGGACCTACACACTCGCCATCAACGACGGCCCCAACGCCCTTCACGGCGGCATCGCGGGCTTCGACAAGCGGCTCTGGACCATCACGGAGGTCAAGGGCGGCACGACCCCGTCGGTCACCCTGCGCCACGTCAGCCCGGACGGCGAGGAGGGCTATCCCGGCACGCTCACGGTCACCGCAACCTACGCCCTGGACGACACCGACACCCTCACGGTCACCTACCTCGCCACCACCGACAAGCCGACCATCGTCAACCTGACCAATCACAGCTTCTTCAACCTCGCCGGCGAGGGCTCCGGCCGCGCGGTCCTGGATAACATCCTGACCATTCCGGCCGGGCGCTACACGCCGGTCGATGCGACGCTTATCCCCACGGGGGAGCAGGTCCCGGTGGCGGGCACGCCGTTCGATTTCCGCAAACCGACGGTGATCGGGTCCCGCATCCGCGACGGACGCGACATCCAGATCGTGCGCGGGCAGGGCTACGACCACAACTGGGTCGTGACCGACGCACCCACCGCCGAGCCGCACCTCGTGGCCCGGGTCGAGGATCCGGCATCGGGCCGCGTCCTCGAAGTCGCCAGCAACCAGCCCGGCGTGCAATTCTACGCGGGCAACTTCCTCGATGCGACCGCAGTGGGCAAATCCGGCCTCGCTTATCGGCAATCGGACGCCCTGGCGCTGGAGCCCGGGCTGTTCCCCGACACCCCGAACCAGCCGGCCTTCGGCTCGGCCCGGCTCGATCCGGGCGCGACCTATCGGAACGTGATCACCTATCGCTTCTCCACCAGCGCGGCGCAGCGAGGCCACGAGTGATGGGTTGCCCCGCAGGATCGACATGACCGCGATCCCCGAGGGCGCGCCTGATTTCAGCATCGGCGCCGGGACACTGCGACCGCCCCAGGCACCACAACCTGATGTGTATGAGTAAACGGTGTGGCTTGCACGTAATCGGCAGGCCAACCCGCCGACGGCAAAGGAAAGTGCGATGCGTGGGTTGAGTTGGTTGGTGCTTTGCGCTTGTGCGGCGATCCCGGTGGTCGCCCAGGCGGCCGAGCCGGTCCGAACCGTGTTCGGCACCCTGCCGGATGGCCGCACCGTCGAGGAGGTAACGCTGACCAACGGCAAGGGCGTCACCGCCCGGGTGATTGCCTGGGGCGCCCTGCTGCGGACCCTCGAAGTCCCGGACCGCGCCGGGAAGCCCGCCGACATCGTCCTCGGCTACAACGATCTCGCCACGTATCTCGACAAGCCGAAGCGGTTCGGGGTGACCGTCGGGCGTTACGCCAACCGGATCCGAGGCGGGCATTTCACCCTCGACGGCCGGACCTACACCCTGGCCACCAATGACGGCCCGAACACCCTGCACGGCGGCAATGCCGGCTTCGACAAGCGGCTCTGGACCATCACCGAGGTGAAAGGCGGTGCCACGCCATCGGTCACCTTGCGCTACGTCAGCCCGGACGGCGAGGAGGGTTTTCCCGGGACGCTCACGGTCACCGCGACCTACGTTCTGGACGCCACCAACGCGCTGACCATCAGCTACCAGGCCACCACCGACAAGCCGACCATCGTCAACCTGACCAACCACAGCTTCTTCAACCTGGCCGGCGAGGGCTCAGGTCGCTCGGTTCTCGACCAGATTCTGACCATCCCGGCCGAGCGCTACACCCCGGTCGACGCCACGCAGATCCCCACGGGTGAGCAGGTCCCGGTGGCGGGCACGCCGTTCGACTTCCGCAAGCCGACGGTGATCGGGTCGCGCATCCGCGACGGGCGGGACATCCAGATCGTGCGCGGGCGCGGCTACCACCATAACTGGGTCGTGACCGAGGCGCCCACCGCCGAGCCGCACCCTGTTGCGAAGATCGAGGATCCTCACTCGGGCCGGGTTCTGGAGGTCGCCAGCAACCAGCCAGGTGTGCAATTCTACACCGGAAACTTCATCGACGCGACCGTGGTGGGTAAATCCGGCCTCGTTTACCGGCAGTCGGACGCCCTCGCGATCGAGCCCGAATTGTTCCCCGACACGCCGAACCAGCCGGCCTTCGGCTCGGCCCGGCTCGACCCCGGCGCCACATACCGGAACGTGATCACCTACCGCTTCTCCGCCAGCTCCGCACCCCGGACTCAGCCATGACCGATCGCCCGACCAACCGCCCCCTGCGCTCGCGCGCCTGGTTCGACAACCCCGACAATATCGACATGACCGCGCTCTACCTGGAGCGCTACCTGAATTTCGGCCTGAGCCTGGAGGAACTCCGCTCGGGCAAGCCGATCATCGGCATCGCCCAGACCGGCTCGGACCTGTCGCCGTGCAACCGGCACCATCTCGTCCTGGCGGAGCGCGTGCGCGAGGGCATCCGCGAGGCCGGTGGCATCGCGCTCGAATTCCCGGTCCATCCGATCCAGGAGACCGGTAAGCGGCCCACCGCCGGGCTCGACCGCAACCTCGCCTATCTCGGCCTGGTCGAGCTCCTGTACGGCTACCCCCTCGACGGCGTGGTGCTGACCACCGGCTGCGACAAGACCACCCCGGCCTGCCTGATGGCGGCCGCCACCGTGAACATCCCGGCCATCGCCCTGTCGGTGGGGCCGATGCTCAACGGCTGGTACAAGGGCCAGCGCACCGGCTCCGGCACGATCGTGTGGCATGCGCGCCAGATGCTGGCCGCGGGGGAGATCGACAACGACGGCTTCATCAAGCTGGTGACCTCGTCGGCCCCCTCCACCGGCTACTGCAACACGATGGGTACGGCGACGACCATGAACGCCCTCGGCGAGGCGCTCGGCATGATGCTGCCGGGCTCCGCGGCGATCCCGGCGCCCTACCGGGACCGCCAGGAGGTCGCCTACCGCACGGGCAAGCGTATCGTGGAGATGGTCGCTGAGGACCTCAAGCCGACCGACATCCTGACCCGCGAGGCCTTCCTCAACGCGATCGTGCTCAACTCGGCGATCGGCGGCTCCACCAACGCCCCGATCCACCTGGCCGCGCTCGCCCGCCACGCGGGGGTCGAGCTCGACATCGCCGATTGGCAGACGCACGGCCTCGACGTGCCGCTCCTGGTCAACCTGCAGCCGGCGGGCGAGTATCTCGGCGAGGATTATTATCGCGCCGGCGGCCTCCCGGCGGTGGCCGCACAGCTGATGCAACGCGGGCTGCTCCACGAGAACGCCCTGACGGTGAACGGCCGCACCATCGGCGACAATTGCCGCGGCGCGGTGATCGAGGACGAGGATGTGATCCGCCCGATCGACCGGCCGCTGAAGGAGGCGGCGGGCTTCCTGGTGCTGCGCGGCAACCTGTTCGACGCGGCGATCATGAAGACCAGCGTGATCGGAGAGGAATTCCGGCAGCGCTACCTCTCGAACCCCGAGGATCCGGAGGCCTTCGAGGGCCGGGCCGTGGTGTTCGACGGACCGGAGGATTACCACCACCGCATCGACGACCCGGCGCTGGGGATCGACGACAACAGCATCCTGATCATGCGGGGCGCCGGCCCCGTCGGCTATCCGGGCGCGGCCGAGGTGGTGAACATGCGCCCGCCCGCCTACCTGATCCGCTCCGGGGTGCACGCGCTGCCGTGCCTCGGCGACGGGCGTCAATCCGGCACCTCGGCCTCGCCGTCCATCCTCAACGCCTCGCCCGAGGCGGCGGTCGGCGGCGGCCTCGCGCTGCTGCGCACCGGCGATCGGGTGCGGATCGACCTGAAGCGCGGCACTGCCGACATGCTGCTCGACGCGGACGAGATCGAGCGTCGGCGCAAGGCCCTCGAGGCGGCAGGGGGCTACGCCTATCCGGCATCCCAGACCCCGTGGCAGGCGATCCAGCGCGCATCCGTGGGGCAGATGCACACCGGCGCGATCCTTGAGGGCGCCGAGCGCTTCCAGCGGATTGCGCAGACCAGCGGGCTGCCGCGCGACAACCACTGACCGGAAACCCCGCCGCCGCGAGCGATGGCGGCGGGGTTTGTTATGCCTTGAGCGAGAGCTCTGTGTCGGCGAGCGCGAGGCGGACCAGTTCGGTCATCGCCGTGCGCGCCGCCTCGACGTCGCCGGCCACGATTGCCTCGTACAGGATTCGGTGGTCCGGCATCGGATCCCGGGGCAGGGCGCTACGGCGCTGTTTGAAGATCGTCGTCCACGTCACGGCCGCAGCAATGGAACTGGACAGGGCCATCAGCGGCCCGTTGCGCGCTGCCTCCAGGATCGTGTTGTGGAAGGCTTGGTCGGCGGCGCGCCCGATCTCGGTGGAAAGTCCGTAGCGGCCCATCTCCTCCAGGGCGTGGCCCATCCGGGAAATGTCGAGGCCCGAGCGCCGCTCCGCCGCCAGAGCCGCCGCCGCCGGCTCGACGATCATCCGCAATTCGAACAGGTCCCGGATGAACGATTCACTCGGCTCGGCCTCGAAGGCCCAGGCGAGGATGTCTGGGTCGAGCAGATTCCAGCGGCTGCGCTGGGTCACGCGGGTGCCGGTGCGGGGCCGGCTCTCGACCAGCCCCTTGGCGCTCAGGATGCGGACCGCCTCGCGATAGGCGGTGCGCGAGACCTTCAGCTGCTCCGAGAACTCGATCTCGCCGGGCAGCACGTCCCCCGGCGCGTAGCGGCCCGCCAGGATCGCGATGCCAAGATCGCGCGCCACCGAGCCGTGGATTCGGCGCGAGCCCGAGGCCAGCGGCAGCTTGATGTCCTCGAACGCCGGATCCCCCCTCACCTGATACCTCCAGTCCGAGCCGCCAGGACGGGGCAGGATCGCCGCGATCGTACCCGGAAGTTGTAGGAGTGCAAGCGCCGACACCCGCAGGCATCATAGTGCCGCGGCGCTTGCAGCCACTGCACAACTGCTCTAAGTTATTTGTATTAGTAAAGAGCTGAGTGCCCTCGCCGAGATTCGCGGCACGATCCTGATCGGCGCCGCGGATTTGACCACGGCAGATACCTTCCGAGCCGTCGATGCAGCAAGCGGAGCAGCGCTGGAGCCCGCCTTCTCGGCGGCCGGCCCGGCTGAGGTCGAGGCCGCCTGCGCCCTGGCCGATGCGGCGTTCCCGAGCTTTTCCGAATCGCCCCCCGCGGTGCGGGCCAATTTCCTGGACGCCGTGGCCGAGGCCGTGAACGCTCTTGGCGAGTCCTTGATCGCGCGGGCCATGGCCGAGACCGGCCTGCCGCGTGCTCGGCTGGAGGGTGAGCGCGCGCGCACCGTCGGCCAACTGCGCTTGTTCGCCTCCGTCGTCCGCGCGGGCGACTGGGTCCAGGCCACGATCGATCCGGCGCAGCCCAAGCGCACGCCCCTGCCGCGGCCCGATCTGCGCCGCCGCCACGTCGCCGTCGGACCGGTGGCGGTGTTCGGCGCCAGCAATTTCCCGCTGGCCTTCTCGGTAGCCGGTGGCGACACCGCCTCCGCGCTCGCGGCCGGCTGCCCGGTGGTGGTGAAGGGTCACCCGGCCCATCCCGGCACCGGCGAACTGGTCGCCCGGGCGGTGCGGGCGGCGGTCGCCGCCAGCGGCCTGCATCCGGGCGTGTTCTCCTACCTGCCGGGGCCGTCGAACGACCTCGGGACGGCGCTGGTCGCCGACCCGCGAATCAAGGCGGTGGGCTTCACCGGCTCGCGCGGCGGCGGCCTCGCCCTGATGCGGGTGGCGGCCGGCCGGCCCGAACCGATCCCGGTCTATGCCGAGATGAGCGCGGTTAATCCCGTCCTGCTGCTGCCGGGCGCCCTGCGGGCGCGGAGCGCGAGCCTGGCGACCGGCTTCGTCCAGTCCCTGACGCTGGGGGCCGGGCAGTTCTGCACCAATCCGGGCCTGCTGATCGGAATTGCAGGCTCCGACCTTGACGCCTTCGCGGAGGCCGCCGCGGCGGCGATCCGCGCGAGCACGCCGCACGCGATGCTGACCACCGACATCCGCGCCCGCTTCGAGCAGGGCGTCGCCGAGATGGCGGCCCGCCCGGGAGTGACCGTGGCGGCGCGCGGGGAGGGGGCCGGGCCGGGGGGCGCCCCCGCCGCTCTGCTGCGGACGAACGGGGCGCGGTTCCTGGCGGATCCCGGCCTCGCCGACGAGATGTTTGGACCCGCGGCGATCCTAGTGGCGGCGGCGGACCTCGACCAGGTCAATCGCATCGTCGCCGCGCTCCCGGGCCAGCTCACCGCCACCCTGCACCTCGACCGCGCCGACGAGCACATCGCCGCCGGCCTGGTCCCGGCCCTGGCCCGCAAGGTCGGCCGCATCCTCGCCAATGGCTGGCCCACCGGCGTGGAGGTCGCCCCCGCGATGGTCCATGGCGGCCCGTTCCCGGCGACCTCGGACGGGCGCACCACCTCCGTCGGCACCCTGGCGATCGAGCGCTTCCTGCGCCCCGTCTGTTACCAGGACCTGCCCGAGGCGCTGCTGCCGCAGCCCCTGCGCCCGGACAATCCCTGGCACCTCACCCGCAGGGTCGACGGCACCCTCAGCCCGGCCTTCGAGCGCTGACGCGCCGACGCGCGCGGCAACCCAATTTCGAGCCGGCCCGACGAAGGCCAGCCCTGGGAGGATCACGATGGGTCAATCACTCCTACAATTCCGCAGACCCGACGGGCGGCGGGGTGTGGCGGTGCTGGAGGACGGCCGGGCGCGGAGCGTGTCCGGCGTGGACAGCGTCCTGGATCTGGCCCGGCGCGCCCTAGCGGCGGGGGACGGCTTAGCCGAGACGGCGTCCCGGCTCGGCCTCGGCGACGCCGTGGATCTCGATGCCGTGCGGCTGCTGCCGCCGATCGACCACGCGGATCCCGCGCATCTGCTGCTCAGCGGCACGGGACTGACCCATCTCGGCTCGGCCGAGGGCCGGGACAAGATGCACCGCGCCGCGGCGGCGGATCCGGCCCCGACCGATTCGATGCGGATGTTCCGGATGGGCGTGGAGGGCGGCAAGCCCAGGCCAGGCGAGACCGGGGTCCAGCCCGAATGGTTCTACAAGGGCGACGGCGCCGCGATCGTCGGCACCGGCGAGCCGCTCCTGTCGCCGTCCTTCGCCCTCGACGGCGGCGAGGAGCCGGAGATCGCCGGCATCTACCTGATCGACCCGGACGGCGATCCGGTGCGCCTCGGCTTCGCGCTGGCCAACGAGTTCTCCGACCACGTCACCGAGCGCGGCAACTACCTGTGGCTGGCCCATTCGAAGCTCCGTCCCGCGGCGCTCGGCCCGGAACTGTGGCTGGGGGATCTGCCCGCCGACGTACGCGGCTCCAGCCGCATCCGGCGCGAGGGCGCCGTGCTGTGGGAGAAGCCGTTCCTTTCGGGTGAGGCGAACATGTCCCACACGATCGAGAACCTAGAGCGGCACCACTTCAAATACGCCCCGTTCCGCCGCCCCGGCGACCTGCACGTCCACTTCTTCGGCACCGCCACCCTGTCGTTCAGCGACGGCATCACGGCGCAGCCCGGGGACGTGTTCGAGATCGAGGCCGCCCCCTTCACCCTGCCGCTGCGCAATCCCCTGGCGATCGCGCCCGCCCGCGACCTGTCCGTGAAGGTGCTCTGAGATGTCAGCTTCGAACGGGACGATCCGCATCGGGCTGGTCGGCGTCGGCAAGATTGCCCGGGACCAGCACCTGCCGGTCATCGGCGCCTCGCCGGACTACACCCTGACCGCCGTGGCGAGCCGCGAAGGCCGCCATGAGGGGGTGCCGAACTACCGTACATTGACGGAGATGCTGGCGGGTCAGCCCGACCTCGACGCGGTCGCCCTGTGCCAGCCGCCGCAGGTGCGCTTCTCGGCTGCCCTTGAGGCGATCGCGGCCGGGCGGCACGTCTTCCTGGAGAAGCCCCCGGGGGCGACCCTGGCAGAGGTCGGGATCCTGGTGGAGGCCGCACGCGCGCGGGGTGTGAGCCTGTTCGCCAGCTGGCACTCTCGCTACGCCCCCGGAGTCGAGCCTGTGCGCCGCTGGCTGTCGGGCCGCAGGATCCGGTCGGTGGCGATCGCCTGGATGGAGGATGTCCGGCACTGGCATCCGAACCAGGCCTGGATCTGGCAGGCCGGCGGCATGGGGGTGTTCGATCCGGGGATCAACGCCCTGTCGATCGCGACCCACATCCTGCCGCCCTTCCTCCTCACCGGCGCGACCCTGTCGGTCCCGGAGAACCGGCAGGCGCCGATCGCCGCCGACCTGCATTTCACCGACGCCGCCGGCACCCCGATTGAGGCGGTGTTCGACTGGCGCCAGACCGGCCCGCAGACCTGGGACATCCGCGTCGACACCGAAGACGGCCTGCTGGTGCTGTCGAAGGGCGGCAGCGTCCTCACGATCGACGGCAACCCGCAGCCGCTGCCTCCGGAGGCCGAGTATCGCGGCCTCTACGACCGTTTCGCCGCCCTCGTCCGGTCCGGTACGAGCGACGTCGACCTGAACCCGCTGATCCACATCGCCGACGCCTTCCTGCGCGGCGAGCGCCGCACCGTGGAGGCCTTCACGGACTGACCGGAGGGATCCCGGCGGACACGAACGCGACAGAGCCAATCAGGGCCGCGCGTCTTAGGGGGAGTCACTGTTATGGGAACGTACACGCGATGGGCGGCGCTCGCACTCTGCGCCGCATCACTCTCGGCCGGCATTCAGGCGGCCGAGGCACAGGATGCCAACGCTCCGGACGGGGGCCCGTCCCTGGTGAACCCGGGCCCGAAGGCGAGCCCGGCAGCGAAGGCCCAGTACCGGGCGAACCGCTCCAGGCGGCGGACCATCCGCGAAGCCCGGAGTGCCGCCGGCGCCAGCAGCGCCGCGGCCTCGATCGACGTGCAGGGCAGCAGCGCGACGCCGCCCGGCCTGCCGCCGGGCACCTTTTACCTCGGCAACGGGATCAGCATGATCCTGAACTACACCGGCGAATTCGCTGCCAACCCGTCCGGCGGCATCCGCCAGGGATCGGCCTATGCCGGCCAAGTAGTGTTCGGCCTGGATGCCGATCTCGGCCGCCTCGCAGGGATCGACGGCGGCTCGTTCCACACGATCGTGACGCAACGTCACGGCCGTAGCCTGGCGCGAGACAGCATCGGCTTCGACGGGAGCGTGCAGGAAATCTACGGCGGCGGCCAGACGGCCCACCTCACGTCGATCTCTTACGAGCAAAAATTGTTTAACGACCGCGTTGATATTGAAGTTGGGCGGATATTGGCCAATCCAAACTTCCTAGCCTCACCGCTGTATTGCAATTTTCAAAATAATGCAACCTGTGGCGCACCTAAATCGATCTTCAAGCTGACGAATTTCAGCTATTGGCCGATCGCCACCTGGGGCGCCCATGCGAAAGCCTGGGTCACCGACAAGGTGTTCGTCCATGCCGGCGTCTACGAGGTGAATCCCCGTGATCAGCAGGACAACCAGAACGGCATCGACTGGTCGACCCGCGGCGCCACCGGCGTCCTGATTCCCGTGGAGGCCGGCTACTCGACCAACTTCGGCAACGATCCGCTGCCGCGCAACTACAGTGTCGGCGTGGTCTTCGACCAGTCCGACTACAAGGATCCGGTCTATGACGTGCGCGGCGGGCTTCGTGTCTTCAGCGACCTCGACCCGCTGACCCGCTTCGGTCGGTCGGCGGTCTATGCCCGCTTCGACCAGATGGTCTGGCGTCCGGATCCGAACGGCGTCCAAGGCCTGTCGGTGTTCGGCGTCGCGTTGGGCGGCACGGGCGGCCGGCAGATCCAGGATTATTTCCTGGAGGGCGGCGCGGTGCTGACCGGTACCTTCCCGGGCCGGCCCTACGACACCCTCGGGTTCGTGTTCGCCATGGAGAAGCTCTCGCCCCTCGGCTCGGCCGGAATCCGGGCGGCGCGCGCGTCGTACGGGCTCAGCAGCCGCAACGTCGACACGCTGCAGACCATCCTGGAGTTGAGCTACGGCATTCAGCTCACCCCGGCGATCCGGCTGATGCCGAACCTGCAATACGTGATCGGTCCGGACCAGACCCGCTTCCCGCTCCGGCCGAAGCCGATCCCCGACGCCTTCGTCATCGGCGCGAAGCTCTCGGTCGACCTGTTCACCCTGGGCGGCCTGGCCAAGGGTCCGGGAAGCCTCTGACATCGAGCGCATCACGGCAGAGCCTGCGAACCCATCACCGGTGGGCTCGTGGGCGGAAACCGACAAGGATCGGCGCGCGCGGAGCATCCGTGCGCGCCGATCGCGTTTGAGGGTGAGCGATCCGGGCTGGGCAGGGGGGAGGGGCGGCCGGAACCCGAGTCATCCCAGGTCGTCCAACGTCGCCCCACGTCGCCAGCCCCTCTCGGCAGCCCCGTGGAGCCGGCACTGACACCAAGCGCACGGCCCCGACGTGGAACCAGACACGCAGTCGTGGGTTGACCAGCAGATTGTAGCTGTTCTAATTCGTAAGAGAGAACGGCACGCCGCCGAACCGACACGGGAGCATCGAGACATGGCCAGCGCAAACTGCGAGAGCTGCAAGTTCTTCGACGAGCACAAGGGCAACGGCGCGAGCGCCCAGGGCGATGCCGGCCTGTGCCGCTTCAACCCCCCCGTGAGCCAGCCGGCGCCCGAGTCCAAGGGCTTGTGGCCGGTCGTGACGAACAACGATTGGTGCGGCCACTTCACCGCAGAGATGACCGCGGCCGAGTAAGCCCGGGCGCGCTCACCGCCGATCCGGTGACGGGCGCGCAAACGCTGCACGGACGACTCGTCGCGAGACGCAGGGCCAGCCGCCACGGCTGGCCCTTTTTCGTGCGCGGATCGGACGGTCAGAGCCGGAACGCGTGAGCTGAAACCTCAGAATCCGGACGGCACCATCCCAACCGAAATGACGTGCCTTGCACGTCCAGAGGCCTTTCCAGCTTACGCGCTCGCCCCTCCGGCGGCCGGATCAACCCGACAGAACGATCCGCCTCCCGATGCCCAGATCTGAAGTATTTTTATCTCTACGACTCCATATCGAGAGATCAAACCCAGCTCGAAATCCGATTGACGCGTGCGCGGAGCCGCAATCCACACGCAGCGCCCCCCAAGGGCGAGATGAAACCACGCTCCAAAGCGCCTCTTCCGAGGAGAACATTTTTCTATTCGGAATGAATTTGGAAAGCCGTTTCATTGACGCCGTGCAGCGCAGTCAGCAATTCTAGCGCTCTATTTGGATATCCGATCACGCCTCAGCCGCTCCTCACCGAGCAGGGCGGGCTGGCATTGTCGCAAGGCTTCTGCAATGACACGACCGAGACTCGTCGGGCTGAGCGCGAACGTTCAGCGCCCGTCCAAGACCCGCACGCTGGTCGATGCGGTGCTGCACGAGGCCTGCGCGCAGGCGGCGTTCGACGGGCGCATCTTCGACTTCGTCGATGCCGGTTCCGGCCTCGGGGCCGCCTGGACCCGGGACCAGCTGCCGCTGCCCGCCCGCCGGGTGCTCGACGCCATCGAGGAGGCGGATGGGCTCGTGGTCGGCTCGCCGGTCTACAAGGGCGCCTATACCGGCCTGTTCAAGCACCTGTTCGATCTGGTCGATCCCACCGCGCTCGCCGGCAAGCCCGTGGCCATCGTGGCGACCGGGGGCGGAGCGCGGCATGCCCTGGTGGTCGAGCACGCCTTCCGGCCGCTGTTCGGTTTCTTCGGCGCCCTCCAGATCCCGACCGCGGTCTACGCGTCCGACGCGGATTTCAGCGACGGCGTGCTGACTGAGGCCGGCGTGCGCGCCCGCGCCGCCGAGGCCGGCGGCCAGCTCGCCGCCCTGCTCCTACACCGGGCGTCGGCGGCGACCGGCCCGGCCGAGCTCGCCGCCGCCGAGTGAGCCCGACGATGCTCGACCGCCGCACCTTCCTGGCCGCATCCCTTGCGGCCGTCCCGGCCCTGCGGGGCGCCCGGGCGGCCGAGCCCGGCGTGCTGCGCATCGGCTACCAGAAGAACGGGATTTTGGTCGTCGCCAAGCAGCAGGGCATCATCGAGCGGCGCCTGGAGCCTCTCGGCCACACGGTGCGCTGGGTCGAGTTCTCGTTCGGGCCGCCGCTGCTGGAGGCCCTGTCCCTCGACGGGATCGATTTCGGCCAGACCGGCGACGCACCGCCGATCTTCGCCCAGGCGGCCCGGTCGAGCCTCGTCTACGCAGCGGCCCAGGAGGGCGGCAGTTCCGGCATCGGGATCCTGCTGCCCAAGGGCTCGCCCGTGCGCAGCCTCGCCGACCTCAAGGGCAAGCGTGTCGCCTTCGCCAAGGCCTCGAGCGCGCACAACCTGACGGTCGCGGCTCTGGAGAAGGCGGGCCTGCGCTACGCCGATATCGAGCCGGTGACCCTGGCGCCCGCCGACGCGGCGGCGGCCTTCACCCGCGGCAGCGTCGATGCCTGGACGATCTGGGACCCATATCTTGCCATCGCCGAGGAGGGCGACGGAGTGCGGGTGCTCGCCCTCGCCACCGAGATCACGCCGCAGAACAATTTCTTCCTGGCACGCCGGGCCTTTGCGGAGACGCAGGGAGCGGTGCTCGTCGCGACAATCGACGCCCTGAGCGAGGTCGCGGCTTGGTGCCGGCAGAACCGTGGCGCGGTGGCCGCGCTCCTGTCCCAGGGCACCGGCGTGCCGCTGCCGGCTACGCGCCGGGCGGTGGACCGCGCCGAGTACGTGATCGGCCCAATGACCGAACGGATCATCGCCGAGCAGCAGGCCGTGGCCGACCGGTTCCACGCCCTGAAGCTGATCCCGAAGCCGATCCGCATCGCCGACGCGGTCTGGACGGCGCCCGCCCGCAACGGCTGAGATCCATGACCGAGAGATCATCTCCTTTGGGGCTATTCGGGCTCGCCCCGAGCCGGCGCCACCTCCTGTCCGCGGGGCTCGGCCTCGCGGCGGCTGGCGCCCTGCGCCCGGCCCGGGCTGCCGGCGGCAGCATCCGGGTCGGCTACCAGAAATACGGCTCCCTCGTCCTGCTGAAGGGCCGCGGCACCCTCGAGAAGGCGCTCCAGCCCCTCGGCTACACGGTGGCATGGTCGGAATTCCCGTCCGGCCCCCCGCTGATGGAGGCCCTGAATGCCGGGGCGGTCGATTTCGGCTCGGCCGGGGAGGCGCCGCCGATCTTCGCGCAGGCCGCGAGCGCGGACCTGCGCTACGTCGCCACCGAGCCGCCGGCCCCCCGGGGCGAAGCGATCCTGGTCCCCAAGGATAGCCCGGTGCGCAGTGTCGCCGACCTGCGCGGCCGGACGCTGGCCCTCAACAAAGGCTCGAACGTCCACTTCCTGGTGGTGCGCGCCCTGGAGCAGGCCGGCCTGCCCTACGATGCGGTGAAGTTCGCCTTCCTGGCCCCGGCGGACGCCAACGCCGCCTTCGTGCGCGGCTCCGTCGACGCCTGGGCGATCTGGGATCCCTATCTCGCCGCCGCAGAACGGGCCACCGGCGCCCGGGTGCTGGCGGACGCGCAGGGGCTTGCCCCCAACCGCCAGTTCTACCTGTCCCGTCGCGGCTTCACCGATGCCAGCCCGGAGGTCGTCTCGGTCGTGCTCAAGGCGATCGAGGAGGTGGATACCTGGGCGGAAGGCCATGCCGACACCGTGGCGGCGGAACTTGCGCCCTCCGTGGGCATTCCAGCCCCCGTGCTCCGCATCGCCCTCGACCGCCTGTCCTATGGGGTCACGCCCCTGGATGCCGCGGCGATCGCCGACCAGCAGCGGGTGGCGGACGCCTTCCACGGCCTCGGCCTTCTGCTGAAGCCGATCCGCGTGGCCGATGCGGTCTGGACACAGCCCGAACGCCGGGCGGAGAATCGATGATGCGCCCCACCCCTCTCGGTCGCCTGCGCGACACGGCCGTACCCTGGCTCCTGCCGGTCGCGATCCTCCTGGGCTGGCAGGCAGCGGTCTCGACAGGCCTCGTCTCCAACCGATTCATGCCGGCGCCCCTGGACGTGGTCCGGGCCGGCTGGGAGGCTGCGCGCACCGGAGAGCTCTGGACCAACCTCTGGGTCAGCACCCTGCGGGCGCTGTCGGGCTTCGCGGTCGGCGGCGGCATCGGCTTCGCGCTGGGCCTCGCCAACGGCCTCTCGCGCCTGTCGGAGCGGCTGACCGACACCTCGGTGCAGATGGTGCGCAACGTGCCCCATCTGTCGCTGATCCCGCTGGTGATCCTGTGGTTCGGCATCGGCGAGGAGGCCAAGCTGTTCCTGGTTGCGCTCGGCGTGTTCTTCCCGATCTACGCCAACACCCTGCACGGCATCCGCTCGGTGGACCCGGCGCTAGTGGAGATGGGTCGTGTCTACGGCATGTCGCGCACGGAGCTGTTCACCAAGGTGGTGCTGCCCGGCGCCCTCCCATCGATCTTCGTCGGCTTACGCTACGCGCTGGGGATCATGTGGCTGACGCTGATCGTTGCCGAGACGATCTCTGCTTCCTCGGGGCTCGGCTACATGGCCATGCAGGCCCGTGAGTTCATGCTGGTCGACGTCGTCGTGCTGGCGATCCTGATCTACGCCGCCCTGGGCAAGCTCGCGGATGCGCTGACGCGTCAGCTCGAGCGCGCCTGCCTCGCCTGGAACCCCGCCTACAGGAGCGCCTGATGCTGCTCGACGCCCTTCGCCGCGAGGCTCCGGCCGATCCCCTCCCCGAGACCCGGGCCACCGTGCCCCCGACGCCCGCGTCGGCGCGCCAGCCGGCGGAGGCCGCCGGCCGCGGCATTGCGGTGACGGCCCGCGACCTCCGCAAGAGCTTCGACGGCCACGCCGTCATCGAGGGGCTCGACCTCTTCCTGCCGGCCGGCGGATTCACCGCTGTGGTCGGGCGCTCCGGCTGCGGCAAGAGCACGTTGCTCCGCCTGATCCTCGGGTTGGAGACGCCCACCGGCGGCCGGATCGTGCTCGAAGGACCCGAAACCGGCCCACGCCGGAGCGAGCCGCCGAAGCGGATCATGTTCCAGGAGCCGCGCCTGCTGCCCTGGGCTCGGGTGGTGGACAACGTCGCGGTCGGCCTCTCCGGCCACGGCTCCCGGGCCGAGCGCCGGGAGCGGGCGCTGGCGGCACTCGCCGAGGTCGGCTTGGCCGACAAGGCCGGGCAATGGCCGGCGACCCTGTCGGGCGGCCAGCGGCAGCGCGTGGCGCTGGCCCGGGCGCTGGTGAGCCGGCCGGGCTTGTTGGCCCTCGACGAGCCGCTGGGCGCCCTCGATGCCCTCACCCGCATCGGCATGCAGGATCTGATCGAGCGGATCTGGCTGGCGCAGGGCTTCACCGCGCTGCTGGTCACCCACGACGTGGCCGAGGCGGTGGCGATGGCCGATCGCATCCTGGTCGTCGAGGCCGGCCGCATCGCCCTCGACCTGCGGGTCGACGTGCCGCGCCCGCGCCGGCGCGGGGATCCGGATCTGGCCCGGCTGGAGGGGCGTATCCTCGATCATCTGCTCGGCGCACAAACGGACATCTGACATCGGGCCGCCGTTTCCCGGAATCGGCGGCCTGCCCTAGCTCTTGATGATCGCCGGATGCGAGAAGTCGGATCCGGCTTTTCCGCACCCGGCTTGCAACCGCAATGGAGACCCTGATGACCACGACGCATGACGGGCGCGCCGACGTCCTCTGGTTCCTGCCGACCCACGGCGACGGCCGTTATCTCGGCGCCCAGGAAGGGGCGCGGGAGGTCTCGATCAACTATCTTCGGCAGATCGCCCAGGGCGCCGATGAGCTCGGCTATTACGGCGTGCTGCTGCCGACCGGGCGCTCCTGCGAGGATTCCTGGATCGTCGCCTCCGCGCTGGTGCCGCTCACCAAGCAGCTGCGCTTCCTGGTTGCCGTGCGGCCGGGCCTGATGGAGCCCTCCGCGGCGGCCCGCATGACCGCGACACTCGACCGGATTTCGGACGGGCGTCTCCTGATCAACGTCGTCACCGGCGGCGATCCGGTGGAGCTGGCCGGGGACGGCGTATTCCTGTCCCATGACGAGCGCTACGCCGTCACCGACGAGTTCCTGACGATCTGGCGCGGGCTGCTCTCGGGCGAGACCGTGACCTTCCAGGGCCAGCACCTGCGCACCGAGAACGGCCGGGTGATCTTCCCGCCGGTGCAGAAGCCCTATCCGCCGCTCTATTTCGGCGGCTCCTCGCCCGCCGGGATGGAGGTCGCGGCCGAGCATTGCGACGTCTACCTCACCTGGGGCGAGCCCCCGGCCCAGGTCGCGGAGAAGATCGCCGCCGCCCGGCAGGCCGCGGAAGCCAAGGGCAAGACCTTCTCCTACGGCATCCGCCTGCACGTGATCGCCCGGGAGACCGAGGCCGAGGCCTGGGACGCCGCGGAGAAGCTGATCTCGAAGCTCGACGACGCCACCATCGCCAAGGCGCAGGAGACCCTGAAGCGGCAGGATTCCGTCGGTCAGAGCCGGATGATGGCGCTCCACGGCGGCAACCGCGACAAGCTCGTGGTCTCGCCCAACCTGTGGGCCGGGGTCGGGCTGGTGCGCGGCGGCGCCGGCACGGCACTGGTCGGCTCGGCCGATCAGGTCGCCGACCGGATGAAGGAATACATCGATCTCGGGATCGACCGGTTCATCCTCTCGGGCTACCCGCATCTCGAGGAAGCCTACCGCTTCGCCGAGCTGGTCTTCCCGAAGCTGCCGCTCCGCGCCACCACGGGCCGGGCGGCGGGCAATGCGCGCAACGACGGCCCGTTCGGCGAGATCATCGCCAACGACCTCGTGCCCGCCCGTCGCGTCGGCGCGCACTGATCCCGTCGAACTGACCGCCCGGACCCGATCGGGAGGAGCCGAATACGCATAGGATGCGTATTCGGCTCTCGTGTTGTGCACACATGGCCGGGCTGCACCCTTGCCATCCGGGCGTCATGGTCGTGCCATCCTTGGCGCCCAGGTGCCGCGCTTATCACCGCGCGGCTTGCTCGCGCGATCATCGCATAGCGACAAGGACATCCATGACTTTGACCAAGGCGGTCGTCCTGACCCTCGGTCTCTGCCTCGGCCCGGCCGCGGCGCTGGCCGAGCAATCCCCGGCCCGCGAGGCGCTCAAGCAGCACTGCACCGGCGACTACATGGATTATTGCAGCGCCTACGCGCCCGGCGGCCCGGAGGTCGAGGCCTGCTTCAAGGCGAACATGAAGAACCTGTCGCCCGGCTGCTCCGCGGCGATCACCGCCTACAAGCAGGAGAAGCGGGCGACCAAGCGCGTCAGCGAAGTGCGCTGACGCGACCGCCGCGAGAGGGGATGCGGCTCACCGTACCGCGATGCCCAGCGGGGCGCCGCGACAATTGAGATGGGCCGGATTGGTGGAGACCACCCCGGCATTGCAGCCGCCCTCCAGGCCGACATAGAGCGGGGTCCCGCCCGCACCGGCGGCCGCGAGGTAGCCGATCG
This sequence comes from Methylobacterium sp. J-001, assembly GCF_022829565.1. Taxonomy (NCBI): domain Bacteria; kingdom Pseudomonadati; phylum Pseudomonadota; class Alphaproteobacteria; order Hyphomicrobiales; family Methylobacteriaceae; genus Methylobacterium; species Methylobacterium sp. J-001. The sequence goes on from NZ_JAKSYN010000029.1 coordinate 34,565, forward strand.
GGCGCGTGCCGGCGTCGAGATGGTGCGGGTTGTTGGTGACCAGGCCGACATCGAGCCCGGCCGCGGTGCCGGCATAGACCGGCGCGTCGGCGGGCGAGGACGGCTGCCCCAGGGTCGCGCCGATCGGGGCCGTGGCGCAGCCCTTGTAGCCCGGGTCGATCGTCACTGCGCCGGCATTGCAGCCCTGCTGCGTCCCGACATAGAGCGCCACACCCGGGCTCCGCACGGGCGGGGCGGCAGCCGCTCTGGGTGCGGGGGCCGGGTTGGCGGGGAGGGAGGCCGGATGCCCGCCGGCCAGGGCTGACCGCAGGGCGACGAGGCCCGCACGGACATCCTGCAAGGTGCCGACCACCACGTAGCAAGTGTAGCTGTGCGCCCCCGCCGGGACATTGTTCTCCCGGAAGGCACAGTTCCATTTCACCGTGGCATTGCCCGGGCCCGGCAGGGTCGCGAAGTTGAACCGGCCGTAACCGGCATTCGGAACGGTCGCCTGGGGGAGGGCGGGGCTGTAGACGCCCATCGCCCGGGAGCCGTCGGGGGTGGCCAGGATCACCGGAACGCCCTGCTCGGCGGGCCCGGCCGAGAGCGGCGCGGACTGGCCCGTTGCCGGGTCGAGGCTCCAGAACGCCGTGAAGTCCGGCGGCATGTAGGCGGTGGCGGCCTCGAACGTGGCCGAGGCATGGGCCTGCGCAGTGATGTAGGTCACCCGGTACGCGATGGCGTTGGCCACGCCCGCCGCGCCCAGGGTGACGGTCTTGGCCAGGACGTCGTCCGAACGAGGACCGGCATGGGGACCGGGTCCCTTCGGGCAACTGCCGGTCACGCGGCCGGGCTCGATCCAGTAGGCCATCTGCGCGCGCGTCTGGAGCGTGTTGGGGCCGATCTTGAGCTCGGTGAGCAGGGTCGTGCTGCGCGGGCCGGTACCGTCGGAATCGCTGCCCGCCTCGGTGGGGTTCAGGCACTCGCCGTAGCCATCATACGAAGACGCCGATTGCAGCTCGCGGCCGTGGTCGTGCGCGTTGATGAACTGCGTGCCGCCCCAGGTCAGGCTGTCGATGGCCCCGCCGGTCCGGGACGAGACGCCGACCGTGATCGGCGATCCGTTGAAGGCCCGGCTGATTGTCGCCCGGCCGCCGGGCTCGGGCCACGCGATCGACGGGGCGTCCTCGGCCTGCGCGGCTCCTGCAAAGCCGGCGAGCAAAAGCGCGACGCGCACGGGACGGGACAAGGGGGTCGAGGCGGGCATCGGCAGCTCCTGGGCGGAGCCGGCTTAGAGCATGGCGCGGGGGAGGGGAATCCGACGCTAGATTTGGCAAGCCGAGCACAGAGACAGTCCCGCCCTCCTGGCCCAGACCGACCTCCGGCATGGTTCTGATCCCATCAGAACCGGTTGAAATTTGGACAGGCCCGTCATCCGCCCCGGGCCAGCGGCACGATAATTTAAGTCCCGGGCTGCGATGGGGCTAGAAGGTTGCGGCCAAGCCCGATTCCCCCCGCTCCGCTGCGCGTGTGTATGCGGCGGCCGGCGATCTGCTGTCCCGGCCTGGATCGAACCTTCGGAATACGGATGCCGTCCCGATGACCACCACCGATATGGCGTCTGCTCGGGGCGGGCGGCCGACCGAGGGGCGCCAGGCGCTGGTCCGCACCGCGCGCACGATCGCGGCGGCGGCCGTCGCCGCCATGGCGCTGCTGCTCGATCTCATCAGCTTCTCGCAGCTGATCTTTTCCGGCCCTTTGGCAGAGAGCCGCGTCGCCGGGATGTCGGCGATGCTGGCGGCCTACGTGCTGGGCAGCCTCGTCTTCGTCGCGCTGCGGCGGACCGTGCTGGTGTCGCTCTCCTTCATCGGGGCGGCCGCGATCGTGCAGGCGGCGATCGCGGCCGCGGTGGCCGGAGAACTGCGGGATGCAGGCGTGACCGATCCGGCCACGGTCGGCCGGATCGTGCTCGTCGCCTGCGGGGTCTCGACCTTCGCCACCGGTATCGTCTTCGCGCTGCTCGGCACGCTGCGCGCCTCGCTGCTGGCGCAGCTCCTGCCCTACCCGGTCCTGACCGGGTTCCTCGGCGGCGTCGGGCTGCTGTTCCTGAAGAGCGGCCTGCAGATCGGCGCGCATCTCGACGATCCCACCGCCGCGATTCACGGACTGCTCGATCCGGCGGCGCTCGACCCGAGCCGGATCGACCTCGGAATGCTCGGCCGCATCGCCCTGACCTTCGGCATCGGGTTCTGCGCCTTCTACCTGCCCCGGCGCATCAGGCATTGGGGCACCTACCCGACGGTCATCCTGGCGAGCCTCGTCGTCGTACATCTGGGCTTGGCCTGGCGAGGCATCGACACCGCCGCCGCGCAGGCCGCCGGCTGGCTGATCGAGGCCCTGCCCACGGGATCGCTGCTGCAAGCCCCGGCGGCGATGGCGCTCCAGGCCCTCGACCCCGCCCTGCTCCTGCCGATCCTGCCGCGGATCGCCACCGAGATCGTCGTCGCGGTCATCATCCAGATCCTCTACGTCATCAGCGTCGAGCTGGAGATGCGGCGCGAGCTCGATATCGACCGGATGTTCGTCGCCTCCGGAGCGGCCAACCTGCTTGGCAGCCTGTTCGGCAGCCCCGCCATGGGCTTCGGGCGAACCTCGACGCTGCTGCTGCACAATATCGGCGGCAGCCATTGGCTGGGCTGGTGGCTGACGCTGGCCGTGATGGCGGCGCTGCTGGTCTTCGGCGCGAGCCCGTTGGCGCTGCTGCCCCGCCCGCTCGCCGGCGGCGCCCTGATCGCCATCGGGCTGGGCCTGCTGGTCAACCTCGCGCTCGCCTGCCGAACCTTCCCGGTTTGGGAGACCAGCATCGCCCTGGCAGTCTGCGGGGCGACCGCTGCGTTCGGCGCCACCGTGGGCTTCCTGGTCGGTGTCGTGCTGGCGATCCTGATCTTTGCGGTCCAGTACGGCCAGATCCCGGCGGTACGCCGGGCGCTGTCCGGCGCGGAGCGGCGCAGCAGCATCATCCGCGCCCCCGACACCGCCGAGCTGCTGCGCGAATCCGGGCACCGGACGCGGATCTACGCGCTGCAGGGCTACCTGTTCTTCCTCAACGCCCAGACGATCTATCGCCGGGCCGCCGCGGAGCCTGGTACCCTGCGCAGCCTGATCCTGGATTTCCGCGATTGCGTCGGGTTCGACAGCTCGGCACTGATCGCGTTCCGCAAGATCAGCCAGCTCGCCGAGCAGCGCGGCTTCGACGTGCTCCTGGTCCATCTGAGCCCGGCGGCCCGCAAGCAGGTCGAGCGCGGCGGTCTCGCCGGGCCGCGGCTGCGGACGCGCGACACCCTGGACGAGGCCCTGCGCGAGGCCGAGACCCTGCTGCTCACCGAGGTTGGCTCCGGCGGGGAGGGAGCCGTCGCGCTGTTTGCCGAGCACATGGCCGACCGGCTCGGCTGCGCCCTCGCGCCGGCCGATTTCGCGCCGTATCTCGCCGTCCGCACCCTGGCGGCCGGGGAGGCCCTGCTCCGCCAGGGCGAGGCGGCCGACAGCCTGTACTTCCTCGAACAGGGCGTGGTCTCCATCGAGATCGAGGTGCCCGGCCGCCCGAACCTGCGCCTCCGCACCACCACGGCCGGGACGGTGATCGGCGAGATCGGGCTGGTGCAGGGTGGGCAGCGCACTGCCACCGCCATCGCCGAGAGCCCCTGCCGGGTGGTCGGCGTCGACCGGGCCGCGCTGGCCCGGATGGAGCGCGAGCGCCCGGACCTCGCCCTGTCCCTGCAGCGCTTCCTGATCCTGGAACTCGCCGGCAAGGTCGCCGACACCAACCGGCTGCTCGAGGCCGAGCTGACCTGAGACTTGATCTTTCCCATACACACGGGCTGCGTCCCTGGCGGCGTGATGGGGCACACAGGCCATCGCCCGAGACAGGGAGAAACCGGTTACCGAAGGGGTCTCTTGGGATAATGCGCTAAACCGTGAGGATCACGCGCCCCGTGGTGCGCCCGCCTTCCAGATCGGCATGGGCCCGAGCCACATCCCGAAGGTCGTATTCGGCCCCGATCGGACTGATCAATCCGTCTTGCAGAGCCGCGATCAAGTCGACGCTGCCGCGCTGATACAGCGTCGGATCGTTGGCGTAGGCGATCACGCTCGGCCGCATGAGGGCGACCGGACGGCCGCTCCCCAGAGTCTCGACGCGGACCGGCGGGATCGGCCCGGCCGGCTGGCCGAGGCTTGCAACCATGCCGAAGGGCCGGACCGCCGCGAAGGTCCGGGCCAGCATGCCGCCGCCGATGCCGTCGATCGCCAGATGCACGCCCTGCCCATCCGCCAGGACCCGGGTCCGCTCCGCCCAGTCGCCATCCTCGTGCAGGAGCACCACATCGGCCCCGGCCTCCAGCGCCAGCGCCCGCTTCCCTTCGGAGCCGACCGTGCCGATCACCTGCGCGCCGAGGCGCTTGGCCCAGCGGGTGACGATCTGTCCGAGTCCGCCGGCGGCGGCGTGGACCAGGATCCAGTCGCCGGGTCCGACGGCGCGGACCTTGTGCAGCAGCATATGGGCGGTCAGGCCGCGCAGCATCGTGCCGCCGACGATGTGGTCGGGCAGGGCGTCGGGCAGCCGCACCAGGCGTTCCGCCGGCAGGATCCGGGCCGCGGCATAGGCGCCCATCGGCTGGCCGTGATAGGTGACGCGGTCGCCGGGCTTCAGCATCGCGACCCCCGGACCGACGGCCTCGACCGTCCCGGCCCCCTCGAAGCCCAGCACCGCCGGATAGGCGTCGAGCGGGTAGAGGCCGGTTCGAAAGTAGATATCGACGAAGTTCACGCCGATCACGGAGTGCCGGATGCGAACCGCACCCGGGCCGGGCTCGCCGAGGTCGATCTCGGTCGCCGTCAAGACCTCCGGCCCGCCGGGTCCGGCCATCATCATCGCTGTCGTCATGGTCCACCTCCTGCCCGGGCAGAGAACCGCGTTTTGATCTGCGCGAGAATTCGGGATCTCTTCACGGATCCCGCGCGAAACTTCACCGATGGTCGATTGGCAGGACCTCCACCACTTCGCGGTCCTCGCCCGGGCCGGCTCGCTCTCGGCCGCGGCGCGGGACCTCGGCGTCGATCACGCGACGATCGGCCGGCGGGTCGCGTCCCTCGAGGACGCCCTGGCGCTGCGGCTGATCGAGCGCCTGCCGCGCCGGGTCTCGCTGACCCCGGAGGGGATCGCCATCGCGGCCCTGGCCGCCGAAATCGCCGGGACCGTGCAGGCGATCGAGCGCCGCGCCCGGGGCTACGCGGCATCGCCGGTCGCCACGGTCCGGATCAGCGCGCCGCCCGCCCTGGCGGCTCGTCTCATCGCCCCGCAGGTCGCAGGCTTCCACCGTGCGCAACCGGGCATCACCCTGGTCCTGTCCGGCGCCGCCCGGATCGCGGCGCTCGACCGCGGGGAGGCGGAGATCGCCGTGCGCCTGAGCCGCCCCGACGATCCGGATCTCCTGATCTGCCGGATCGGCGTGATGCGGTTCGGGCTCTACGCGACCCCGGACCAAGCGGCGACGCCCCCGGAGGAGTGGACATTCATCGGCTACGATCCCGTCCTGGAGCACGTCCCGCAGCAGGCGTGGCTGCGGAGCCTGCTGGCGGGCCGACCAATCGTGTTCCAGGCGAGCGACCTGTTCGGCCAGAAGGAGGCGGCCCGGGCCGGCCTCGGCGCCGTCGTCCTGCCCCGCTTCCTCGGAGATGGCGACCCGACGCTGGTCCACCTCCCGGTGGAGCCAAAGCCGCCGTCCCGGGATGTCTGGCTCGTGACCTATCCCGACCTGAAACGGTCGCCCGTGATCCGCGCGGCGATGGATTTTCTAGCCCGGGTGATCGGCCAGGGATGCCCGGTCGGCGCGCAGGTTGAGTAGGTCGGCGCGCGGAGCCTTCAGAGATCGGCCTCACCATAGCCGAGCGGGGTGACGCGGAAGACGAACCGGATCTCGGCCTCGGCATCCGGCAGTGCCAAGGCGCTGACCGGCCCGGTGATGATCTTGGCGCCACCATCCGGTCGCGCGGCGTAGCGGCCTTTGCGGCCGAGCGAGGCCAGGGCACGCAGGGCGTGCCGGGCCGCGCGGGGGCGCCAGGCGCCGTTCTCGTGGAGCCAGAGGGTTTCGTCCGCGGGCCACAAGCGCACGGGATGGCGGGCGCCGCGTCGGCGCGGTCCGGGCGCCTGCGCATCATCCCGCACGGTGGCTTCCGACTTTCGGGAGGAGAGGATCCCGAATCGAAGACCGATCGCGTCGCGGACGATCCGGGACGTCACGGGCGGACGCCCCAGGCCGCGGCGTGGAGCGCTCGGAGGCTGCCCATCGGGATCGCCGGGCGGATCCGGGGTGCAGGCGAGACCGAGCTGATGGCGACCAGCCGGACCAGCTCGGCGGCCAGTCCGGTATAATCCGCCAGATGCACGCCATCCGGATGAAGACCGGTGCGAGCGAGCCCCGAGCCACCGTCCCGCAGGGCCGCGAACGGGTCGAAGAAGCTGTGGCCGCCCGCCCGGCAGAGCGCTTCGAGGCGGTCCGAGAAGGCCGCGACGGCGGTGGGATCCCGGCCCGTCGCCCAGGCGCCGATCGGCGGGATTGCGGCGACGAAGACCTGCGCCGACCAGACCTCCAGGATCCGCAGGATGCGCCGGACCTCGGCCTCGAACCGGCGCTCGGTGGAGGCTCGCTCCGGATGCCGCCAGCGCAGGATGTCGTTGGTGCCGATGATCAGCACCGAGGCCGCGCAGCGCATCGGCGCTCGCAGGTCCGCGAGAAAAGCCGCGCAATCGGCGGCGGTGCTGCCGCCGATGCCGAGATTGATGCAGGGCCGGCCACCGCAATCCGGCGCCCCGAGGAACTCGACATGCGAGTTGCCGGCCAGGATCACGCTCTGCGGCCCGGCTTTGCGAAGCGCCGCGCGCAGAGCCGGGCCGCGCTCGGTCAGGCGGTTTCGAACGCACCGCCCGTGTCGCCAATGCCGGGCAGCCGTCGCGATCCAGGGTGCGTACATGGCGGTCCCGAACAGGCATGAGGGATCGGTCGCGCCGGGGCTGCTGCCCGGGCGCGGGGATGTGGCGTGAACCGTGTCGTGACCGTGCCGCCGGCCAGATGTCCTGGTGTTACGGCGGCAGAAACATGTGCTTACTTTCGATCATCGACAGCACGGCAAGCAGAACTCTGCATAACAGCGCACGATGACTTCATCCTGCATATGTGGGAATTTTTCACACGTCAACGGCTCAGCTGACGGAATAGCCTTCCGGACTTCACGATCCCGCGCTACGCCGGGGCTCCAACGAGCCGGGGGAGCCAGGATGATCAAGGATCGCGTCTACATCGTCACCGGTGCGGGCTCGGGGCTCGGCGCCGCGGTGGCGCGCAGCCTCGTATCGGCTGGCGCCAGCGTCGTCGTGGCCGACATCGCCCGGGAGGCTGGGGCCGGGGTGGCGGCGGAACTCGGCGCGCAGGTGCGCTTCGCGGCCACAGACGTCACCAGCGAGGCGGACGGTCAGGCGGCGGTCCAGGCGGCGCTCGACGCGTTCGGGCACCTGCACGGGCTGATCAACTGCGCCGGGATCGCGCCGGGGGAGAAGGTAGTGGGCCGCGACGGTCCGCACCGGCTCGACAGCTTCGCCCGGGCGGTGTCGGTCAATCTGGTCGGCACGTTCAACATGATCCGGCTCGCCGCCGCAGCGATCGCCCGGGAGGCACCGGACGCGGACGGATCCCGGGGCGTGATCGTCAACACCGCCTCGATCGCCGCCTTCGACGGTCAGATCGGGCAGGCGGCCTACGCGGCCTCGAAGGGCGGCGTGGTCTCCATGACCCTGCCGATCGCACGGGAGCTGGCCCGCCACGGCATTCGGGTCGTCACCATCGCGCCGGGGATCTTCGAGACGCCCATGATGGCGGGGATGTCCCAGGAGGTGCAGGACGCGCTCGGCCAGAACGTGCCGTTCCCGCCGCGGCTGGGCCGCCCGTCGGAATATGCCGACCTCGTCCGGCACATCTGTGAAAACCCGATGCTGAACGGCGAGACGATCCGCCTCGATGGGGCATTGCGGATGCCGCCCCGCTGAAGCGAAGTCGGTTCAGCCGATCGAGACGCTGGTCAGGAGCGCGGCGGCCCGGCGCACCTCGGTGACAATCAGCTCCTCGCTCGGGCCCTCGATCGGCATGTCGGACAGGATCGCGGCGACATCGCGCTTCACGTCCTCGCGGATCTCCGGGTTCTCCTCGGACAGGCGGCCGATCAGAACGCCCAGGACGATCTCCAGGGCGGAGAGCTTCGCGTGCACGCGGGTGAAGTCGTCCAGCGGTTCCGGCTCGTTGGCGTTCATGAGTTGCTCCGTGGGGGTGGCGCCGGCTTCCGGTCTGCGCGACCGCAGGCTTCAATTCGGCCGCTCGCCGGCGGGCGGGGTCAGCATGGCTTCCATCTGGTTGACGGCGCTGCGCAGGGCTTCGAAGGCGGGCAGCGGCCCGCGCAGATGGGCGACGAGGCGCCGCCGCGTCCGCGACGGGGCACCCGGCGTGGTGGGCTCGTAGACTTCCATCTTCAGGGTCATCCGCCCGATCCCCGCCCCGACACCGAAGGCCGAGACGGACTCGAAATAGACGACCGGCGCCTCGATGCCGCCGTCAACCTGGGGCGGTGCGCCGGCTTCTGGCGTGTCGGGCATGCACGGTCTCCCGGGATCAGGCCGCCGCACCATCCGGGTGACGGGCGACGCCTCGGGCCAGCCATACGCTCCCGCGGCCGGTAAGGTCGATCCCGGGACGCGCCGCGGTCAGGCGGCCGCGCTCTCGGTCCAGGCGGCTAGGGCCGCCGCGACGCCGGCGCCCGGCGGGACGGAGAAGCCTTCCGCCCGCAGGACCGCCTCCAGGGCGCCCAGGGTGATCAGCACCTTGTGCTTGCGGGCGTTGTAGCCCATCGCGCCGATCCGCCAGACCTTACCGGCCAGCGGCCCGAAGGCGGTGCCGATCTCGATCTCGAAATCCTCTCGCATCCGGCGCCGCACCGCCTCGCCGTCGATCCCGTCCGGGATGTGGAGCGCGGTGACGTTGGTCATCCGGTACCGGTCGTCGCCGAACACGGTGAGCCCCATCGCCCGGATGCCCGCCGCGACCGCGCGCCCGGCGGCCGCATGCCGGCGGTGGCAGGCCTCCAGCCCCTCGCCCAACAGCACCCGGGCGCATTCCCGGGCGCCGTAGAGCATCGTGGTCGCCTCGGTGTGGTGGTTCAGCCGCTTCTCCGACCAGTAATCCATGATCATGGCGAGGTCGAAGTAGTTCGAACCGATCCGCACGCCCAAGCCGTCGTCGATGTCGTCCCGGCGGATGCCGTGCTCGACATGGCGCCGGGAAAAGATCCGCTCGGCCGCTGCCGCCGAGACGGTGATCGGCGACGAGCCCGAGGGGCCGCCGAGGCATTTCTGCAGGCCGCCGGTGACCACGTCGACGCCCCAGCGGTCGGCGGCGATTTCCATGCCCCCGATGGTCGCGGTGGCGTCGACATAGGAGAGGGCGCCGGCCCGGCGGCAGAGCGCGCCGAGTCCGTCAAGGGGCTGGGCCATGGTGGTCGAGGTGTCGCCGTGGACGGTGGCCACGACCTTCGGGCCGAAGCGCTCCACAGCGGCGGCGATCGCCTCCAGGGACACGACCTCGCCCCACGGCGCGTCCACCGTCTCGACCACGGCGCCGACCCGCTCCAGGATCTCGGTGAGCAGCAGGCCGAATCGGCCGAAATTGACCACCAGCACCCGCTCGCCGGGGGCGACCAGGCTCACCAGAGCCGCCTCGATCCCGGCCCGCGCCGTGCCGTCGACCAGGAATGTCCAGCGGTTCTCGGTGCCGAAGATCGGGCGGTAGAGCGCCATCACCTCGTTCATATAGGCGGTCATCTCGGGGTCGAACTGCCCGAGCAGGTCGGCCGACATGGCGCGCAGCACGCGTGGATGGGCATTGACGGGGCCCGGCCCCATCAGGAGCCGCTGGGGCGGGTCGATCTCGCCGATCTGATCGAGCACGGGCTGTCTTCCTTCGTTGTCGCGCATTCCGGGCGGGGCGACGCAATCCTCTGGCCATGTCGCTTCGGGCCATGTCGCGGTTGGGAGCGGTGCTAGGGATCCGCGGCCCTCCGATCAAGCGGTGCGTTTTTTCCCATCGGCGGAAACCTCATCCGGGCCTCGGCGTTTCTCGGTCCCAAGACCCAAGCCACCAAGATCGAACCCGCAAAGGGAAACCCGCCATGATCAAACGCTTTGCCACCGCGGCCGGCCTGCTCGCGCTCTCCACGAGCTTCGCCCTGGCCCAGACCGCCACCCAGACCGACAGCAACCTGAAGGAGTGGCAGGTCGCCAAGGTCGCCAAGGTCGGCCTTGCCCAGGCGCTGACCACAGCCCAGGCGCAGGGGGACGAGAAGGGCGGCCGCGCCATCGACGCCGATTTCGAGAAGGCAGGCAGCAAGGACCCGGCCCACTACGCGATCAAGGTCGTCTACCCGAGCGGCAAGCTGGTGGAATACGGCATCAACGCCGATACCGGCGCCCTGTACAAGACCGAGAACCAGCCGATCGAGCGCTACTTCACCCGGCTGAAGCCCGCCGACTTCCAGAACGCCAAGACCTCGCTCAAGGACGCGCTGGTCATCGCCGAGCAGAAGGCGGGCGGCGGTAAGGCCTACGAGGCCGAGGTCGAGAAGGAGGGCTCCGCGGTCGAGTACGAGATCAAGGTGGCCGGCGCCGACAAGGAGCAGACGGTCAAGGTCGGCCCGGACGGCAAGGTGGTCGATTGATCCTGTAGGATCACCATCCGAAGCGGCGGGGCAGCGCCAAAACTGCCCCGCCGCTGCATGGTGTCGCCCCGGCGCTCGGACGCGGAGCCGGGCGGCCGCCTCGGCGATTGCTCCCGGACGAGACTGCGGATCGGGAGCGCCAACATGGAATCAGGTACGCAGGCCACCCAGAAAATCCTCGGGACGGCCCATACCCGGGTCGAGGGCCCCGACAAGGTGACCGGACGGGCGCTCTACGCCTCCGACCGGACCGGCCCCGAAACGATGGCCCATGCCGCCCTGGTCACCAGCACCGTCGCCCGGGGCCGGGTCACCGGGTTCACCCTCGGCGCCGCCGAGCGGGTGCCGGGGGTGCTGGGGATCTTCACCCACCGGGCGTTCGCCGGGGCGGTGGCGCCGGTGAAGCACCTGATGGCCGGCGGCTACGCCAACAGCTCGCACCGGCCGCTGGACTCCGACGCGGTGGCCTATGCGGGCCAGATCGTAGCCCTGGTTGTGGCTGAGACCCAGGAGGCGGCCGAGGAGGCCGCCGGTGCGGTTCGGGTCTCCTACGCGGAGGAGCCCGCCGCCGGCGGGTTCGACGCGCCCGGGGCCGAGACCGTCCGGCTGGCGGACCTCAAGGCTCAGCACGAAGATATCGCCCGGGGCGACGCCGCGGCCGCATGGCGCAACGCCGCCATCCGGGTCGAGGCGCGCTACGAGACCCCGGTCCAGCACCACAACCCGATCGAGCTGTTCACCACCCGGGCCACCTGGGACGGCGACAGGCTCACCGTGCACGAGCCGACCCGCTATGTCGGCGCCGTGCAGCACGGGCTCGCAGCGCAGCTCGGCCTCGACCCCGCGCAGGTTCGGGTCGTATCCGGGCTGATCGGCGGCCATTTCGGCTCGAAATTCGCCCTGTCGCAGCACACGGCCCTGGTCGCCCTGGCGGCCAGACGTCTCGGCCGGCCGGTCTCGCTGGTCCCGACCCGGCGGCAATGCTTCACCATCGCCAATTACCGGCCGGAATCGCGTCACGACATCCGGCTCGGGACCGACCGCGACGGCCGGTTCACCGCCCTGGTGCACGAGGCCGAGACGGTCACGTCGCGGTTCGATCCGTTCGTCATGGAAGGCGCCGAGGTCACCGCTAGCCTCTACGCCTGCCCGGCGATCCGAACCGAGGAGCGGGCGGTGCGGGTCGATCGCAACACGCCGGGGCCGATGCGGGCGCCGCCGGAGGTGCCCTATCTGTTCGCCTTGGAGAGCGCCGTCGACGAGGCGGCCGTGGCCCTCGGGATGGATCCGATCGCCCTGCGGCGGCTGAACGACACCCCGATCGATCCCGTCTCCGGCAAGCCGTTCTCGACCCGGCCGCTGATGGCCTGCTTCGACGCCGGCGCGCGGGCCTTCGGCTGGGGCCGCCGGGCACCGCGCCCGGGCACGATGCGGGACGGGCCCTGGCGGGTGGGACTGGGCTGCGCGGCCTCGGTGCGGCCGGTGAAGATCGCGGCCGCGACGATGCGGGTGCGGCTGAACCCGGACGGGACCGCGGAGGTCGCCTGCGCCCATCACGAGATCGGCAACGGCATCACCACGCTGCTCGCCATGGGCGCCGCCGAGGGCCTTGGCGTGCCGGTGGAGCGGGTCACGGTCCGACTCGGCGACACGGCGCTGCCGGCGGCCGGCATCTCGGGCGGGTCGAGCACGACCACGAGCCTGATGAACGCCCTGGCGCTGGGCTGCGATCAGATCCGGGAGAACCTGGCCCGGGCGGCGACCGCCTCCGGCGGCGGGCTCGCCGGGCAGGACCCGGGCGCCCTGTCGCTGGCGGGCGGGCGGCTTTCAGCCCCGGACGGCACCGGCGTCGCGCTGGCCGACGCGATCGGCCCCGCGGGGGTCGAGACGCTGGCCGAGTTCGTGCCCGCGGGCGGCGACCGGGAGAAGGCGCTGGCGAGCCTGCGGCAGGGCCATATCGGGCTGGCCTTCGGCGGGGGCGGGCGCTCGGTCTCCTGGGGCTTCGGGGCCCAGTTCGCGGAGGTCCACGTCCATGGTGAGACGGGAGAGATCCGGGTGGCCCGGCTCACGGGCGCCTTCGCGGCGGGGCGGATCCTCAACCCGCTGACCGCCCGGAGCCAGCTCACCGGCGGGATGATCTGGGGCCTCGGCTCGGCGCTGCTGGAAGAGACCGTGCTGGACGGAGCCGCCTACCGCAATCCGGATCTCGCCGAGTATCTCGTCCCGACCTCGGCCGACGCCCCGGAAGTCGAGGCGCTGCTGGTGCCGGACCCGGACGATCAGGTCGACGCCCTCGGCCTTAAGGGCCTGGGCGAGCTCGGCATCATCGGCGTCAACGCGGCCATCGCCAACGCCGTGCACCACGCCACCGGGCGCCGGATCCGCAAGCTGCCGATCCGGCTGGAGGATGTGGCTTGAGGGCGGGCGCCGGCGACTATTCCATCGTCGGCGCGAGCTTCTTCACGCTCTGCACGTCCTCGCCGAGCCAGGCGGCGTTCTTGGCGGTGCCGTCGAAGGTCGCGCTCGTCTTGAACAGCTCGTACTTGCCCTCCAGCGCGTAGGGCTTCGCGCGCGACAGCAGCTCGGCCACCGTCGCCTTGTCCATCGGCTTGAAGGTCTTCACCGCCTCGAAAGCCTGGTCGAGATCGCGCTGGTTCTGGATGCCGGTGATCACAACCGAGACCGGCAGGTTCAGCGAGAAGTGCAGGTATTCCAGCGGCTTGATCGGCGCGTCGGCCTTCAGGATCACCCCGTCGCCGAAGGTCTTCATGGCGAGCGGTGCGATGCCCTCGGCCACGAGGTGCGGCAGCACGAGATGGCCGAACGAGCGGAAATGCGCGTCCATCACGTTGAGCGGCATCTGGCAGGAATCGAACTGGAAGCCGCGCTCCTGCGCCACCGCCAGCATCTGCAGGTGGATGCGCGGGTCCTTGTGGCCGGTGAAGCCGATATAGCGCAGCTTCCCCTGCTTCTTGGCTTCCAGGAAGCCCTCCATGGCACCGCCCTCCGCGAAGACGCGGTCCGGGTCGTCGTAGCGCAGGATCTCGTGGTGCTGGACGAGGTCGATCCGGTCGGTGCGCAGGCGCAGGAGCGACTGGTCGATCTGCTTGAGCGCCTCTTCCTTGGTCCGCCCGTCCATCTTGGACATCAGGAAGACCTTGTCCCGGTAGCCACCCTGGGCCAGCGCCGCGCCCATGCGCAGCTCGGAGCGGCCGTCGTTGTAGTCCCAGCAATTGTCCATGAAGGTGATGCCGCGATCGACGCCGGCATGGATCAGCCGGGTCGCCTCGTCGTCGGTCACCGCGCTCTTGCCGAGGTGGAACCCGCCCATCCCGATCGCCGAGATCTTTTCGGACGTTCGCCCGAAGGTGCGATAGAGCATCTCGCCCCGGCGCTCGCCCGGATCGGAGATCAGCGGCAGGTCGGCTGGGTCCTGCGGCCGGGTGTTCGGAAGCGGCGGGACGCTCACGGCCGCACCTGCGCTGCCGGCGCCTGCGAGGCCTGTTCCCGTGATGCCCGCGCCGAGCACGGCGCCTTGGAGGAAGCTGCGGCGTTCCATCGGATATCTCCGTTCGGGAAGAATTGGGGTTCGTGCGGTAACGGGTGGCGGGACATCATCGTTCGGCCTCCTGGGCGAGGCGGCTCGCCGCGTTGAGCAGGCGCAGGGCGGCGCAGGCCGCCCCGTAGCCGTTGTCGATGTTGACCACCGTGATCCCAGGGGCGCAGCTTGCCAGCACGGCGTCGAGGGCCGCACGCCCGCCCGCGGCGACGCCGTAGCCCACGGAGGTCGGCACCGCGATCACCGCGCCGGCCACGAGGCCGCCGACCACGCTCGGCAGCGCCGCATCCATGCCGGCGGCGACGATCACCACCGGATGCGCCCGGATCTCCTCCAGTCGCGTGGTCAGCCGCCACAGGCCGGCGACGCCGACATCGGCGAACAGCGTCGCGGCCCGGCCGGCATAGCCAAGCGTGCGCAGGGCCTCCCGGGCGACCGGGACGTCCGAGGTCCCGGCCGCAACGACGGCGACCCGGGCCGGACCGGCGACGGCCGGGGGCTGCCCGAACACCGCCGTGCGCGAGACCGGGCAGTAATCGAGCCGCCCCGCGGCCCCGAGCCGGTCACGCTTCTCCGGGTCGAGCCGGGTCAGGAGCAGGGAGGCGCCCCGGTCCCCGGCGGCCACCAGGATCGCGTCGATCTGCTCAGGGCTCTTGCCAGCGCAGAAGATCGCCTCCTCCAGGCCGATCCGCTCGGGCCGGGCGAAGTCGAGGGTGAATTCGTCCGCAACGCTCATGACGGGGAGGCTCCGGTCAGGAAGGCGCTGCCGACCCGGTAGGGCGCGAACCGGACCGGGCCGGCGAGACGCGGCGGCGCGATCTCCCGGATGCCGGCCCCGAGTTCTTCGCGGCTCTTCGGGTCGAGGGCGGCGAGGCTGCCGGGGTCGAGTTCCACCACCACGCCCTCGGCGCGCACCCGGCAGCGGACCGCCCGCTTGGCCCCCGTACCGGCGTCGAGGGCGCCCCCGACCAGCCGCTCGACCGCGTGGATGAAGCCCAAGGTCTCCGGCTCAATCGGGATGCCGGTCTCGACCCGGCTCGACAGGCACGGCGCGGACGGCAAGTCCGCCACAGTCCCGAGGCCGAGGTCGCGGGCGAGCGCCCGGACGGCCGCCTTGTCGAGACCCGCCTCCACGTAGGGGTGGCGCACCCCGTGCTCCCGGGCGGCGTCGAGGCCGGGGCGGTACTCGCCGAGGTCGTCGCGATTGGCACCCGACAGGATCTGCCGCTCGGTGACGCTCCGGATCGCCCCGTACAGGTTGGTCTTGCAGAAGAAGCAGCGGTTCACGGGGTTGGCCCGGTAGGCCGGGTCGGCGAACTCGCCGGCCTCGATCACCCGCAGGTCCCAGCCCTCCCGGGCGGCCTCGGCCCGGACCCGCGCGGTCGCCTCGCCGGGCACGGCGGGGGAGACCGCGTGGACCACGAGGACCGCGCGCGGCGCCAGCCGGTGGGCGAGGGTGGTCAGCGTCAGGCTGTCGACCCCGCCGCTTACCGCCACCGCGACGGGCCCGAGTTCCGCCAGCACGGCTTCGAGATGCGCGCGCGTCACCGCTCCTCCTTCGTGAACTCTTGCGTGATCTGTTGCAGGGCGAGGGCCTCGGCCTCGCGGCGCAGGCGCGCCCGGTCGGCCTGGCCCGCTTGGCGCAGAGCGTCGTCGGCCTCGGCCTTGGCGGTGCGCCCGCCCGGCCGGTCGACCACCTTGACCCGGACCGAGTGCCCCTCCGGCGCGACCGTCACGGCCTCGCGGTCGAGCACCGCGCGCGCGACCCGGTGGTGGCGCAGCCCGATCGTGGTGGTCTCGCGAAAGCAGGCGGCGATCGCCGCCTCCAGGCTCTCGGGCTGAACCAGGACCTGGATATGGGCCATCATCCGGCCCTTCTTGCCCAGGACCGGCATCTGCACGACGTCGCGCACGCCGGGCTCCGCGCGCAGGCGGTCGAGGCCCATGGCCAGGTCCTCGCCCGACTGATCGTCGATCTCGAACGCGAGGACGGCGAGCTCGCTCCGGTCCGGCCGGGATGCGGCTGCCTCGTCGAGTACCAAGACGCGCAGGCAATTGCTGAGGCCCGGCAGGACCTTCGTGCCGAAGCCGATGCCGCTCCGCCCGATCGTGCTGGAGGGCCGGCCGCGCCCGGGCTCGAGGCCGCAGAGATGGCGCAGGATCGCGGCGCCGGTGGGGGTCACGCGCTCGCCCGCAATCCCGTCGTCGAGGGTCGGAAAGCCTTCGAGCAGCAGCGTGGTGGCGGGGGCCGGCACCGGCAGGGGACCGTGCTGGGTCCGGACCCGCCCGGAACCCAGCGGCAGGGCCGAGACGCTCCAGCTCCGCACGTCCACCGCAGCGATCAGGTGGGCGGCGGCGACGATGTCGGCGATCGAATCGTAGGCGCCGACCTCGTGGAACGCCACCGCGTCGACCGCGATGCCGTGAACCCGGGCCTCAGCGTCGGCGAGGTGCCCGAAGATGGCGAGCGCATGCGCCCGGACGGCCGGCGCGAGCTCCGCCCGCTCCAGCTCCGCGCGGATCTCGGACCAGGGCCGGTGGCCATGATGCGCCGGCTCGTGCGCATGGCTGTGCGGGTGATCGTGGTGGTGATGATCGTGATGGTGGTCCGCGGGGCCGCCGTGCCGGTGCGGCGCGGGAGCCGCCTCCGTCCCGGGGGCCGAGACCGCGAAGCGCGAGCCCTGCAGAATGCCATCATTCTGCGCAGGCGCCGCGCAGGCGATGCGCGGATCGACCGCCCGCACGCTGGCGCGCACGCCATCCAGATGCTCGGGAAAGGCATCCAGCAGCGCGGCAGCGAACATGTCGCCGGCCACGCCGCCGAGCGCGTCGAGGTGAATGTGCATAGTGTGTCGGTGAGCCCGAACCGGAATCGTGATGCTGCTCAGATCGGCCGCCGCGAGCCCAAGGCAAGGGACACGGCCCCGATCCGGCGACGCGGCGTATCGCCGTGGGTCCGGGCCGGGCCTTCAATCCGCCGGTGCCGCGCGAGTCGCCGCATGGGCACGGCCCAGGATGGGGCACCCGATCGAAACCGGGGACTCCGGCGCGACGTTTGATGTCGCTACGCGACGATCCGCCTGATCATCCTCGCCGGAACACCGCCGACCAATATTCCCGCCTCCACATCTCTGGTTACGACTGAACCGGCCGCAGCGATCGATTGCTCTCCGATCGTGACACCGCACAAGATGATGGCGCCGACCCCGATCCAGACCCCATCGCGCACGACGATGTCTCTATGGAAAGTCAGACGCGTCTCATCGACACGATCATGAAAATCTTCAATCACAAGATTATGGGTCGATGTTTCGAAGCTTACCCTGGGACCGATCATGCATCGATTGCCGATCGCGATCCGAGAATTTCGGCACGCAAACCGGACTTCGGAATTGACAAACGTTTGATACCCGATCGTAAGGCCGCGTACCGTCTCTTCGCTGAGACTTTGCTCGAAAACGAGCGGACTTGAAATATGGGATCTTGCCCCGATTCGAACGCCAATAGTGCGCAGCAACGCACATCGGACACCGTTCAGCACGTAAAAATTTGGCAGCTGATTGTATATGCTCAAAACAAAGAAGACGAATATTCGGAATAAATAAGGCGCCAGCAATTTAGAAGCCCATCTCCGACCGCCGATGATGCAACGGTACAATCAAATATTATTCCAGAAACGACACCCCGGGCGAGCGCATCAGGTCGCGCGTCAACATCGGCGCCCTCGTCCGCGCGCCCGGGTTCCGCGCCTCCGCATCCGGGCGAGGCACCGGCAACGCACCGATCACGGCGAGCGGTGCGCCGGTTGCCTCACGCGGCGGCGGCCCCCACGGAATCCGCCATCCGAGCCCGGCGCGTGCCCAGCGGTTGAGGCTCGCCCACCGTCGTATCCTCGGCGGTCTGGTGCTCCATCTCGGCATTCAGCTGGGCGCCGGCGAGCACGATCATGGTGGAGATCCAGATCCAGGTCATGAAGCCGATGGCCGCGCCGAGCGAGCCGTAGGTCTTGTTGTAGCTGCCGAAATGGGCGACGTACCAGGAGAACAGCAGCGAGGCGACGAGCCACAGCAGGGCGGCCGATGCGCCCCCGGGCGTCACCCAGCGCCAGCGCGGCGCGTCCCGGCTCGGGCCGTAGCGGTAGAGCATGGCGAGCCCGAGCAGGACCGCCACGAGCAGCGCCGGCCAGCGCACCAGGGTCAGCCACCACGCATCGGTGCCGAGCCCGACATAAGTCAGCACCACAGGCAGCACCACGACCGCGGCCAGAGCCAGGATCAGGAAGGCCAGCGCTCCCGCGGTGAAGCCGAGGGAGACCACGTTGAGCAGGACGAAATTGCGCTTCTCGCGCTCGTTGTAGACGATGTTGAGCGCGTCGAAGACGTGCTTCACGCCGCCATTGGCGCTCCAGACCGACAGGGCGATGCTGACGATCAGGCTCAAGCCCAGCGCGGTGTTGCCCTTCTCGTTCAGGCGCTTGACCTGATCGTCGAGGATGTCGAGGGCGCCCTGGGGCATGATGCCTTGGAGGCTGGCAAGTTGATCGTTGATGGTCGAGGCGTCGGCTACGAGGCCGTAGCAGGAGACCAGCGCCGCCACAGCCGGGAAGATCGCCAGTAGGGTGAAGAACGTCACGCCCGCCGCGATCAGCGGCAGTCGGTTCTCGCCGATGTCGCGATAGGTGCGCAGCGCGATGTCTTTCCAGCCCTTGGCGGGAATCTCGGCCGGATGGCTGGCGCCCCGCCCACGATCGGCCTGGGTTTGGGCGACCGCCTTCGCGTCGTCGCCCTCATGCGTGGGCGAAGGCTCGTGCGCCGAGGAACCCGCGAAGGCGGGCCGGGGGCGCGCATCCGCTTGCGGCCCGGCGGGGCCGGCCGCCCGGCGCGGGAACGCGACCAAGCCGACGAGCGCGGTGGCGAGGGCCAGGGTCCAGACCGTTGAGGCCGCCCCCCCGGGCTCGCGGGTCACGCTGCGGTCTGGATCGGGAAAAGCCATCGCTACGCCTCGGCACGGAGTCACGGATCGCCTGCAATCCGCCCCCCGACGGCCCACAGATCCCAGAGGGGAACGCCGCGGCACGGTCCCGGTTCGCCGGGCTGTTGTGATCCAGGGCAGCATCCAGTCCTCAGTGCCGCAGTCTTGCTTGTATTGAACCGGTTTCACCGTCGATGCGGCGGGTTCTAACCCATGTTGGGGCAAGGGCGACGCAAGCACGCCACAAGCGGTTTCGACGGGCACGACCGGCCCGTTCGCCGACGCCCGGACCTGATGCCCGACATAGAAGGCCATCCCCTGCTCGATCCGGCCCGCGACGTCCGGCACGGCCTGCCGGAGTCGGTCCGCATCCATCTCGGAGCCCTGCTCGGCCTCACCTACGATCGGGTCGGCCTGACCCCGGGGGCTGCCTCGGATCGCTTTGCCGACCTGCTGGCGCGACTCGACGCTGCGCTCGCCAAGGATGAAGATCTGGACGCGGGCGAGCGGGAGGCCACGTTCCGGGCCGGCCTGCTGAAGGTGGTCCCGGCCCTGCACCGCTTCGCCGTTTCACTGACCCGCGATCCGGCTGCGGCCGACGATCTGGTGCAGGACACGCTGCTGCGCGGCTGGCGTGGGCGCGCCGGCTTTACCCCCGGCTCAAACCTGGAGGCGTGGCTGTTCACGATCCTGCGCAACGTGTTCTACAGCCAGCACCGCAAGCACGGCCGTGAGGTTGCCGACACCGACGGCAGCTATGCCGAGCGGTTGACCAGCGTGCCCGAGCAGGGCGGCCACCTCGACCTCCAGGACGTACGCGCCGCCCTCGAACGTCTCGCGCCGGTGATGCGGGAGGCCTTGGTCCTCGTGGCGATCGAGAACCTGAGCTACGAGGAAGCCGCCGCCGTCATGAACTGCCAAATCGGCACGGTGAAGAGCCGGGTCTGGCGCGCCCGGGAGCAGCTCGCCCGCATGCTCGGCTATACCGGAGCCGAGATCGGCAACGACGGGGTGATGCTGTCGGTGACGGGAACCACGGCCTGACGGGCCCTGAGGGTATCCACCGGTGAATACCCGTCTTCAGTGGATCCGCCTCTGTATTCACCCAAAAATTTGACTTAAGTGAAGGCGCCCGGGCTGATTCCCGGGCGACATAGGGCGGGTTGGGTCGATCCGTCGTCCCGGCTCAGCTCCCGTCGGTGTGACATCCCCCCGATCCACCGACGGGAGCCCCTTCGAGACATACGCGTCAGCGCGTCGCGTCGTCCGCCCGGTCCGCGTCGAGCTGGTGCAGCAGTTCCGCCAGCCTCGGATCCAGCGCCTCGTCGATCACTGGATCATAGAGCGCTTGCAGCTGGCGGCCGAGCCGCATCCGTGTCTGCGCGTCGAGGGCCGGGGCGCCGCTCGCGACCGGGAATACCCGCAGGGCCGCGGGGGCGGTCCGGGGCGCGGATCTCGGAGCGGCGCGCTGATGGTCGGGCTGTGGCATCCCGCCTACATCGGTCTGGAGGGGCGCGACGGCAACCACCCGGCGCCAGGAAGTCTCAGGCAGCCCCCAGTTCTATGCGTCGTCCTCGGGCGCGAACACTTCGCCCTTCTCGGCGAGGACTGTGTCGGCCTCGTCGCGGGCCAGCTCATCCGCGTCGGCGCGGCCCAGAGCCCGGGCCAGAGCGCGCTCCCAATCCGGCGGCAGGGGGCTGCCCTGCACAGCCAGGATCTCGGCAGTGCGCCCGCGGATCCGCCCCCAGGCCTGCGCGTCCAGGCCGGCTAAGGCGGCGCTTCCGAGGCCGAGTTCGACGGCGGCCTGCGCGGCGGCTTTCGTAGCTGTCGCGGCCCAGTCGAGCGGGGCAGGGGGTACGGTCATGGCGGCCTCGCGCGGTCTTCGATCGCCTCTGACATAGCGCATGCGCCGCGGAGGTCAGCGCAGCCCGTGGCGGGCGATCTCCTCCGGGACCAGCTCGGCCGCGTCCTGGCGGTCCAGGATGGCGTCGATGGCGATCGGGCGGTCGTCCCAGGCATCGACCCCGACATCGCAGGAGCGGCTGGTATCGGGCAGCCAGCCGTGGCTGTGGCCGTAGAGATGGCGGGTCTCCCGCCACAGGCCGGGCCAGGCCCGGTGCGCGTAATGCGACAGGAACAGACGGTGCTCCCGGCCCCGCGCGTCCGGGACCGAGATCCGGGCACTCTCCATGGGGGGCTCGGCCCAGGGCAGGTCGAGCACGCGGTTCGAATCGTGGTTGCCCCGGATCAGGCGCTTGATGCCGTTGAGCTGCGCGAACATCGCGGCGCAATGCTCGCGGCTCGCCCCCGCGGCGAAGTCGCCGAGATGCCAGACCATGTCCTCCGGACCGACCACAGCGTTCCAGGCGTCGACCAGGGCCGCGTCATGCGCCGCGATGCTGTCGTACCGCGCCCCGCGATGGCGGAGGATGTGCGGGTCGCCGAAATGCGTGTCCGCGATGAAGAAGATCGCCATGAGGCCGAATCCGCGAGTCCCGTCCAAACCCACCGTCGCATCCGGCGCCGCTCCGAGGTGGACCGGCGCGAGCGCCCGGCAAGGCTTGCGCGGCATCGTGGCCGCGGCTCACGGAACGGAGCATCGTCCCGGACGGTGGCTTCGGGGCTTTCGGGACGAAGCGGCGGCGCACCCTGGTCGAAGGCCTTGAGGCCGCACCCGATTGCCCGGCGCTCGGGCCCCTCCCTATCTTGGCCGCGATGCTCGACCCTGCCGCCTACGCGCACCTGCTCGACGCCGCCCGCGCTCATCCGCCTCTGGAAGCCGCAATCCGGCAGGCCGGCCCGCTCCGGATCGAGCCGCCGTTGCAGGCCTGCGTGGCCGACCGGCTGTTCGTCGAGGTCGTGAACCAACAGCTCTCCACCCGGGCCGCGGCGGCGATCTGGGCGCGGGTCGAGGCCGCCGCGGCGGCGGCGGGTTGGAGCCCACGCGGGCTATTCGAGGTCGGCGACCCAGCGTTGCTGCGGGCTTGCGGGATCTCTGGCAACAAGGTCCGTGCCCTTCAGGCGATCGTCGCCGCCGAGGCGGCGGGCCTGCTCGGCCCTGGGCTTGTCGGCCTGCCCCATTCCGAGCGCGCCGCGATCCTGTGCGGCATCCGCGGGGTCGGCCCCTGGACCGCCGACATGGTCGGCATCTTCCATTTCCACGATCCCGACATCTGGCCCGAGGGCGATGTCGCGGCGGTGAGCTGCCTGCGCCGGCTCACCGGCGGCACCGACACGCGCGCCCTCGCGGCCCCATTCGCGCCCTACCGCTCGATCCTCGCCCGCTACCTGTGGCGCATCAAGGACACCACCCCGGCCGAGCCGCCAAGCCTCCCCACCCGCCGCCTCCGGCGTCCCCGCTCTACGACGGAATCCGGGTGACGGACGTCCCCCGATCGGCTATCCGTTTCGCGGGCGCAGGGCCTGTAGCTCAATGGTTAGAGCCGACCGCTCATAACGGTCTGGTTGCAGGTTCGAGTCCTGCCGGGCCCACCACCCGTTTTGCCAAGGACCAGCGCACGACAGGGTTTCCGGCCCGGCCCGGCCCGCACCCCAGCTCTCGCGGCCTCGCACGGCCTCCCATGACCACAGGCCGGACGATCTGCGACCCTGAGACAGCGTCCGCTCACGCGGCGATCCGGGCACTCCGGCGTTCCCTCGAAGTCCGCACCGAAACCCGGTCGCGGACGACCGCACCTTTCCTGCCTCGGGCGCGGGGCGCGGCGTCGCCCTGCAAACCATGAGCACTGATCCGATGGGCTCCGACCTGACTGTCTACTACGATGGCGGCTGTCCCCTCTGCCGGGCCGAGATCGGCCATTATCAGCACTGCCGGGGGGCGGAGCGGATCGCCTTCGTCGATGTCGGGCGCGACGCGCCGCAGGTCGGTCTCGGGCCGGATCTCGATCGGGGCGACGCGCTGCGGCGCTTCCACGTGCGGGGCGCCGACGGTCGGCTGGTGTCGGGCGCGGCGGCGTTCGCGCGGCTGTGGCGGGTCCTGCCGAATTGGCGCTGGCTCAGCCGCCTCGTCGAGGTGCGCGTCTTCGGGCTGCCCCTCGTCCTGCCGCTGGCGGAGGCGGCCTATCGACTGTCGCTGCCCCTGCGGCCACGGCTGGCACGGCTGGTCGCCCGCCGGCACCGCTGAACCCGTGACTTCGCATTCCGCGGACGATGACTGCGGGAACGCGCAGCGGATCTCCGGGAGCCCGATTTCATGAGACCTCTCCGGCGCGCGATGCGGCCGAACCTGTGACCGACCGCGTAACAAACGCAGATGATGTCACGGGAAGCGGCCTTGCGCGGCCAAGACTGGATTGGCCATCGGGACCGGATCGTTGCCAGTGTGGCTCTCATCCGGCGCGCGCACTGATGGCGTCAGGGATGGCCAGGGGAAACGCGATGACGCACATGCTGAGCCGTCGGCACCTTCTCGGATGCGGCTGCAGTCTCGGCGCGGGGATGATCGCCGCGATGACGACGCCGCACCCGGCCCGGGCTGCCGCGCCGAGCACCAAGAAGACCGACATGACGCCGGATCAGGCGCTCCAGGCGCTCAAGGACGGCAACACAAACTATCTCACCGACTCGCCGGTGCGCTCCGCTCAGGGGCGTGAGCGCCGCATCGAAATCGCGCTCGGGCAGACGCCCTTCTGCGTGCTGGTGAGCTGCTCCGACAGCCGTGTCTCGCCGGAGATCCTGTTCGGTCGCGGCCTCGGCGAGCTGTTCATCGTGCGCAATGCCGGCAACACGGTCGACACGACGGCGCTGGGGTCGATCGAGTATGCCGTGGCGCAGCTCGGCGTGCCCTTGATCCTGGTGATGGGCCACAGTCGCTGCGGGGCCGTCGAGGCCGCCGTGAGCGTGGTCCGGAACAACACCACCTTCCCGGGAGCCATCGGCCAGATGATCGAGCCGATCGTGCCCGCGGTCCTGACGGTCCGGGACAAGCCGGGCGACCTCGTGGAGAACGCGGTCCGCGCCAACGTCGATCGCACGGTGATGCGCCTGCGCTCGGCCGCCGAGCCGCTTCTCACCGACCCTCAGAAGACCGGCAAGCTGCGCGTGGTCGGCGCCGCCTACAGCCTGGATACGGGCAACGTGGATTTCTTCAACGAAGGGTAGCGAGGTCGCTCGCCCGCTTCGCCGGCGAGCGACCTCCGTCCCGACATGCGCCGAGCCGCCCGCGGGCGCCCGTCCTTGACTCCGGGCTGCTGCGATCGGCCCCGGTTCGGTCGCGCCGAACATCCACCGAAGCGCTTCCGCCCAGCCGCGAAAGCTGGCATCCTAACGCTGTGATCCTCTGGTTGGCCCTTCGGCGGCTGCTTCCGCTCCTGGCGGTTCTGAGCCTTGCCCTGACACCGGTCGCCGCCCCGGCGGCGGTCGCCGGCATGCATGCGCCGATGGTCCAGGCGGATCAGGCTCCTGTGCTGCACGAGCATGGCCCCGCGATGGCTTTGATGGACGTGGCGGCGATTGACGCCATGCCCTGCTGCCCGCCCGAGGCTGCGACGCTGGCGGACCATCCTGCCGATGGCGCGAAGGGCTGCCTCAAGGGCTGCCCGCTGATGGCCCTATGCCTGGCTGGCCTCGCCTCCCTGCCGCCCTCCGGGATCGGCCTGCCGGTGCCGCTCGCCACCGGGACGGCCGCGTTCGCTCGCCGCGCCGAGGGCTTCGCCAGCCTCACCGAGACGCCGCCGCCCGAGCCGCCCCGAGCCTGACCCCGATGAAGCGGGCCGCCGAGCCCGCGTGAGGCCGCACGCCCGTGCGGCTGGCCATCGCGGTTCAGGAGATTTTTGTGATTTTTCACTCTGTTGCCCAATTCTGGGCGCGCGCCTGCGCGGCCTTGCTCGTCGGCGTCGCCCTGTCCGCACCGGCGCGGGCCGCCCCGGCGGATTACCGGTTCGAGCTCGTTACCCGGGAGGCCAAGGTCGGCGAGGCAGTCCTGACGGTCCGCCTGGTCGACACGCGCAGCGGCGAGCCCGTCACCGACGCGGTGATCTTCGCCAAGCGCATCGACATGGCCCCCGACAGCATGGACGAGATGACCTCGACCCTGGCGCAGCTCCCGTCCACGGAGCCCGGCCTCTACCGGTTCAAGACCCAGCTTACCATGGCGGGCGGCTGGCGGCTGTCGCTTGGGGCCAAGGTCCAGGGCGAGACCGGCACGGTGAGCGATAAGCTCGTCGTCCGGGCCGTACCGTGAGCCGCGCGGCCTGGCTGGCCGGGACCCTCGCCGCCCTGGCGGCGGGGGGCACCGGCTATGGGGCGGGGCGCGTGCGCGATGGCGCAACGCCCCTGTCCGTCGCCCGCGCCTGGGCGGGCTTCGCCTCACAGGCTCCGGCTGCCGCGCCGAAGCCTGCGGGGCCGGTGGTCTATTACCAGGACCCGGACGGCAAGCCGGTCTACTCCCTGTCACCGATGATGACCGAGGATGGGCGCCTGTTCCGGGCCGTCCAGGCCAGCGAGGACCTGCGCTTCGACCGGCCCGCCGCCGAGGACGGTTCGGGGCGGGCCGGGCCGGGGGCGGGCGGCGGCCCCGAGAAGCCCGGCCGGACGGTGCGCTACTACCGCAACCCGATGGGCCTGCCCGACACCTCGCCAGTGCCCAAGACGGACGCGATGGGGATGGACTACATCCCCGTCTATGACGGCGACGATCCGGACCCGACCACCGTCACGGTCTCGCCGGGCCGGATCCAGCGCACCGGCGTGCGCAGCGCCGTGGTCGAGCGACGGGTCGTGTCGCGGCCGGTCCGGGTACCCGGCACCGTGGCGCTGGACGAGCGCCGGGTCACCGTGGTGGCGACCCGGGCCGACGCCTATGTCGACCATGTCGAGGACGTCACCACCGGCGACCGGGTCCGGCAGGGGCAGCCCCTGGTCTCGGTCTACGCGCCGGAGATCAACGCCGCCGCCGCGCAGCTGATCGCCAATCCGGGCTTCGACGGCGCCCACCGGCGGATCCGGAACCTCAACGTCTCCGAGTCGGTGATCGCCGAGATGGAGCGCACCCGCACGGTGCCCCGGGCAATCACCTGGGCCTCGCCCCGCGACGGGCTGGTGCTCGAACGGCGGGCCATCGAGGGCATGAAGGCCGCAGCCGGCGACACCCTGTTCCGGATCGCCGACCTGTCGCAGGTCTGGGTGCTGGCCGACGTGCCCGAGCACGACCTCGCGGGCATCCGCGTCGGCCAGGCCGCCATCGTGCGGGTGCCCGGCCGGACCGTTTCGGGCCAGGTCGGCATGATCTACCCGCAGGTGAATCGGGAGACACGTTCGACCCGCATCCGGATCGCATTGCCGAACCCGGACGGGCTGCTTCTGCCCGACATGTACGCGGATGTGGAGATCGCCACGGGCGCCACCGAGCCGGTGGTGGCGGTGCCGGAGGCGGCGGTGCTGGAGACCGGATCGCGCCAGGCGGTGCTGATCGAGGCCGGGGAGGGCCGGTTCGCGCCCCGGGCGGTGGAGATCGGGCGGCGCGGCGACGGCTATGTCGAGATCCGCGCGGGCCTCCGGGTCGGCGAGCGGGTCGTCACCGCGGCGAATTTTCTGATCGACGCCGAGAGCAACCTGAAGGCCGCCCTGGCCAGCCTCGCCGCCCCGCCGGCTGCAGGGGAGGGAGGGCGATGATCGCCCGGCTGATCGCCTGGTCGGCGCGCAACCGTGTGCTCGTCCTGATCGGCACCGTCTTCGCGGTGGCGGGGGGCATCCAGGCCCTGCGCACCCTCCCGCTCGATGCCATCCCGGACCTCTCGGACGTGCAGACCATCGTCTACACCGAGTATCCGGGCCAGGCGCCGCAGGTGGTGGAGGATCAGGTCACCTACCCGCTGACCACCGCCATGCTGACGGTGCCGCGCTCCAAGGTGGTGCGCGGGATCTCGATGTTCGGAGTCTCGTTCGTCACGATCATCTTCGCGGACGGCACCGACCCGTACTGGGCGCGCTCGCGGGTGCTCGAATCCCTCAACGGCCCGGCCAGCCGCCTGCCCGCCGGGGTGACCCCGACGCTCGGGCCCGACGCTACCGGCATCGGCTGGGTCTACCAATACGTGATCCTGGCCCGGCAGCGGACGCTCGCCGAACTCCGGTCCCTGCAGGATTGGGTGGTCCGGTTCGCGGCCTCCCGCGGGGAGGGGGTGGCGGAGGTCGCCCCGGTGGGCGGCTTCGTGAAGCAGTACAGCGTGGTGGTCGATCCGAACCGCCTGCGGGCGCAGGGCATCGGCCTGAACCGCCTGCGCGACGCCATCCGGGCGAGCAACGCCGAGATCGGCGGCCGCACGATCGAGCTGTCCGAGTTCGAGGTGGTGGTGCGCGGCCGGGGCTATCTCAAGGGCACCCAGGATATCGGCGCCGTCGTGCTCAAGAGCGACAACGGCACACCGGTGCGGGTGCGCGACGTCGCCCGGGTGGAGATCGGACCCGACGAGCGGCGGGGGATCGCCGAGCTCGACGGCGAGGGCGAGGTCGCCGGCGGCATCGTGGTGCAGCGCTTCGGGGCGAATGCCCGCGCCGTCATCGCCAGCGTCAAGGATCGTTTGGCCGAGATCGCCAAGAGCCTGCCGGCCGGGACCGAGATCGTGCCGGTCTACGACCGGTCGCAGCTCATCGACGCCGCCATCGCGACGCTGACCCACACCCTGGTCGAGGAATGCGCCATCGTCGCGCTGGTCTGCGTGGTGTTCCTGCTGCACCTGCGCAGCGCGCTGGTGGCGATCCTGATGCTGCCGGTCGCGATCCTGATGGCGTTTTCGGCCATGCGCGCCCTGGGGCTGAGCGCCGACATCATGAGTCTGGGCGGCATCGCCATCGCGGTCGGGGCGATGATCGACGCCGCCATCGTGATGATCGAGAACGCCCACAAGCACCTGGAGCGCGCGCGCCCCGACCGCCCCCGGGCCGAGATCCTGGTCGAGGCCGCCGCCGAGGTCGGGCCGTCTCTGTTCCTGTCCCTGCTGGTGATCACGGTCTCGTTCCTGTCGATCTTCACCCTGGAGAGCCAGGAGGGCCGGCTGTTCGGGCCGCTCGCCTTCACCAAGACCTTCGCGATGGCCGCCGCCGCGCTCCTGTCGGTGACCCTGGTGCCGGCGCTGATGATCCTGTTCGTGCGCGGCCGGATCGTGCCGGAGCACCGCAACCCGGTGAACCGCCTCCTGGTCGGAGCCTACCGGCCGCTGATCGCCGCGGTGCTGCGGGCCCGGATCCTGACGCTCCTCCTGGCTCTCGGGGTGCTCGCCGCCACGCTCTGGCCGGCGCGCCAGCTCGGCTCGGAATTCATGCCCGAGCTCAACGAGGGCACGCTGCTCTACATGCCCACCACCCTGCCGGGCCTCTCCGTCACCAAGGCGGCGGAGCTGCTGGCGACCCAGGACCGGATCATCAAGACGTTTCCGGAGGTCGCCTCGGTCTACGGCAAGGCGGGCCGCGCCGGCACCGCGACCGATCCGGCACCGCTGGAGATGTTCGAGACGATCATTCGGCTCAAAGCCCCGGAGGCGTGGCGGCCTGGGGTGACGCTCGCGAGCCTGCGGGCCGAGATGGACGAGGCGTTGCAGTTTCCCGGCGTGTCCAACGCCTGGACCCAGCCGATCCGCGCCCGGATCGACATGCTCGCCACCGGCATCCGCACCCCCGTGGGGATCAAGCTGTTCGGCACCGATCTCTCGGCGATGGAAACGGTCGCCCGGGCGGTGGAGGCGGCGCTCCGCACGGTCCCGGGCACGACGAGCGCCTATGCCGAGCGGGTCGTGGGCGGCACGTTCCTCGACATCACCCCGGACCGGGAGGCGCTCGGCCGCTACGGGCTCAGCGTCGGCGACGTCCAGGACGTGGTCGCCACGGCGCTCGGCGCGGCCACCGTCACCACCACCGTGGAGGGACGCGAGCGCTACGGTGTCGCTGTCCGCTACCCGCGCGCCCTCCGCTCCGACCCGCAGGCCATCGCCAACGACGTCCAGGTGGCGCTGCCCGCTGGCGGGACCGTGCCGCTCGGGGCGGTCGCGTCGACCCAGCTCGCGCGCGGGCCGACATCGATCCGCACCGAGAACGGGCGGCTCGCCCTCTACCTCTACGTCGACATCGCCGGGCGCGACCTCGGCGGCTACGTCGGAGAGGCGCGGGACGTGGTGGCCCGCGCGGTGCCGCTGCCGGAGGGCATGACGCTGCAATGGAGCGGCCAGTTCGAGGCCCTGGAGCGGGCCGAGGCGCGGCTGCGGATCGTCGTGCCGGCGACCCTGATGGTGATCGTGCTGCTGCTCTACCTGGTGTTCCGCCGGGTGACCGAGACGTTGATCGTGCTGCTGTCGCTGCCCTTCGCGCTTGTCGGCGGCGTCTGGCTGATGTGGGCGATGGGCTTCCACCTGTCGGTTGCCGTGGCGGTGGGCTTCATCGCGCTCGCCGGCGTCGCGGCCGAGACCGGGATCCTGATGCTGGTCTATCTCGACCAGGCGCTCACCGAGCGGCGCGCGGCGGCCGCGCGGGAAGGGCGGCCCTTCACACGGGAGGACCTGCGCGCCGCCATCATGGTCGGGGCGGTGGAGCGGGTCCGCCCGAAGATGATGACCGTGGTGGCGATCATGGCCGGCCTGGTGCCGATCCTGTGGAGCACCGGCGCGGGCTCCGAGGTGATGCAGCGGATCGCCGTGCCGATGATCGGCGGCATGGCCTCCTCGACGCTGCTGACCCTGATCGTGATCCCGGCGGTCTACGGCCTGATCAAAGGCAGGGGGCTGCCGGCGGAGGCCGACCTGCCGGGCTCTGCCCCGGACGGGGCCGCGGCCCGCTCGGCCCTTCCGAACCAGGCGTAGAGGGCCGGCAGGACCACCAGGGTCAGCAGGGTCGCGCTGATCAGGCCGCCGATCACCACCGTGGCCAGCGGCCGCTGTACCTCCGCGCCCGTACCGGTGGCGAGCGCCATCGGGACGAAGCCCAGCGAGGCGACGAGTGCCGTCATGGCCACCGGCCGCAGCCGGGTCAGGGCCCCCTTCAGGATCGCCGCCCGCAGGGGCCGGCCCTGGGCGACCAGCTGCTTGATGAAGGTCAGCATCACCAGGCCGTTCAGCACCGCCACGCCCGAGAGCGCAATGAACCCGACGGCGGCCGGCACCGACAGCGGCATACCCCGCAGCCACAGCGCCGCGATCCCGCCTGTGAGTGCCAGGGGCACGGCGGAGAACACCAGCAGCGCGTCGCGGGCGCTGGCCAGCGCCGAGGTCAGCAGCAGGAAGATCAGGACGAAGCAGGCCGGCACCACAAGGGTCAGGCGCCGCCGGGCCGAGGCGAGGTTCTCGAACTGGCCGCCCCAGGTCACGGAGGAGCCGGCCGGCAGCGCGACCTGCTCGCCGACCTTCGTCTGCGCCTCCGCCACCAGCGAGCCGATATCCCGGCCACGGACATTGGCGGTGACGACGACGCGCCGCCGGCCGTTCTCCCGCGAGATCTGGTTCGGCCCCTCGGTCACCGAGAAGCTGGCGACCTGCCGCAGGAGCACGGAGGCGACCTTGCCGTTCGGCCCCGGGGGCAGGGGGACGGGCAGGTTCTCCAGGGCCTCGCGGTCCTCCCGGACGGCGTCGGTCAGGCGCACCACGATCGGGAAGCGCCGGTCGCCCTCGAACACGTAGCCGGCGTCCCGGCCGCCGATCGCGGCGCCGATCACCTCTTGGATCGCGCTCGTGCTCAGGCCCAGCCGCGCCGCCTCGGTCCGGTCGATCCCGATCTCGAAGAACGGCAGCCCGGCGATCTGCTCGACCTTGACGTCGTCGGCGCCGTCGATGCCGCGCAGGATCGCGGCGATCTGGTTGGCGGTCTTCAGCATCGGCTCGAAGGCGTCGCCGAACACCTTGACGGCGAGGTCACCCCGGGTCCCGGCCAGCAGCTCGTTGAAGCGCAGCTGGATCGGCTGGGAGAATTCGTAGACGTTGCCGGCGAGCGCCCCGACCGCCGCCTCGATCTGCTCCTGCAGGGCCGCCTTGGTGAGCGTGGGATCGGGCCACTCCGCCTGCGGCTTCAGGATCACGAAGGTGTCCGAGGCGCTCGGCGGCATCGGGTCGGAGGCGATCTCGGCGGTGCCGGTCTTCGAGAAGACCGTAGCCACCTGCGGGAAGGCCGCAACGACCTGCTCGACCTTGAGCTGCATCGCCTGCGACTGGGTCAGGGAGGTCGAGGGGATCCGGCTGGCGTTGAGCGCGATGCTCTTCTCGTCGAGGCGGGGGATGAACTCGGTGCCGAGCCGGGTGGACAGGAGCGCCGCCCCGGCGAGCAGCAGCAGGGCCGCCCCGAGGAACGGCGCCGGCGCCCGGATCGCCCCGGCGAGCAGCGGCCGGTAGGCGGCCTTCAGGCCCCGGATCAGCGGGTTGTCGGCCTCGGTGACCCGGCCGGTGATCACGATGGCGATCAGGGCCGGTACGAAGGTCAGCGACAGCAGGAACGCGCAGGCCATCGCAAGGATCACGGTCAGTGCCATCGGCTCGAACATCTTGCCCTCGACCCCCGTGAAGGTCAGGAGCGGCGCGTAGACCAGGATGATGATCGCCTGCCCGTAGAGGGACGGACGGATCATCTCCTCGGCCGAGGCCCGGACCGTCTCGAGGCGCTCCTCCAGGTCGAGCCGGCGCCCCAGCGCGTGCTGGCGCTCGGCGAGGTGGCGAAGGGCATTCTCGGTGATGATCACCGCCCCGTCGACGATCAGCCCGAAATCCAGGGCGCCAAGGCTCATCAGGTTGGCCGAGATTTTTGCCTCGACCATGCCGGTGACGGTCATCAGCATGGCGACCGGGATCACCAGGGCCGCGACCAGGGCGGCCCGGACGTTGCCGAGCAGCAGGAACAGGACCGCGATCACCAGGGCCGCGCCCTCGGCGAGGTTCCCTGCCACCGTGCGGATCGTGGCCTCGACCAGGATTGTCCGGTCCAGCACCGTCTGCACCACGATCCCGGGGGGCAGCGTGCGGCGGATCTGGACCATGCGCGCGTCGACCGCGGCGGCAACGGTGCGGCTGTTCTCGCCGATCCGCATCAGCGCAGTGCCGATCACGGCCTCCCGGCCGTCCTTGCTGCCCGAGCCGGTGCGCAATTCACGCCCGAACCGCAGGGCGGCGACGTCCCGGACCCGCACCGGCACGCCGCCGCGGGTGGCGACCACCACGTCGGCGATCGCCTCCAGGCTCTCCAGGCGGCCGGCGGCGCGCACGACGTAGCCCTCGCCGTTATCCTCGAGGTAGCGGGCGCCCTGGTTGGCGTTGTTGGCCTCGAGCGCCCGGACGACGTCCGCGAAGGACAGGTCGAGGGCGGTCAGCTTCGTCGGGTCCGGCTGGACGTGGTACTGCTTCTCGTAGCCGCCGATGCCGTCGACGCCGGCCACCCCCGGCACGGTCCGGATCTGGGGCCGGATGATCCAGTCCTGGACCGTGCGCAGATAGGCGTTCTGCTCCAGCGCGGTGGCGAGGCGCTGGCTCTCCGGGGTCAGGTAGCTGCCGTCCGGCTGCCAGCCCGGCCGGCCCGCGGCCGCCACATCCCGTTCGCCGGGCTTCGCGTAATGGACCGACCAAATGTAGATCTCGCCCAAGCCGGTCGAGATCGGGCCCATATGCGGCTCGGCCCCGGGCGGCAGGTCCCCCTTCACCTGGGACAGTCGCTCGGCGACCTGCTGGCGGGCGAAGTAGATGTCGAGCCCCTCGTCGAAGACCGCGGTGACCTGCGAGAAGCCGTTGCGCGAGAGCGAGCGGGTGTGGTCGAGGCCCTTGATGCCGGCGAGCGCGGTCTCGACCGGGTAGGTCACCTGGCGCTCGATATCCACCGGCGACAAAGCCGGGGCGAGGGTGTTGATCTGGACTTGGTTGTTGGTGATGTCCGGGACCGCGTCGATCGGCAGCCGGGTCAGCGCCGTGGCGCCGAAGCCCGCCGCCAGCAGCACGAGGAGCAGGACCAGCCAGCGCTGGCGGATCGAAACGTCGAGGATGCGGCTGAGCATGTCCGGCCCCTCAATCGTCGTGGCCGGCTTCGGCCTTGCCGAGCTCGGCCTTCAGCAGGAAGGTATTGCCCACCGCGATGGCCTCGCCGGGCGCGAGCCCGGCGGTGACCGCGTAGGATTCATCGTCGGCGCGCCCGAGCTCGACCGCGCGCATCGCGAAGCCATCGGGATTGCGCACGAAGACCACCCGCGTGCCCGCCACGGTTTGGAGGGCCGCCTTGGGTACCCGGACCGGCACATCCTCCCGGGCGATCTCGAGTTCGGCAGTCACGAAGGTACCGGGCCGCCAAGCCAAGTCGGCATTGGGCAGGGCGACCACGACCCGGGCCGAGCGCGTCTC
Source organism: Methylobacterium sp. J-001 (assembly GCF_022829565.1). Taxonomy (NCBI): domain Bacteria; kingdom Pseudomonadati; phylum Pseudomonadota; class Alphaproteobacteria; order Hyphomicrobiales; family Methylobacteriaceae; genus Methylobacterium; species Methylobacterium sp. J-001. The sequence goes on from NZ_JAKSYN010000029.1 coordinate 68,195, forward strand.
CGGGTTGAGGAACGGGCTCACGAAGATCACCCGCCCCTCCGCGCGGCGATCGCCCCCCTCCCGGCTCGGGGTGACGGTGACCCGCGCCCCCTCCTGCACCTGGGCGAGGTCGAGGGTCGGCACCGACAGCTCGATCCAGACCGTAGAGAGGTCGGCCACGAGATAGACATCGGCCGGGTCGCCCTCCTTGCCCACCGCCGAGCCGACATCGACCCGGCGCTCGACCACGCGGCCGGCGAGCGGCGCCCGAAGCTCGTAGCGGCGCAGGGTCGAGAGCGTCGGGGTCGCCTCGTCGCGCTTCTGCGCGGCCGCGACCGCGGCGGCGTCGAGCCCCAGCGCCGACAGCTTCTGCCGGGCGAGGTCGGCGCGCAGCTGAGCCTCCAGGAACGCCGCGCGGGCGCTCTGGAACGCCGATTCCGAGGCCGACCGCGAGGCCAGCAGCTTCTGCTGGCGCTCGAAGTTGATTGTCTGGAGTTCGACCTGGACCAGGGCGGTGAGGTACTCGCTCTTGGCGTCGGCGACCTCGCGGCTGTCGAGCACGGCGACGACCTCGTTCGTCCGCACGGAATCGCCCAGCCGCTTGCGCATCTCCGCGACGGTCCCGACCACCCGGGCGGGAACCCGGGCGATCCGGTCGGTATCGGGGGTGATCGTGCCGGGGACGAGGAGGTGGCGCGCCAGGGTCCCGCCCATCACCGGCGCGACCGTGATGTCCTGGGACGCCACCTGCTCCGGGCTCATCCGGATCACGCCGGCCTCGGCCTGCTCCGCGTGCCCGTGACCGTCAGGGCCATGATCGCCGGGTCCTTCGGACGACGCGGCCCGCGGCGGGTCGTGATCGTGCCTGGTCGGTGCGGGGCCGGGTTTGCCGGCGGGCCCGGCCAGGCCAATCGCCGCGACGCTGTCCCGGACGAAGCCGGACAGGGTGGGAACCGTCGCGCCGACGACGATGCCGGCGGCCAGGAGGAGGGCGGAGACGAGAATGCGCATGGGGCCTGCCCAGCCGGGACCGCAGACAGCCGCACGGCGGCTCCGATGGCTCCCGTTCAGAGGACGCGTGAGGGCGAGCCGGGCGCCTGCAAGGCCGCCCGGACAGGACGCGCGCCGACGAGCGGCGGCGTCAGCTCAGGCGCGGGGAGGCCGGGGCAGTCGGTCGGGGATGATGGAGGGCAGGGCGCGGGCGATGCGGTCCGTGACGGGCCGGCCTGGCACCGCCGGCGGGGCAACAAGTCCGGTCTCCAGGGGCGCGACCTGATGGCAACCGCAATGGCGATGTGCGGTCACGCCGGGATCGACGGCGCCGCCGGCATCCGCGATGGACGGCCCCACGCTCCGGCCGTGCTCGCCGCCCGCGTGGAACGCCAGGTCCGATGCGAGGCTGACGCCCGATCCGGCCAGCGACAGCGCCAGGACGAGCGCGAGCATGCGGGCGGCGATCGCCCACCAGCCGCGCACCGAGCGCCCATGCCGAACCCGAGATTCCATCGCGGCTCTTATGGGCGATCCGGCCCCGGACGCACAAGGGCCGCCCTCAACAGGGCCGCCCTCGACCGGGGGTTGGGGGCTCGACGGAGGGCGACAGGTCTTGGATCGGCCCCAGGCTCGAAGAAAGCGCGGGCCCAGCAAGGCACGTGCGTCTTCCTCCTCCCGCTGCGGGCTAGCGGATACACACGTGTTCGAACACGGCGCAGGCCCCCTCGCCCGCACGGGCTATGATGTTCACGCATCGTCTTCGGTGTGGCACGACGCGCTCTCCTCCCCCTTGTGGGGAGGGGAAACGCGTTGCGTTTCAGAAGCCTGTCAAAGAACGAAGCCGATCTGTGAAGCTGCTAGCCCGCACGGGAGAGGGGGCACGTTGCGGCCTTCACAGGCGATTGTCCCTCTCCGAAACGAGCGGCAAAGCCCCGCCATCGCCCGCGGGCTACCCAAGCTGATACACCGCCGCCAGTTCCGGATCCTTCGCGGCGACCAGCTTGGCCAGGTCCACGATGACCTTGGCCTGCTTCCAGGTGGCGTCGTCCTGCATCTTGCCGTCGAGCATCACGGCGCCGGTGCCGTCGGGCATCGCCGCGACGATGCGGGCCGCGAAGGCCACCTCGGCGGGGTCGGGGGCGAAGACACGCTTGGCGATCGCCACCTGGCTCGGATGCAGCGTCCAGGCGCCCGCGCAGCCCATCAGGAAGGCGTTGCGGAACTGCGCCTCGCAGGCATCGCCGTCGGAAAAGTCGCCGAACGGGCCGTAGAACGCCTTGAGGCCGTTGGCCATGCAGGCATCGACCATCTTGGCGATGGTGTAGTGCCAGAGGTCCTGCTGGGCGGTGGCCCGGGGGGCGTCGCCCGCGGGATCGCTGAGCACCCGGTAATCCGGGTGGCCGCCGCCGACCCGGGTGGTCTTCATGCCGCGCGACGCCGCGAGATCCGCCGGGCCGAGGCTCATGCCGTGCATCCGCGGCGAGGCCGACGCGATGGCGTCGACATTGGCCACGCCCTCGGCGGTCTCCAGGATCGCGTGGATCAGGATCGGCTTGGTCACCCCGTGGCGCGCCTCGAGCTGGGCGAGCAGCTGATCGACGTAGTGGATGTCCCACGGTCCCTCGACCTTGGGCACCATCACGACGTCGAGCTTGTCCCCGACCTCGGCGACGATGGTGAACAGGTCGTCCAAGATCCAGGGCGAGTTGAGGGCGTTGATCCGGGTCCAGAGGCCGGTGCCGGTGGCGGCGAAATCGGTCGCCTGCGCTAGGGCGACGAAGCCCTTGCGGGCCGCCTCCTTCTGGTCCGCGGGGACCGCATCCTCCAGGTTACCCAGCACCACGTCGACGGTGCCGGCGAGCTCGGGCACCCGGGCGCGGACCTTGTCGTTGTGGGGCGGGACGAAGTGGATCATCCGCTCCAGCCGCACCGGCAGCTCGCGGAACGGGGCCGGTGCGCCGGTGGCCAGCGGCTGGAAGAAGCGGCGGGGCAGTTTCATGATGGGCCTCTTGTACGGGGCTTGGCGTCTGGCCCCGTTAAGGCAGGCTTGGGCGGGCGCGTAAAGCCGTGCCGCGCCGAACGCCCCTCCGACTTTGGGCGCAGATCAGCCCCGCCGGCCCGGCCGGTCGACCATGCCGACCCGGCCGCCAAAGAAGTCGCCCCGGCTGCCGGCCACCACCACGAGGCGCCGGACCTCGCCCCGCAGGAACGCCTGCAGGAAGCGGTTGTAGTCGCGGAACGAGACGCAGCCGTTCGAGGCGCCGGGCTGGCGCAGCATGTAGGTGTGGGCGAGCAGGCCGTCGCGGCCGTGGATGGCGCCGCTGCCGCCCACCGGGTTGAGGCGGATCGCCCGCACGCCGTGGAACAGGCGCTCGCGCTCGGTCAGGTCGTAGGTGGCGGGGGGCGTCGAGCCGCGCATGCGCAGATGGACGTAGCGCGGATCGTCCATGGCCTCGCCGAGACCGGAATGGGCCTCCAGCACCTCGCCGGAGGGCAGGGTCACGGTCCGGGCGCTGATGTCGTAGACGGCGGTGCCGGCGACCGATTCCGGGGCGGCGCTGATCCGGGTGCGCGGGGCCTCCTGGGGCAGGGCGTCCGGGCTGGCATAGGCCAGCGCCTGGCGCGGCTCGGAACGGGGCGCGGCGGCGCCGACGCCGAACAGCTTCTCGAGGAAGGACGGCTCCTCCGCCATGGCGGCGCGGAACACGTCGCGGGTGCGGGGCAGGGCGCGGGTGGCGACCCGAGGGGCCGGAGCCACGGCCGGGCGCCGCAGCTCGGACGGCCGGGCGACCGGGAGCGGAACGACGCTCGGCGCGAGGGCCGCGGGCGTCGGCTCTACGGCGGCGATCCGGACCGGCGCGGCTGTCTTGGCGGGCATGGCAGCGGCCTGAACGACAGGAGCCTGCGCGATCGGTGCTCGTACAACGGGGGCCTGCACGACGGGAGCCAGGGCCGGCTCGACCGACGCCATCCTGGCCTGGACCACCTTGCGGGCGACCCGCTGGGCGATCTCTCGGACCGCCGGCGACGGCTCGGCCACTGCGACCTGGAAGGACGCGGCCGGGGGCGGCGCCCCGAAGGCCGTGGCGGCGCCCGAGCCCAAAGCCGGGCTCGGATCGAGCATCCAGGCGATGCTCGGCCGCGGCGCGGGCCGGGCTTCGGGGACGGGCTGCACCTCGGCCACCGGAGCGGGCTCGCTCCCGAAAGTCGGCAGGGTGATCGGCAGGCCGTGCGGCAGGGTCAGCACGGTCCAGCCGGCCATGGACAGGGTGGCCAGCGAGATCAGCGCCGTCAGCCGGGCGCGACGGCGGGCGCGCCGCATGGCGCTCGGGTAGGGGGCCCGGGTCGGGGGCGCGTCGGGCGTCTCGTAGGCGAGGCGCGGGTACGGCGCCGGGGCAAAGGCCTGGGCAAGCGCCGGGATCGGGGCCGCGTCGCGGTACGCGGGTCGGGAATACGCAACCTGGGCCATGCGGGAACTCGCGTACGCGCTTCCCCACTTGGCAGCCGCCGCCGTTCGCCCGCGGAGGCTTTTTCCGCGCACGTGGCCTGGGTTGCCCGTCTGGGGAGGACATCAACCGTCCAGCCCATTAGGCATCGCCATGGTTAATCTTGGCTAAAGACCCGGATGCCTCGCGCGGGCCGACATGGAACACCCGTCGAAGCGGCGCGGAACACCAGAGTATCGGTCCGAACATCGGTCGCCGCCCTCCCGAAGACTGACGCCCGCGGAAAGCGGCCTGCCGCCCGTCAGGCCGCCGGCGCCTCCATGGGCCCGTGACGGCGCGCCACGAGGAGACACAGCAGGGCCACCGGCACGCCGATCAGGGCGGTGCCGACGAAGAACCACGCGAACCCGGTCTGCTCGATGACGAAGCCCGAGAACCCGGCGAGCACGCTCCCCGGCAGGGCGCAGAGCGAGGTCAGCAGGGCGTATTGGCTGGCCGCGTGCTCGGTGGCCGCGAGCCGGGACATGTAGGTGATGAGCACGATCGACGCGAAGGCGTAGGCGAAGCCGTCGATCCCGACCGTGACCGCGAAGGTCCAGAACGCCGCCCCACCATGGCCGCCGTGCCAGGCGAGGTAGGCGAGCGCGAGATGCGACGCTGAGGCCACCACGGTGCCGATCAGGAGGCTCGCCATCATGCCGATCCGCGGGATGATGGCGCTCGCCAGGAAGGTGCCGCCCAGCGCGATCCAGAAGCCGAACAGCTTGGTCACCGTGGCGATGTCGGTGTTGGTGTAGCCCAGCGTCTTGAACAGCGGGATCGCCATGGCGTTCGAGACGTAGCCGGGCATCCGGAAGCCCGCCACCAGCGCCAGGACCGGCACCGCCAGGGGCCCGAGGCGGGCGAGCAGGTCGCGGATCGGCGCCCAGACCGTCCCGACGAAACCGCCCTCCTGCGGCGGCGCGGGGGGCGGCTCCGGGGCCAGCAGCGCCGCGATCGTGCCGGGGGCGAGCAGCACGGCCATGCACAGGTAGGCGACGCGCCAGCCGTAGGCATCGGACAGGTAGAGGGCGCCTGCCCCGGCCGCGAGGTTGCCGATCCGGAAGCCGATCTCGGCCCAGGACGACATCAGTGCCTGGCGCTCGGGCGGCGCGACGGTGATGCGCCAGCCGTCGATCACCACGTCCTGGGTCGCGCCCGCCACCCCGAGCGCCAGCGAGAAGGCCACCGTCCAGGCGAGCCAGTTCGCCGGGTCGCCGAAGGCCACCCCGGCCAGCGCCAGCGCCACCAGGATCTGCGAGGCCACGATCCAGCCGCGCCGCCGCCCGAGCCAGCGCCCGAACAGGGGCGCATCGTAGCGGTCGAGGAACGGCGCCCAGAGGAACTTGAGCTTGTACGCGATGGTCAGCTCACTCATCAGCCCGATCGTCGCCAGCGGCACCTTGGCCTGGACGAGCCAGGCGGATTGCGTCGCGTAGACGAGCAGGAACGGGATGCCCTGGGCGAAGCCGAGCCCGAGCACCGCGGCGACGCGCCGGTCGGTGAACAGGGGCGTGAGGAAGGCGCCTGTGGCGGCCTTCACCGGCTCGGGCGCGCCGGTGGCCTGCGCCGGGTTTGCCATCTATGCGTCTCCTGAGCCTCGGGAAGAGAGAGCAGAGATGGGCCGGGTGTGCAACGACCGCGCGACCGTCCCCCGGGTCGCGGCTGGAGGGTTCACCGCCAGGAGGAGCCGGGTGGGCAGGAGAGGTCCTGCCGGACCGGGGACCGACCGCCAGGCCCAACGCACCCGCGGGCCGACCGTGTCGCAGACAGTAGACTTTCGATCTTCTTCGCTTACGCTACAGATACACCAAGCAAATTCCGAGATGATTCGCGCCGCTCAGCTCCGCTTACATCTCATCAAGACTGACGACACATGGGCTATTAACTTGCCATCAAGGTCATCGAATGCGTCCTTCCGGTCATATGCGTCGGGCTGACCGGATATCTCTGGGTCATTTCTGGTCGGAAGCTGGACGGCGCGATCCTGACGCCCATCGCCACGGACATCGCCACACCCTGCCTGATCGTATCGACACTCCTGAAGACGCAGCTTGAGCCGGAGATCTTCGTCTCGACGGCTGCCGCCTCGGTCGTCGCGCTGGCTCTCTTCGCGCTGCTCGGTGCGCCGCTGATCATGGCCCTCGGCCTGCGGGTGACGACGTTTTTGCCCGCGATCGCCTTCCCCAACGCGGGCAATCTCGGACTGCCGATCGCCCTCTACGCCTTCGGGCCGCCGGGCTTGGCGCACGCCGTGATCTTCTTCGCCCTTTCTTCGATCGCGAACTACACGATCGGCCAAGCGATCATCTCGGGACGCTCGAACTGGCGGGCGATCCTGCGGATGCCGTTGATCTATGCGGTCATCGTCGGCGCCGCGGCGGCCTATTGTCGAGTCCCCGTCCCGAAGGCTCTTGTCGACACCCTGACCCTCGTCGGCGGCATGGCCGTCCCGCTGATGCTGCTCCTGCTCGGCGCGTCGTTGGCGAAGCTGTCGGTTTCGGCGATCAACCACGCCCTGGCGGCATCCGCACTGCGCATCGGATTGGGTTTGGTGATCGGACTGCTCGTTGCGTTCGTGTTCGGGATGCGGGGGATCCAGAGACCAGCCTTCATCCTGCAGTGCTCGATGCCGTCGGCCGTCTACACGTTCCTCTTTGCCCAGAGATGGAACAATCAGCCCGAAGAGGTTGCCGGTGTCGTCTTCGTCTCGACGATCCTATCGATCGCTTCGACACCGATCATCTTGATGGGCCTGCTGAATCAGGCTTGAAGCGGGAGGATCCAGCCATGGAACGCGCGACGAACGACAGAGCTTCGGGGCTTCCCGGACACTCGGACGGTCCGGACGCCGCCGCAGCGAGGCAGGCCGAGGCGACCCTGTTCCCGATGCACCTGAGCACCTGCTGCCGAAGCCTCGCCGAGGCGCGCCATTTCTACGACACGCTCCTCGGCTGCCGCGAGCGCCGGTGCACGCCGACATCGGTGCATTTCGACTTCTTCGGCAGCCAGCTCACGCTGCACGAGGTCGCGGGCTACAACGCCGGGAATCTCCACCGCGAGGTCGACGCCGAGGATGTGCCGGTCCCCCATTTCGGGGCGGCCCTCGACGTGGAGGCCTTCCACGCCGCTGCCAAGCGCCTCGTCGAGGCCGGCACCGCGTTCGTCCTGGAGCCGCACAAGCGTTTTCTTGAGAAAGGCCACGAACAGTGGGTGCTGTTCGTGCTCGACCCCTCGGGCAACGCCATCGAACTCAAGAGCTTCACCAAGGTGCCGACGGGCACTTGGTGTTGAATCGATCCGGCGGCGCAGGCTGCCGGATCGCCGCATGCGTCAAGGTCACCGTCAGCTGAACGCGCGGAACGGGACGCCCTGCGCGAGACTACCTACCACAGCCTTGCGCCCGCCTGTGGGGCTGGCGGTGCAACCAACGGTCCGCCGATCCAGGCCACTTCATCCTGAGCTGCCGCGTAGCAGCTTCGAAGTTAGCCTCCAGGGATCGCGCGGCTGGCCGGAGCCCTCCTTTGAGGCCTGCGCTGCGTTCCGGCGCCCAGGATGAGGAGGTGGGTGGGAGGAGTGTTGCTCGGCCCCCCCTCACGCCGCCTTCTTCACCCGTTCGGCGATCTTCACCAGGCTGCGCAGCACATCGGTGGCGGTCTTGAGCCGGGCCGGGATCGTGGTCAGCTCGCGCACGAACACGACGCTCATGTCGGGCCGCACCTTGGCGAAGGAGGCCTGCTCGGCGACGTACGCCACCAAGCCCTGCGGGTTGGCGTAGGACTTGTCCCGGAAGTGGACGACCACGCCCTTCGGGCCGGCCTCGACCTTCTCGACATTGGCCTTGAGGCACAGGATCTTGATCGTGCCGATCTTGAGAAGCTGCTCCACCTCCGGCGGCAGGGGCCCGAACCGGTCGATCATCTCGGCCCCGAAGCTCTCCATCTCGGCATCGTCCTGGAGGGTGGCGAGCCGCCGGTAGAGGGACAGCCGCGCGCCGAGATCCTCGACATAGGTCTCCGGGATGGTCACCGGGGCGCCGAGCGCGATGGTCGGCGACCACGCCTCCTCGGGCACGTCCTCGATGCCGGCCTTGAGCGCCGTGACCGCGTCCTCCAGCATCTGCTGGTAGAGTTCGTAGCCGACCTCCTTGATGTGGCCGGACTGGGCGTCGCCCAGGAGGTTGCCGGCGCCGCGGATGTCGAGGTCGTGGCTGGCGAGTTGGAAGCCCGCGCCGAGGGTGTCGAGGGTCTGCAGCACCTTGAGCCGCTGCTCGGCCTGGGTCGTGAGCTGGCGGTTGGCCGGGGTCGTGAACAGCGCGTAGGCGCGGGCCTTCGAGCGGCCGACGCGGCCGCGCAGCTGGTAGAGCTGGGCCAGGCCGAACATGTCGGCCCGGTGCACGATCAGCGTGTTGGCGGTGGGGATGTCGAGGCCGGATTCCACGATGGTGGTCGAGAGCAGCACGTCGAACTTGCCCTCGTAGAACGCGGTCATCACGTCTTCGAGCTGGCCCGCCGCCATCTGGCCGTGGGCGATCGCAACCTTGATCTCCGGCATCTCGGCATCGAGGAATTTCTTGACCTCCGCCAAGTCCTCGATGCGCGGCACGACGTAGAACGACTGCCCGCCGCGGTAGCGCTCGCGCAGCAGTGCCTCCCGGATGGTCAGCGGGTCGAACGGCGTCACGAAGGTACGCACCACCAGCCGGTCCACCGGGGGCGTGGCGATGATCGAGAGCTCGCGCACGCCGGTCATGGCGAGCTGGAGCGTGCGCGGGATCGGGGTCGCCGAGAGCGTCAGCACGTGGACATCCGCCTGGAGCGCCTTCAGCCGCTCCTTGTGGGCGACGCCGAAATGCTGCTCCTCGTCGACGATGATCAGGCCGAGATCCTTGAACGCGATGTTTTTCGCCAGCAGCGCGTGGGTGCCGACCACGATGTCCACCGTGCCGGCGATCAGGCCCGCGCGGGTCTGCTTCATGTCCCCGGCCGAGACGAACCGGGACAGCTGCGCGACCTCGATCGGCAGGCCCTTGAAGCGCTCGGAGAAGGTCCGGAAATGCTGGCGGGCGAGCAGGGTGGTCGGCACGATCACCGCCACCTGCTTGCCGGCGATCGCCGCCGCGAAGGCGCCGCGCAGAGCCACCTCGGTCTTGCCGAAGCCGACATCGCCGCAGACCAGCCGGTCCATCGGCCGGCCGGCATTGAGGTCGTCCAGCACCGCGTCGATGGCGTTGGCCTGGTCCTCGGTCTCCTCGAACGGGAAGCGGGCGGCGAACTCGCCGTAGAGCCCCTCGGGCGCCTTGAGCACCGGCGCCTTCCGGACGAAGCGCTGGGCCGCGACCTTGATCAGCTCGCCCGCCATCTCGAGGATGCGGCGCTTCATCTTGGCCTTGCGGGCCTGCCAGGCGCCGCCGCCGAGCCGGTCGAGGGCGACCTCCGAATCCTCCGAGCCGTACCGGGTCAGGAGCTCGATATTCTCCACCGGCAGCAGCAGCAGGCCACCGGTATAGCTCAGCTCCAGGCAATCGTGCGGGGCGCCGGCGGCGTGGATCGTCTTGAGGCCGGAGAACCGGCCGATGCCGTGGTCGGCATGGACCACGAGGTCGCCGGGCTGGAGCGCTTGCACCTCCAGGATCACGTCCTGGGGACGCTTGGCCTTGCGCTTCTGGCGCACCAGCCGGTCGCCCAGGATGTCGCCCTCGGAGACGACGGCGAGCTCGCCCACCGTGAAGCCCGCCTCCAGGCCCCAGACCGCCACGGCGGAATCGGCGCCGCGCTTCAACGCGTAGACGTCCGACAGGCGGGTGATCGCCACGGGTTTCCTCAGGCCGTGGTCGGTGAGCACGCCGCAGAGCCGGTCGCGGGAGCCGTCGGACCAGGATCCAAGGATCACATGATGCCCGGATCCCTGGAGATCGCGGATATGGGCCACCGCCGCGTCGAACACGCTGGCGCTCTCGTTCGCGCGCTCCGGCGCGAAGTTTCTTCCGGCTTTCGCGCCGCAATCGATGACCGCGCGCTCGGGCGAGTCCGGCTGCGCGAAGGGCGTCAGCCGCGCCACCGTGGCGGCGGCGATCCGCTCCTTCAGCTCGTTCGGGGTCAGGTAGAGGGCGCGGGGCGGCAGCGGCTTGTAGGGGGCGACGCCCGATTGCGGCGTCTTCATCGCGCCCTCGCGGGCCTGGTAGTAATCCTGCACGAGGCTGATCCGCTCGGCGGCGGCGTCCTCGACCTGCGGGTCGAACACCAGCGGCACGCCGCCGAGATAGTCGAACAGCGTGTCGAGGCGATCGTAGAACAGCGGCATCCAGTGCTCGAGGCCGGCATAGCGGCGGCCCTCGCTCACGGTTTCGTAGAGCCGGTCGTCCCGGGTCGCGGCGCCGAAGCTCTGGATGTAGCCCTGGCGGAAGCGCCGGATCGTCTCGGTGGTGAGCTGGACCTCGCTCATCGGCATCAGGTCGAGCGAGCGCAGCTGCCCGGTGGTGCGCTGGGTCTCCGGGTCGAAGGCGCGGATCGATTCGAGGGTGTCGCCGAAGAAATCGAGGCGAATCGGGGCCGGCAGGCCCGGCGGCGACAGGTCGAGGATACCGCCGCGCACCGCGTATTCGCCGGTATCCCGCACCGTCCCGGTGCGCAGGAAGCCGTTGGCCTCGACCCAGGCGACCACGTCGTCCATCGCCACGACGTTGCCGATCGCGGCCGAGAACGCCTCCTTGGCGATGTGACCCCGGGGCGGCACCCGCTGCACCAGGGCGTTAACCGTGGTGCAGAGGATGCGCGGGCGGTCCTCGGCGGAGCGGGTCCGGGCGAGGCGGGCCAAGGCGGTCATCCGGGCGGCGGCCGTGGCCGTGGTCGGCGAGACCCGGTCGTAGGGCTGGCAGTCCCAGGCCGGCAGGTTCATCACGTCCATCTCTGGCGCGACGAAGCCCAGCGCCGACTGGAACGCCGCCGAGCGCCCGGAATCGCGCGCCACATGGACCAGCACGGCCGGCGCATCGACGGTGGGCGCCAGCGCCCGGGCGAGGTCGGCCACCGCTAGGGCGTCGAACCCCTCAGGCGCGTTCGCCAGGACCGGGCTGTCGCCGCGCTTCAGGGCCTCGAGCACCTGCGCGAGCGCCGAGGATTTCGGCAGGGCGAAGCGCGCGACCTGCGGCTTTGCTGCGGGGGCAGGGGGCTTCGGGGAGGATTTCGGCTGGGGCTTGGCCATCGGGTCTTTCGCGGGGAGTCCCGCCGGGCACAGGGAGGGCTGACGCGGGCCGGCGTTAGCCCATTGAGCCGTCGTGATAAAGCATCCCGGCGGCGGCGTTGGGGTGGCTGACGGTGCCCTATATGGCGGCTACGCTCCAGCATGGAACGCGTGTTCAAGTGCGATTCGGGGAAGCAGGCGCTCCTGCTGGAGGCGCGGCACTTCGACCTGTTGGATATGGCCGAGGTTTTCGCCGACGATGCGCGGCTCGATCTGCTGGACGATCGGCACGATTACGGCGAGGAACGCCGCGTAACCATCGGCCAGGCGCTGGGCGGCATTTTCACCGTCGTCTACACTATGCGCGGACCGGTCACGTGGCTCATCACCGCTTGGCCCGCGAACAGGAAGGAGCGCGCACGCTATGCCGAACGCTGACACGATCACGTTCACGCGCCTAGCGGATGGGACGCTTCTGCAACGCCATCCCGATGGCGCGTTCAGGCCAGTGGTTGCCCAGAGCGACCGCGCTAAACTCGCGGCCCTGACAGACGAGGAGATCGAGCGCATGAGCGCGTGCGACCCCGATCATCCCGGCCTCGACGATGCCTTCTGGGAACGGACGGCACGGCCCCCCGCTCAGGAGGCAGTCTCGATCACGCTCGACAGTGACGTACTGCAGTACTTCCGAAATGCCGGCCGCGGTTATCAGGCCCGGATCAATACCGTGCTGCGGCACCATATGCAGGCGGCCGGGAAGGAGCGCTGAGCCCCAATCTTACGCGTCGGGCCCGACGATTTCCGCCAGCGCCGCCTCGACCCGGCCGCGGAAGAAGTCGGCGTTGGGCATGCCCTCGGTCATCGTGGCAGCCCGGCTGGTCGCCTGACGCAGGATCTCGGAGCGCAGCGCCGGGTCGCTGCGCTCCATCATCTCCAGCATGATGCGGACCACGATCTCGGTGGCGATCGACCGGGCCGGGTGGTCGTAGGGGGGCTTGGGCTCGTCCATCGCGGGATCTCGCTCTCAGGAATGGATCGGCGCGTCGTGCCGGTGGAACGCCCGCACGCGCCGCCAGACCGACGTGTCGTAGTTCGACGGCGTCTCGGCCTCGCCGGTAAGCCACTTGAACAAGTCGCGGTCCGGCACCTCGATCAGCGCCTCGAACTGGTCGAGTTCCGCCTCCGACAGGGTCCCGATCTCCGCATCGGCGAAGCGGCCCATGATCAGGTCCATCTCGCGGATGCCCCGGTGCCAGGACCGGAAGAGCAGGCGGCGGCGGCGCGGATCGAGGTCGGCGCTGGTGCGGGTGGTGCCGGACATTTTGTGGGACTTCCGGTCGGAGGGTAGGCAGGATCAAGATAGGCGGCCGGGCGCCATGGATCCAGGATCCGGGTTTCAGATCGGGCTGCAACGGCAGGGCGAACGGGAAAAACGAATTGCCTCCGGCGGCCGCTCCGTTATCTCGGGTCCGCGACGTCCCGGCGCAACGGGGCTCGAGCGGGAGTACGACGATGCCGAAGGCGATCCGGGTCTACGAGTACGGCGGCCCCGAGGTGATGAAGTTCGAGGACGTGCCCCTGGCCGAGCCCGGCCCCGGGCAGATCCGGGTCAAGCAGGCGGCCATCGGCGTCAACTTCATCGACATCTACTTCCGCACCGGCGCCTACAAGTCGCCGCACCTGCCCTACACCCCCGGCAAGGAGGGCGCCGGCACCGTCTCGGCGGTGGGCGAGGGGGTGACGCAGTTCAAGCCCGGCGACAGGGTAGCCTACGGCTCGGTGCCGGATGGCTGCTACGCCGAGGAGGCGGTGATCCCGGCCGCCGCCGCGGTCCCGATCCCCGACGGCGTCGACGAGAAGACCGCCGCCGCGATGATGCTCAAGGGCCTGACCGCCGAGTACCTGCTGTACCGGACCTACGCGGTGAAGCCCGGCGACACGATCCTGTGGCACGCCGCCGCCGGCGGCGTCGGCCTGATCGCCTGCCAATGGGCCAAGCATCTCGGCGCCACGGTGATCGGCACCGCCGGCAGCCCCGAGAAGGCGGCGCTGGCCAAGCAGAACGGCTGCGACCACGTCATCCTGTACCGCGAGGAGGATGTGGCCAAGCGGGTGCGTGAGATCACCGGCGGCAAGGGCGTGCCCGTGGTCTATGACGGCGTCGGGCAGGCGACCCTGATGGGCTCGCTGGACAGCCTCGCGCCGCTCGGCCTGCTGGCGAGCTTCGGCTCGGCCTCCGGGCCGATCACCGGGCTCGATCTCGGCCTGCTCGCCCCGCGCGGCTCGCTCTACGTGACCCGGCCGACGCTGGCGACCTTCTCGTCCAACCGCGCCACCCTGGAGGAGGCGGCCGCCCGCCTGTTCAAGGTGGTCGGCGACGGCGCCGTGAAGATCGCCGTCAACGCGACCTACCCGCTGGCCGAGGCGCAGCAGGTACACCGGGACCTGGCCGGCCGGGAGACCACCGGCTCCATCGTGATGCTGCCGTGACACCCGGCGCCGCCGACCTGCTCCTCGTCATCGACGTGCAGGTCGATTTCCTACCGGGCGGGGCTCTCCCCGTCCGGGACGGCGACGCGGTGGTCGCGCCGATCAACGCGCTCCAGCGAAAATTCCGGCACGTGGCGCTGATGCAGGATTGGCATCCGGCCGATCATGTCTCCTTCGCCGACACCCATCCGGGGCGGGTTCCGTTCGAAACGGTGGCGCTGCCCTACGGGCCGCAGGTGCTGTGGCCCCGGCACTGCGTCCAGGGCAGCCCGGGGGCGGGCTTCGCGCCGGGGCTGGCCACCGACCGGGCGAGCCTGGTGGTCCGCAAGGGCCTGGACCCGCGCGTCGACAGCTACTCGGCGTTTCTGGAGGCAGACCGCAACACCCGCACCGGGCTCGCCGGGGCGCTCGCCGAGCGCGGCATCACTCGCGTCGTCCTGTGCGGGTTCGCCACCGATTTCTGCGTGCTCTGGAGCGCGCTCGACGCCCGCGAAGCCGGCTTCGACGTGTGGGTGGCGGCGGATGCGGTGCGGGGGATCGACCTCGACGGGTCGGTGGCCGCGGCCTGGACCCGGATGGAGGCCGCCGGGGTGCGCCGGATCGAATCCGCCGCGATCGCCTGACGGCCCCCGGGAGGCGAACCGCCGCATGCCCGCCGGGCGACCGCCCGGGGCTCGGCGCGTTGGCTCGGCTCCGAGACCCGATCAGGAATCAGGCGATGTCATCCAAGCACCCGAAGACCGAGACCCCGACCGATGCCGATCTCAAGGGCAATCCCGGGATTGGCACGTCCAAGGGCATGAGCGGCGCCGACCCGGAAGATTTGGAGGCCGACTCGACCTTCGAGGGCGACGTCGAGAACGAGACCAAGACGGATGGCGGCATCGACCCGAACCACCGCCCGCGCAAGAACGCGTAAGAAGAGAGAAGCCCGGGCCTGTCCGGCCCGGGCGGCGTCCCGTCAGCGGGCGCGGGCCGGCGCCTTCGGCCGCTGCGGCGCGGCGATCCCGCCGGCGAGGAAGCCGGTGCCGGGGCCGCCCGAGGACAGGTAGAGCTGCGGCGGGCTCGCGGTGTAGCCTCGCAACAGCGCCGCGTTGGCGGCGCCGAACGAGGCGGTGCTGTCGGCATGGGCGGCGCCTGCCGGAACGCTCAGCAGCAGGGCGGCGGTTAGGGCCAGCGACGTGTTCTTCGACATGGGGGGCTCTCGGTTCGTGCGATGTGCGGCAATCCCGGCCGCACCGGATGGCTCCCACCTGTGGTTGATGGGTCGCAGCCGACGTGCGGCGTCGCACCCAGCCGCCCGCCGCGCCGGATCAGAGCCCCAGCCCGAGCTGCAGCGGTTCCGCCTTCTCTCCCTGCTCGAAGCCCGAGAGCGCGATCCCGATCAGCCGCGCGCTGCGCCGGAGGGGAAACAGGCCGGCGAGCAGGTCCAGGCCGATCCGTTCGAGGGCGGCCCGGTCGGCCACTGGGACGGAGAGCGACTTCGCCCGGGTGACCTGCGCGAAATCCGAGAACTTGAGCTTCAGGGTCACGGTCCGGGCGCGCATCCCCTTGACGTCGGCCCCGGCCCAGACCTTGTCGAACAGGGGCGCGAGCCGCCCCGCCAGGACGTCGAAAGCGGCGGTATCCTCCGAGAAGGTCGTCTCCGCCCCGATCGACTTGCGCACCCGATGGGCGCGGACCGGCCGCTGGTCGAACCCCCGGGCGACTGCGTGGTAATAGGCGCCCGCCGATCCGAAGGTCTCGCGCAGGCGGTCGAGATCCCAGGCGCGGAGATCCGCCCCGGTCTCGATGCCGAGCCGCTTCATCTTCGCCTCGGTCACCGGCCCGACCCCGTGGAACCGGCCGATCGGCAGGGCGGCGACGAAATCCAGCCCCATGGACGGGGTGATGACGAACAGCGCGTCGGGCTTGCGGTAGTCGGAGGCGACCTTGGCCAGGAATTTGTTGTACGAGACCCCGGCCGAGGCGACGAGGCCGGTGCGCTCCAAGATCTCGGCCCGGATCGCCTTGGCGACCGCGGTCGCCGTCGGAAGGCCCAGGAGATTCTCGGTGACGTCGAGATAGGCCTCGTCCAGGGCGACCGGCTCGATCACCGGCGTGTGCCGGGCGAACACGGCCCGGATCTCCTCGGAGACCGCCCGGTAGACCTCGAAGCGCGGCTTCACGAACAGCAGGTCCGGGCAGAGCCGCCGGGCGGTGGCCGACGGCATGGCCGAGCGGACGCCGAACTTCCGCGCCGCGTAGCTCGCGGCCATCACCACGCCGCGCTCGCGCGAGCCGCCGACAGCCAGCGGCAGCCCGCGCAAGGACGGTTCATCCCGCTCCTCCACGGAGGCGTAGAACGCGTCCATGTCGATATGGATGATTTTTCGGAGGGCGACCTCCGGATCCATCGCCGCCTCGGGGGCTCAGCTGAAGTTCCTGATATGTTCCAAAGAATCAGGACCGGCTGCCCGGGTCAACCGATCCGGTAACGCAGCGCACAGGGGATCAGGCGAAGTCCCAAAAAATCAGGTCACGCTGCCGTAGAGGTCGTAGGCGTCGGCCCGGTCGATCTTGACGGTGACGATGTCGCCGGGCCGCACCGGGCGCCGGAAGGCGGCGTGAACATTGCCGTCGATCTCCGGGGCGTCGGCCTTCGACCGGCCCTTGGCGATCCCGCCCTCGACGGAATCGACGATCATGGCCAGCCGTTTGCCGACCTTGGCCCGCTGGAGCCGGAGCGAGATCGCGTTCTGCGTCTCCATGAACCGGCGCTTGCGCTCGGCCTTGAGCTCCGGCGGCACGAGGTCGCCCAGCGCGTTGGCGGTGGCGCCGGCGACCGGCTCGTATTCGAAGCAGCCGACGCGATCGAGCTTGGCCTCCTGCAGCCAGGCCAGCAGCTCCTCGAACTCGGCCTCGGTCTCGCCGGGGAAGCCGACGATGAAGGTCGAGCGGATCGCGAGATCCGGGCAGGTCTGCCGCCAGCTGCGGATCCGGTCGAGCTGACGCTCCTGGTTGCCCGGCCGGCGCATGCGCTTGAGCACGGAGGGGCTGGCGTGCTGGAGCGGCATGTCGAGATAGGGAAGCACCTTGCCCTCGGCCATCAGCGGGATGACCTCGTCCACGTGCGGGTAGGGGTAGACGTAGTGCAGCCGCACCCAGGCCCCGAGCTCGCCGAGCTCCTTGGTGAGGTCGTAGAACTTCGCCCGCACGCTCCGGTCGCGCCACGGGCTCTCACTGTAGCGGACATCGACCCCGTAGGCGCTGGTATCCTGCGAGACGACCAGCAGCTCCTTCACGCCGGCTCTGACCAGCTTCTCGGCCTCGCGCAGCACGTCGCCGGCCGGGCGGCTGACGAGGTTCCCGCGCAAGCTCGGGATGATGCAGAAGCTGCAGCGGTTGCTGCAGCCCTCCGAAATCTTCAGGTAGGCGTAGTGGCGCGGGGTGAGCTTGATCCCCTGCGGCGGCACCAGGTCGAGGAACGGGTCGTGGGCGGGGGGCACCGCCTCGTGGACCGCCGCCACCACGGATTCGTAGGCCTGCGGCCCGGTCACCGCGAGCAGGTCCGGGTATTTCGCGCGGATCTCCTCGGGCTGCGCGCCCATGCAGCCGGTGACGATCACCCGGCCGTTCTCGGCCATGGCCTCGCCGATCGCCGAGAGCGATTCCGCCTTGGCGGAATCCAGGAACCCGCAGGTGTTGACGATCACCACGTCCGCCCCGTCGTGGCGGCGGGCCAGCTCGTAGCCCTCCGCGCGCAGATGCGTGAGGATCCGCTCGGAATCGACCAGCGCCTTAGGGCAGCCCAGCGACACGAACGAGATCTTTGGGGCGGCCCCGGGGGTGGCTCCCTGAGGGGCGGGCGTGGCGGTTGCGGTCATGGTCGCATTCGGAAGACGGGTCGGACGCCACCCTCGCGTGCAGCCGGTGGATCGGGTCGCACGGCGCGCGAGGACAGGCGTTCGGGATCGCGTCCCTATAGCGGTTCTAACGCGCCCGCGCGAGACCGGCCGCCGCAGGGGTGCCCGGCCCGACGCGGGAGGCTGGCGCCACGATCGAAACTTGGCTGTTTGCAGGGCTTTGCCGGCGGGTCCTGAGATCCAACATCAGGTCCTGCCGGCCTTTTCCCACGCCCGGGACGGGTCCCGACCGCCCGCGACGGGCGCGACCTTGCGCGGAACTGCCGCTTTCCCCGCGGCATCGCCTGTGCAACGGCAGCGCGCGGGGCGCGTGCCCTCAGAGGACAGCAGCCCGAACCCGGTCATGTGGACCCAAGAGATCTGGACCCGAGAGATCCCCTTCGTCGATCCCGTCGCGGCCGCCGCCCGGCTGCGGCCCCTGCCGGATCTCGCCTTCCTCGACAGCGCCATGCGGCACGACGCGCTCGGCCGGCACTCGATCGTGGCCGCCGACCCGTTCGCCCGCTTCCGGTTCCGCGACGGGCGCGCGACTTTGGACGGGCGTCCGGTCCCGGGCGGGCCGTTCGCGGCGTTGCGGGCCTGCCTGGCGCCCTACCGAGTCAAGCCCGATCCGGAGATCCCGTTCCCGGGGGGCGCCATCGGCTATCTTGCCTACGATCTCGGTGCGCAGCTCGAGCGGGTCGCGGCCCCTTCCCGGCGGGCGGGGCTCACCGACGATAGCGCGTTCAATCTCTACGACACGGTGGTGGTGATCGACCACGCCGCCGGCACCTGCCGGCTCGTCGCCACCGGCTTCCCTGAGACCGAGCCGGCGGCCCGGCAGGCGCGGGCCGAGGCACGGCTCGCCGCCTTCGCCGACCGGCTCGGCACGGAAGCCGGACCGGCGGAGACACCGCCCCAACCCACAAAAAACCTCGCGTGGCGCTCGAACTTCGACCGACAAACTTATGAAAACGCGGTCGAAAAGGTTCGTGCCTATATCCGGGCCGGCGACATCTACCAGGCCAATATCGCCCAGCGCTTCAGCGCCGACCTGCCGGCGGGCTTCGACCCGTTCGCGCTCTACCGGCGCCTGCGCGCCACCAACCCGGCGACCTTCGGAGCCTATCTGGAGCTGGAGGGGCTGACGGTCGCGTCGTCCTCGCCCGAGCGCTTCATCCGGCTCGACGGCCGCCACGTCGAGACCCGGCCGATCAAGGGCACCGCCCGCCGGCTCGACGACCCGGCAGCCGACCGGGCGGCGGCCGAGGCGCTGCTCGCTTCGGTCAAGGAGCGGGCCGAGAACGTCATGATCGTCGATTTGCTGCGCAACGACCTGTCGCGGGTCTGCGCGCCAGGCAGCGTCGCCGTGCCCACCCTGTGCGGGCTGGAGACCTACGCCAACGTCCACCACCTTGTCTCGGTAGTGACCGGGACGCTGCGCGACGGGCTCGACGCCCTCGACCTCCTGGAGGGCACCTTCCCCGGAGGCTCGATCACCGGCGCCCCAAAAATCCGCGCCATGGACATCATCACCGAGATCGAGGGCGACGCCCGGGAGCTCTATTGCGGCGCCATTGGGCGGATCGGCTTCGACGGGGCGCTCGACACCTCCATCGCGATCCGTACCGTGTTCATGGACGAGACCCGGGCTGTCCTGCAGGCCGGCGGCGGCGTGACCCTGCTGTCGGAGCCCGGCCCGGAATACGACGAGACCCTGGCCAAGGCCGCGCGGGTGTTCGAGGCCTTCGCATGATCCTCGTGCTCGACAATTACGATTCCTTCGTCTTCAACGTCGTCCGCTACCTGGAGGAGCTGGGCGAGACAGTCCGGGTCGTGCGCAGCGACGCGCTCGACGTCGCCGGCATCCGGGCGCTCGCTCCAGACGCCCTGGTGGTGTCGCCGGGCCCCTGCACGCCGGCGGAAGCCGGCATCTCGCTGCCGGCGATCCGGGATCTCTCCGGCCAAGTGCCGATCCTCGGCGTCTGCCTCGGCCACCAAGCGATCGGCGCGGCCTTCGGCGGCACGGTCGCGCGGGCGCAGCGCCCTCTGCACGGTCAGGCGACGCCGATCGACCACCGGGGCGAGCGGCTGTTTGCCGGGCTGCCGGCGCCGATGCCGGTGGGCCGTTACCATTCGCTGGTGGTGACGCCCGAGCCCGGTATGGAGAAGCACCTTACTATCGACGCGGTCTCGCAGGAGGGCGAGGTGATGGCTCTGTCGCACCGGACGCATCCGACCTACGGCATCCAGTTCCACCCGGAATCGGTCCTGACCGAGGGCGGCCACGCCCTGTTCGCCAACTTTTTGGGATTGGCCCGTGCCTGGCGCGACGCGCATGGCCGTCAGGACAGGCACGACGATGCTGTGGCGTGACGGGGCGATCGTCCCGGGGATTCAGGCGCCCCTGGACCACACCGATCGGGGCCTGACGCTCGGCGACGGCCTGTTCGACACGGCGCTGGCGCTTGGCGGCCGAGTGGCCTTCGAGGACGCCCATATCGCCCGGCTCGTCGCCGGCGCGGAGACCCTCGGGATCCCCGGCGAGGCGGACCGAATCCGCGCAGCCATGCGGGCGCTCGCCGGGCAGGGGAATGACAAAGGCAAGGGAGACGCGGACAGGCTGGCGATCCGCACCACCCTCACCCGGGGCTCCGGCCCGCGCGGGCTAAAGCCGCCGCCGGATCCGCATCCGACCCTGTTCGCCACCGCGGCGCCGAGCGCCAAGGGCGCGGCCTTCGCGCCCCTGCGGCTGTGGCCCACGCCCATCGCCCGCAACGACACCTCGCCCGCCGCCCGGCTGAAGACGCTGGGCTATCTCGACGCGGTGCTGGCCGCCCGGGAGGCCGCCGCTTCGGGC
The DNA here is from genome assembly GCF_022829565.1 of Methylobacterium sp. J-001. Classification (NCBI taxonomy): domain Bacteria; kingdom Pseudomonadati; phylum Pseudomonadota; class Alphaproteobacteria; order Hyphomicrobiales; family Methylobacteriaceae; genus Methylobacterium; species Methylobacterium sp. J-001. Next base: position 89,068 of record NZ_JAKSYN010000029.1, read on the forward strand.
TTCGATGAATCGCTGTTCTGCAACACCCGCGGCCGCGTCGCCTGCGCGGGCACCGGCAATCTGTTCGCCCTGTTCGGCGACCGGCTTGTCACACCGCCGCTCGCCGACGGCGTGCTTGCCGGGATCGTGCGCGCGGAAGTGCTGGAACTGGCACGGGCTTGCGGCGTGCGCCCGGAAGAGGGCTCGCTGAGCCTGCCCGAGCTTCTCGGCGCCGAGGCGGTGTTCGTCACGAATTCCCTGCGGCTGCTCGCCCCCGTGACGGCGATCGGGGCGACCGGCTTTGCCAGTACGGACCACTCGGCCGTGTCCCGGCTCACGGCGGCGCTCCGAACCGCAATCGCCCGCGCCTGTGGGGTCGCGGAGGAGCATGTCTGATGTCTGAGCCGACAGCCGAGATCTGGCGCCGGCGGCTGCGCTACGCGCTGGCCCTGGTCTATGCCGGCATCGGGATCGTCCACTTGGTGGCCGCCGACGCGATGCTGCCGCTGATGCCGGACTGGGTGCCGCAACCGCGCCTCGTGATCCTGGCCACCGGCCTGTGCGAGATCGCCGGCGCGATCGGCCTCCTGACCCGCTCGTTCCGTCGTGCGGCGGCGATCGGGCTCGCCCTCTATGCGGTCTGCGTCTATCCGGCCAACCTGAAGCACGCCTTCGACCATATCCATGTCGACGGCATCCCGAATTCGTGGTGGTACCACGGGCCGCGGCTGGCGTTTCAGCCGGTCTTCGTCTGGTCGGCGCTCTGGGCCGGCGGCCTGATCGACTGGCCGTTCGGCCACCGCCGCTGATCCGCCAACCGGTCGATCGCGCCGGCGATCCGGCATTCGCGGGAACCCGGACGGGCCCGCAGCCGCGCCATCCAGCAACCCCTGAGAAACCGTGATCACAGGATCCCGGAATCGCAGGCTCACGGCAGGCTTTGATCCTGGGATCACCACGGATAGACTGTGGTGCGGTCGCCGCACGCGCTGGAACATCGCGTCGCCCGGCCCCGATACGAGCCACGTGCATGACGAAGCGCCGCGCCGCCGGCCGAACGACGCCGATCGCCGACACGCTGCCGGAGCGCGCCGAGGTCGAGCGCGCCATCGAGGCCGTCCTCGATCGCCTGTGCCCAAAGCCGGTGGGAGCGTCAGCGTCCCCGGCCTCACCGAGAAAGACCACCCGGAAACCCCGCCCGGGCCGGAAGGTCGACTGAGCGGCCGCGGCGGCCGGAAAGGTTCCTCCACAGGGCGAAGATATCGCCAGGACCCGTTGGGCCTGACCGGCGTTCCCCGTCCGGAAGCTGCATTCTCGAATGCGGCCCGCACCGGAGACAGACCGCCCCATGGCCAAGCCGAAGACGCTGCACGACGCCTTCTACGAGACCCTGAAGGACGTCTATTACGCCGAGAAGCAATCCGTGAAGGCACTCAAGAAGTCCGCCAAGGCGGCCGAGCACCCGGAGCTGCGCCAGGCCTTCGAGACCCATGCCGAGGAGAGCGCCCAGCAGGTCGAGCGCCTGACCCAGGTGTTCGAGATCATCGGTAAGCCCGCCCGCGCCAAGACCTGCGAGGCGATGCAGGGCATCACCTCCGAGATGGAGGAGGATCTGGAGGATTTCGCCGACAGCCCCGCCGCCGACGCGGTTCTCGCCGCCTGCGCCCAGGCAGTCGAGCATTACGAGATCGCCCGCTACGGCACCTTGAAGACCTGGGCGCGCCAGCTCGGCCACGACGAGGCCGCCAAGCTCCTCGACGAGACCCTGCAGGAAGAGAAGAAGGCCGACGCACTGCTCTCCAAGATCGCCGAGACGATCAACACTGAGGGCACGCCCGACGACGACGCCGAGACCCCGAAGGGCAAGACCCCTAAAAAGGCGGCCTAAGCGCTGCGGCGGCGGAGGGGAGCCCGCTCCGCCGCCGCCTTGGAGATCCGAAATCTCAACGGGCTGAGCCCTTTGTCGGGGTCCGGGGCGCGGAACCCCGGGCTATCAATTCGCCTTCTCGATCGCGCTGAGCGGCGTCCAGTAGCAGCGATCCTGCCCGGTCGTCAGGGCGAGGCAGCCATAGGTCATCGTCCGCGTCTCGAGCCGGACGTCTTCGCCGGGCTTCCAGTACCGGCACTCGCCGCTGGCGAGGCTGCCCTTCAGGAGCTGCCCGAAGCCCGACTCGTCCCCGGCCATGACCAGCTTGAACAGGCGGTCGGTGACCTCCTGGGTGTGGCAGCCGAACCGTTCCTTGACGATTGTCTCGGCTTGGACGGCCCGGGGGAGGGCGATGGTCACGGCGAGGACGGCGAGGGCAGGCAGGAGGATGCGCATGGCCCAAGGATAAGCGCCGGCCGCCGCCTGTCGAGCCCTCGAGCCCGGGCCGTCATGCGGGCGAAGGCCGCGCCCCGCTCCGTCAGGAGCGAACCGGGATCCTTGGTTGCTGCGCTCGCGTGCCCCGAACCGGCCTCCACTCCGGCGGCGCGCGCTAGCGCGCCTTCTCGTCCCGCTTCGCCGCCTGCCAGGCGGCCTCCAGGGCGGCGAAATCCGAGCGCCCGAGTTCCCCGCCCGCAGCCTTCAGATGCTCCGCCATGGCGGCGAAGCGGCGCTCGAACTTGGCGATGCCGTCGCGCAGGGCGGTCTCGGGATCGATCCCGGCATGCCGGGCGAGATTGGCCACCGAGAACAGCAGATCGCCGATCTCCTCGGACAGAGCCTGCGCATCGCCGGCGTCCAGTGCCTCGGCGACCTCGTCGGTCTCCTCCCGGACCTTGTCGATCACCTGGGCGGCGTTGCCCCAGTCGAACCCGTAGGCGGCCGCCCGCCGCGAGATCTTTTCCGCCCGGGCCAGAGCCGGAAGGGCCCGGGCGACGCCGCTCAGGGGATCCGGGACGGTGGCACCGGGATCCCGTTCCGCCCGCTCCTGCGCCTTGATCGCCGCCCATTGCGCCTCGACCTGGGCCGGGTCGCGCAGGGTCGAGCCCGCGGGGAGGGGGGTCCCGTCCGGGGCGAACACGTGCGGATGGCGGCGGACCAACTTCTCGCCGATCGCCTTGGCGACGTCGTCGAAGGCGAAGGCGCCCTCCTCTTCGGCCATGCGGGCGTGGAACACCACCTGGAGCAGCAGGTCGCCCAGCTCGTCACGCAGATCGGCCCGGTCCCCTCGCGCCACCGCATCGGCGACCTCGTAGGCCTCCTCAATCGTGTAGGGCACGATGGTCGCGAAGGTCTGCCGGACATCCCAGGCACAGCCGCGGTCGGGATCGCGCAGGTCGGCCATCAGGCGCAGGAGCCTGCGCAGGGAGGGCAGCTCATCGGCCGCCGGAGTCTCGGGCCGACTTGAATCGCGTGTGTCGCTCATGCCCTGGGGTTAGAACATGGCGTGGGACAAGGAAATCCGGCGGCGGCCCGGGTCAGACCCGGGCGTCGCGCTCACGCACCCGCTCGGACTGCAGGTCGCTGAGATAGCCGGTCAGGCGACCAGTGACCGCCGGGTCGGCGCACTGGACCCAGAGCGGCGCCGGCAGCGCGCGCCTGGGCAAGCGTAAAAGGAAGGCTTCGGCCGACAGGGCCGCCTCCCGCTCGGAATTGGCGGCCAGCAGCCGGGCTCCCGCCTGCGTGCCGATCAGAATTGCGATCGTGGCCATGGGCTCCCTCATCCTCGACGACCAACGACGCGAGCGGCCTTCGCGTTGCGTCCGCCGGGGAGGGCGCCGGTGCCGCGTCTGACGCAGTGGAGACCCGCGGGGCCGAACCCGCATCCGGGGCGGCGAAGCGCTCGGCCCGCCCTTGCGAAACAGAAGGTCCGCCATCACCTCTGGCAAGCGCTAACCCTGCGCCAAGCGGGTGGGTGCCCCCCCTCGGAACGCCGTGAACCTGCCGCGCCTCGCCTCACGAAGCGGCGGTTCGCCATCGCGGCGTTCTGGCGACGGTATCGGGTTCACCGGGGCCAGCGGGTACGCTCTCGGTGCGATGCCGGCAAAAGGGCTGTTGACAGCAGAATGCAGGGCGTCCTATACGGCGCCTCCCGACGCGGTGCCCAAGCAAAGGCGAGCCGGCGGGACGGACTTTCTGAAGATCTCAGTAGCACTTGACCGGGACAATCCGGTGGTTTACTGGTCTCTTCAAGGCGCTGACCACGGTCGGTTCCGCTCTTTGACAAGTGAATACGAGAAAGAGAAGCGTGGACGGCGCATGTCCTTGCGGATCCGGTGCAAGCCGGGTCATCAAGAGGATGCGAGCTGTCATACGCTTTTTGGAAGCTCACACTGTTCGGGTGGAAACGCCCGGACGAATGTGAGCCTCTGTCAAGATGTAGTGATCAGCTTTGATCAATCTCTTCAACGTGAGAGTTTGATCCTGGCTCAGAGCGAACGCTGGCGGCAGGCTTAACACATGCAAGTCGAGCGGGCCCTTTCGGGGGTCAGCGGCGGACGGGTGAGTAACGCGTGGGAACGTGCCCTCTGGTTCGGAATAACTCAGGGAAACTTGAGCTAATACCGGATACGCCCTTTTGGGGAAAGGCTTGCTGCCGGAGGATCGGCCCGCGTCTGATTAGCTAGTTGG
>NZ_JAKSYN010000038.1:0-28625 GCF_022829565.1 Methylobacterium sp. J-001
ACGCGCAACTCGCGGCTATCAGGCCCTATCACCGGCCGTGATCGACCGCCGGTCCGGAACGGAACCGCTTGCGTGATCGAGACGTCCCGACGACCTGTCGCCCCCGGTGCTCTCGCGCAAGAGGACCCGGGGGGAGCGCCGCATACGATCGCATCCCGGCTCGACCGTCTGCCAATCACATCGCTGCACCTGACGATCCTAGCGGTCTGCACCCTCGGCTTGTTCACCGACGTGGCCGAGGTCGCTTTAAGCAATGCCCTAGCGGCGATCTTCCTAGCGCCGCCTTACAGTATGCCGCGGGGTAGCTTGTCCCTACTGCTGGCCTCTGTCTTCGCCGGGGGCGCGGTGGGTGCACCGGTCTTCGGCTTGATCGGCGACCGGTTCGGAAGGCGGCCGGCGCTCCAAGCCACTTTGGTGCTGATGGCAGTCGGATCGGCGGCCGCCGCCATGAGTTCGGGCCTCACCGAGCTCACCGTCGCCCGGGCGGTGTCGGGCTTCGCGATCGGCGGCTTCCCGCCACTGGCGGCGACCTACCTCGCCGACGTGATGCCGCCCCGGCGGCGCGGCGCGATGCTGATGGTCTGCACCGGGATCGGCTTTCTGGGCGGGACCGGGGTGATCCTCTTGGTCCAGGCCCTGGCGCCAGCGCCGCCGCTCGGGATCGCGGCCTGGCGCTGGGCTCTGGTGCTCGGTGCGGTCTTGGCGGTTCTGGGGGCGGCCCTGTTCGGCGTTCTGCCGGACTCGCCGCGCTGGCTCGCTGCAGTCGGGCGCGCTGTTGAGGCCGAACGCGCTTGCAGGCGCTTCGAGGCAGCGAGCGGCATCGTCCCACTCGAAACGCCCGCTGAGGCGACCAGGCATCCCCAGCCTCCGATGCATGCGGGTTTCCGAGGGCTGCTCGCTGACCCCCAGCAGCGCCGCCGGGCCGCCTTGTTCGTCGCCCTCTATGCGCTCAGTCCGTGGGCGACAGTAGGCTTTCCCCTGCTCAGCGCGGTCGTGATGCTCGGGAAAGGCTTCCGGGTCGATCAATCCCTGGTCTTCGCTGGCCTGTCGATGCTGGGGCCGCCGCTCGGGACCCTGCTCACCGCTACGGTAATCGACCATCTGGAACGGCGCGCTTGTCTGGTCGCCATGGCGGCCGCGATGGTGGTTCTCGGCACGGCCTTCGCCGTCGGCGAGACCTTCGCGACCCTCGTTCTGTTCGGCTTGGCGTTCAACACCGCAGCGGCGATCTACGGCGGCCTCCTCGCAGTCTACGCGACGGAGCTCCTGTCGACCGCGTCGCGGGCCTCGGCCCTCACCTGCGCCTGGGCCGGTGGGCGGGTCGCTGCAGCTCTGACGCCGATTGTCCTGCTGCCGCTGCTCGACGGCTACGGGATCCACGCCATGTTCGCCGTGCTCACCGCCACCCTGATCGCCAGCGGCGCCCTCGTGCTCGGCGGTCCACGCGGCCGGTCGGGCAGGCCGGTGACGCGATAGAGCGCTCGCCCGACGAAGCTAAATCTTCGGTTGAATGGCACGTCGGGCGTTACGGCACGCCATTCGACTGGCCTCAGAACGCGCGCACGGTGGCGAGGAAGCGGTCGACCTCGGAACCAAGATGCTCGGATTGCCTCGACAGCTGAGAGGCCGCTGACAAAACCTGGACCGCCGCGGCCCCCGCCTCCCCCGACGCTTGCCCCACACCCGCGATGTTTCCGGTCACTTCGGCCGCTCCTTCCCGGCAACGCGGCGTCCTGGCCCGGCCGGTCACGCGGCTGGTCGCCGCCCCAGGTCCGGTAAAGCATCCGCCCTCAGGTGTTTGAGGCTCTGAGATCGCGTGGCGCGGTTCCGAAGCGCCGACGAAAGGCGGTGCTGAAGCCCGACGCGTTGGTGAAGCCGCACCGGAGCATGATGGTCGCGATGCTGTCGCCGGCATGTGCAGGCGCCGACAACTGCCGATGCGCCCGGTCGAGGCGCGCGTCGCGGATCGCCGCCGCTACGCCCTCGCCATCGGCGAAGGCGGTGTAGAGGCGGCTGCGGGAGACGCACAACGCCCGGTACAGGGCGTCGGGACCGAACGCCGGATCGTGTAAGCTGCGTTCGATGTGCACCGTGGCCAGCGACCGCAGCGCATCCGCCGTGACCTCGCCCGTAGGGGCGCCCACCAAACCTCGGAACAGGTGGAGGGTGCCCTCGACCGCAGTGTCGGCCTCGGCCTCCGTCATGCTCGGCACCAAGGCCGCGTAGGACCGCAGGTAGGTCGCAAACAGCGCATTGAGGGGGCCGTGGCCGATCAGGCGCCCGGCGTAGGCTTCCGGCTCGCCGACATGGGCCCTGAAGGCCGCGCGCGTCGTGCTAAGCCGGATCTCCTCGTAATCCTCGTAGGCCCCTATCAGGAACGGGCGTCCGGAGTCGGTGATGCTGATGTCGCCGGGAGCCATCCGCCCGCCGCGGGTCCCTTGTTCGAAGTACTGGGTACCGCGCAGGACCAGGGCGATTGTGATGGTGTCCCGCCCGTCTTGGCGGACATGGCGCGCCGAGCGCTCGACATCGACCCGCGGCCCTTCGGTGTGCAGCAAGGTGCTGTGGGCCGTGACGGCGACGAGGCGACTGGCTGAGAACGACCGCCGTTCCTCGGTGCAGGCGCTGGAGACGCCGGACATGGCCAACGCCGTATCGCGCCAGAACTCGTACGCTCGCTTCGACTCAACCTCGGCCGTGCTCTGCCTCAGCGTTTTGACGCGGGGGCGCTCGGTCAATCTATACTCCCTGGTTCAGACGCTTGGATATCGAGACTCGCTCCGTCTGAAAGGTATGTCTATTTGTAAGATAGCAAGGCTGGGTCAGGTTGCCCATAAACGGACCTTCTAAACTTCAGACAAGGGTCGAGAGCGAGCGCGGTGGTGATGTCCGTTCTTATGCATGGCCGCCCGGAAGCGGACGGTCGCAGATCCACCCATCTTAGACGTTCGGGCGAGTGATGCATGGCGGCAGATGCTGGCCGGAAGCGGTCCATCTGCTTTGGAGCTCGGATTGCGGACAAGCGGACGTTCAGCGCGGCGCACTTGGTGGGGTCAGAGTACCGCCTTAAGGACCTTCGACATCATACCACCGAAGGTGTGCATCAAGTTGCGAATCGAGCGCGACGCTGATGACGATGGCCCAAACTAAGCCCTCGTGTGTGATCGCAGCTCCAATGTTGTTATCTGTGACCCAAAGTCTGGGTCTGAATATACCTGAAGTTGAGCGAGACCGCATTTGACATAATGTAGCCTCGCTTACGTTTACAGTCTTGGCCGTCAGCCGACGGCTTAGACCGAACGGCCAAGCCATCAGTGGGGCAGCAAGATCCAGCTGTAAGAGGAGGCCGCCTTAATCTCTACGATCCGTCGAGGTGGGGAGCGACGCAAACCAACCCAAACCTGTAGGCCGATGACATTTTCTCAGCTACTACCAGGGGATCACGATCAGCCTAGCGCTGAACCCGGCGATCAATGTCACCAACATTACTGATATGCCGCGCAAATGGCAGCCGAACCTGTACTTGCTGATCGCCGACCCATTGATATGCGTTTCGACACCAAAGTTCCGCATTGGATCAACCTAGTGTATCCAACGGATGCTGCGATTTCTCCCATTAGAGCGCGTCCGGCGCGGGTGCCGCGAAAGCGATGAAGCCGTTCGTGTTCGACCTGAAACCGGGCATTCCCACGGACGAGGTCGAGGCCCTGGTGGCCGACATGAAGCGGGTGATCATTACTTGCAATTTGAGGCCCCGCCGGTCGAGCTGTAGCGGGGAGCCCGCGCATCCGCGACGCGTTTACCTCCCGGGCGGCATACAGGCCACCCGGGAGGGTAAGACGATGACGAGCGACGCCCCGACCCCCGGCGATGATCCGCTGCCTCCGATGGGCGACCCGCCGCCCGGACCGCAGACACCCGAGGGCGATCCGCCGCCCGAGCCGCCGGCACCCCAGCCGCCGGGTCCCATCGACGGTCGCTGACCCACCCTGCCGCGCCTATTGGCCCGGCATCGGTTTTCGCTCCGCGCCGAGCCGCCCCCTGCAGGCATGGTAGGTCTCGACGCCCAGGTCGAACGGCGACAGCCGCTTCGGATTGGGCGCCGAGAAGACGAGATTCCTTGCCTCGCCCCGGCACTTTGCGTCCTCGGGTCCCTGTCTGCTCGTTCTGCGCCGAGGCCGAAAGCGTACCCGCCAGGAACAGGACGGCGGCGAGCATGGTCCGGGTGCCGCTCATTTGCCGCCCGTCGCCGTGTAGGCGTCGATAGCGCGCCGGCAGTTCTCCGACAGATCCTTGCGGTGCTTCGTGAAGCACGCCTTCATCTCCTCCCCGGCCGGGTCGAGGCCACCGCAGTAGGTTGTGGCGTCGCCGGTACAGTAGAACTTGAGGTTATCCTTATCGTCGTCCGCCGAGGCTGTTGCGACGAGGGACAGGCCAAGGGCAAACGCGAGTGTCATGGTTCGGATCATTGAGGCTCCGATCGGTGGATCGCGGCCGTTGCCCGACGGGCTCGGAGCCGATGGGCGCGCGGACCCGCCCGCACCAACGTGGGAGGCCACGAAAGCGCCCCATGTCGGCTCGGGGGGTCTAGCGCCCGGCGCCCGTGACGGCCCGGACCGGGGCGCCGGCGAGGTCGACCGTGGAGCCGACGGTGTCCCTCAAGCCGCTGCCGACGTTCGAGAGGTGGTCACCGTAAGTCTCGCGGGTCTGCGGGTCGACCAGAGCCACGGGCGCCGCCACCGCCAGCGCGGCACCGGTGGCCACCGTGGAGGCCGCACCCGCCGCCGTGCTCACGAGCTTGTCCCCGATCCCGACCTTGCCGTCCGAGATCGGCTGGCCGTCGGCGAGCCGCTTGCCCAATAGCGCGACGACGTCGCCGGAAGCGAACTTGCCGTGGTTGAGGGCATCGTCGGACTTCACCGAGGATAGGTTGAGCACGCCGATGTTCTCGCGCTCCAGCTCCGACTTGTAGGGTTCGGCGTTCGGGTCGATGGCGCCAAGACGGACGCTGTCGCCCCATACGAGGCGCGAGACGGCGAGCGCCTGGTCGTCGCCCGAGACCATCAGGGTCAGCCGTGGCCGGTCCTTGCCCATGTCGTGGAAGGCGCCCCGCGCGAGGTCCATGTCGACGTCGGGGGCCGCCAGAATGACGTTCCGGATCTTCGGCGCCACGCGTTTGTCGCGGATGGCCATCTGCCGAAGGCTCTCCAGGGTCAGCCAGTTGCCCATGGAGTGGGCCAGCACCGTGATCTCGCTGACGCTGGGATCGCGCGCGAGGTCGCGCAGCAGGGTTTCCAGGCCGTTGCGCGAGAAGTTGGTGCTCTCCCGGTCGTAGCCATAGGCAAGCACCGAGCCGCGGGACGGCCAGGTGAACAGCACCGGCGCGACCTCAGCGCCGGAATCGTGCACGATCTGCGCGAAGCGAAAGACGGCATCCTCGAACTTGTTGTTGAACCCGTGCACGAACACCAAGACGTGGCGCTTGCCGCGTCCCCTGACCGCCTTACCCGTCCACGCCGCGACCTTACCGCGGTCCACAGGGTCGGCGCGCAGCGCGACGAAGTCGGTGGCAGGGTTGCCGGGCAGGCGTTCCGGCCACTGCACGGTGCCGGGCTGGCGGGTGGCGTCGGGCGGGATCGACACAGCGAGGTCGGTGTAGGTCACCGCCTCGCCGCGCTCGCCGGAGAACAGCACGCCGCGGTCGGTGGCGGACTTGCGGGTTGTGGCGACCAGCATCTCGACGTGGGAAGTGCCGGCGACCGGTACCGCGTCGGCGATGGGCAGAAGTACGCCGGTCGGACGTCCGCCGCAGGCTCCGAGGCTTACGAGGACGGCGGCTACCAACGTGGCAGCCATTGCCCGCTCGGCACATGCAAACCGTGGAAACACCCGCACCCCCGAACCATGGCCGCGACGGGTGACCGGGTCACGCTCCGTCGAGGCCGGGAAGTCCTAGCGGATGATTGCGGCGGGGTGCGGACGGCAAACCAGAAGGTCCGTTCCAGTGACCATCGGACAATAGTGCTGACCGGTAAACCTAGTTGCCGAAGGGTCACGCAAGGACGACGGGAACCTTCTTGTTCGACGCTGCCTGCGCGACGGGCGCCGGGGCGGCGTTGACGACGGCGGCCATCTTGACCGTCGCCGGCTTTGCAACGCCGCGGTCAACGTTCGACGTCTCTAAAGCAATGGCCGGTGCGGCGGCCAGCAGGGAAATCGCGAGGGCGGCGAAAATTGTCTTCACGGCAGCTGTCCAAGGCTTGACTGTATGACGCCCGAACGACGGTTAAGCCATCGGTCGGTTCCGCCTTCAGGCGGCGTTCGCGGCGGCCGGGGTCTCGTCGCCCGTGGTCGTCGCGCCCGCCTCCCTCAGGCATGCCTCGACCGCACCACGAAGCGACGACACGTAGGCGTCGGCCCCGACCTGCCGGCCGAGGTCCGTGTTGGTCAGAACCGCCTCGCCCTGCGGCCATAGTCCGACCAGAAGCTTGGCGTCCCTCGACTTCCGACGAAGCCGTTCCAGCAGGTAGCGTAGGTGCGACGGGTTGCCGGTGATGTCGAGGTAGGAGATGCACACCATCGCCACGCCCGACAGGTCGAGGTCGCGGATGCCTTCGCGTGAGGCGGACTGGTAGGCCGTCACGCGCGCCCCGAGCCCGTGCTTGCGCAGCAGTTGCGCCAGCATCGCCGAGGAGGCCTCGTCGAGGGGGCCGCGCCCGGCCAGGCACAGCACCGGCGCCTCGCCGCGCCACACTTCGGGCAGCGCCTCGCGGGAAGGGGCCTGGCCCGGCACGGCCTCGTTCCTCGGGTGCGCGCGCTCGGCGAGCGTCGGCGTATCGTTCGGGTTGACCGTCGCGTCGGTGCCTGCCGGCTCGACGTCGGGGTGGTCCTCAAAATCCTCGACCAGGGAGCGGGACGACGCCCGGATGTTCTCAAGCTGGGCCGGTGTGACCACGCCGCGGGCATAGTCGTTGGCGGCGAGCTGCAAGCCCTTGAGCGCGACCTCGTCGTAGTACGATGACAAGGAGCGCTCCTTCAGCATCTGCTCGCCGAGGTCGCGGGCCTCGTCCGGGTCGCCTGCCAGCATGCGCTGGTAAAAGTTCTCGACCGGGGTCAGCGGCGGCCGGTCGCCCAGCAGGATATCCAGGAACTCCAGGCTATCGACGTGGCGGCCAAGCACGACGAGGCAGACCGTGAACGGGGTCGCCAGGATCAGGCCGATAGGCCCCCACAGGAAGCCCCAGAACAGGGTCGAGACGATCACGGCGAACGGCGAGAGGCCTGTAGAGTGGCCATAGAGCAGCGGCTCGATCACCTGCCCGAATACCGGCTCAGCGATCAAGAACAGCGCCGCGGTGGCGATGACCATGTTCCAGCCCGGATCGACCGCCGCCGCCAGCGCGACCGGAAGGACGCCGGAGATGAAGGCACCGATGTAGGGCACGAATCGCATCAGCGCGGAGAACACGCCCCACAGCAGCGGGTTGGGTACGCCGATGAACCACAGTCCGACGCCGACGATGACACCGAACGCGGCGTTCATGCCGAGCTGGGCCAGGAAGTAGGTTCCGAGCCGGCCCGCCGCGTCGTCCATCGCCACGGTGGTGCGATGCAGGTCGCTCGACCCGAACAGGCGGATCATGCGGTTGCGCAGGTCCTCCCGCTGCAGGAGCAGGAACACGACCACAACGAGGACGATGCCGACCGTGGTCAGAGGCTCGAACACCGGGCCGAGGACCTTTTCGGCTAGGGCGAGCGGCGAGATCTCAGGGTCCTGGATGCGGACCAACTGCGCCTTGGGCGTGTCGCCAGCGGGTCCCGTCGCCGCCGTCGTCCCGGAGGCATCTGCCTTCTGGGTGGCGTCGTGGACCTCGTGGCTGAACTTCGAGAGGACCCGGTTAGCCTCCCCGAGCCAGCCCTGCTGCAGGCCGGCGAACTTCTTCGAGACCGTAGCTTGGTACTGCGGCAGGTTGCCGGCGAGCCCGGCCACCTGCGTGCCGATGACCGCGCCGATACCGCCGATCATGCCGAGCGCCAGTAGCACGGCGACGATGACCGAGGGGACGCGCCCGAGCTTGATCCGCCGGAGCAGATTGACCACCGGGGCCAGGACGAAGCTGAGGAGCACAGCTAAGACGAGTGGGATGAACACCTCGCGTCCGAAGTACAGCGCCGCGATCAGCACGACGCCCACCGCGAGGGTCAGCAGGCCGCGCAGGCCAGGAACCAACGGGGGCGGCACCTGGGCGGGCGGCTTCACGGCTACGGCATCGTCCATCGGCATGCGCGATTCCCGGTCACGCCGCGTTCCGCAGCGCATCGCATCTCAACGCCGAAGGTATCGATTGGTCCCGGCAAACCTCACATCCGCCGACGTCCGGTCGCGCGCAGCCCAGCATGCAACGATTGCCCGACACGACCCGGCTCCGCCGCCCCGCCGGGGGCGACCATGAATCCGAAGGTCAACCCAAAGAACGTGCAGGTCGGAAGCCGACGCACCCCCGGGCGCGAGATCGAACCACCCGGTGTACGGGGCACCGGCGGCCATGGCCCCGGACGCCGACCTATCGCGACGGATGCCAACCGCTTGGAACGCCACCGGCTCGTCGCCGGCCCGAACGAGGGCGTGATCCTCGTCGAGTCGGACCAGCGCATCTCCTGGGCCAAAGACGCGACGCTGGCGATGCACGGCGTGGCGGCGCTGTCCGACCTTGGCGCGACGGTCGACGCCTACCGCGCGCGCTTCAGCCTGCGTTACCGCAACAACCGTGCGCCCGGCCGCTACCTCATCGAGCGCATGTTGGACGGTAAGGCCTTCTGCGACTTCGTCGTCGAGGTTAGTCCTCACTGTGGTACTCGTATGCGGATCGCTCAATCCGTTTGACCAAAGCGGCTCGTAGGACCTGCTGTCTCACGCGACCTTTGCATACTGGATACTGGTGAAGTTCTGCGGAGTTAGAAGATCGGTGCTTAGCCGTTCTACGCAAGCTTGATGGTTGCCGCTGCTCCCGCGCGCATCGAGCGAGGAAACGGTCGAGCTGCCGGCGCCGTGGAGAGATGCAACCGTGATGCCGACATCGATGCAGCACCAACTGGAGCAGGTCACCGCTGGCCTCGGTGAGGGCGTGATCCTCATCGCGCCGGACCATACGGTGACCTACGCCAACGAGGCCGCCCTGACGATGCACGGGGTGAGCGACCTCGGCGACCTCGGGGAGAACGTTCCCGAGTACCGGACCAACTTCGTGCTGCGCTACTGCAACCACCACGAAGTTGGACCGCTGCAGCACCTGGTCGAACGCGTGCTCGCCGGCGAGGCCTTTCGCGACGCCGTGGTCGAGGTCCACCACAGGCGTGATCCCGTTCGGACCTGGATGCACCGGATGCGCGGCCTGGTCACCACCGGCGCCGATGGCATCCCGACCGGACTCGCCCTGGCGATGCAGGACGTCAGCGAACGCTACGAGGCGGAGGAGCGCTTCGAGTGCATGTTCAGGGCCAACCCCGCCCCGGCGGTGGTCTGCCGGCTGTCCGACCTGCGCTACGTGAAGGTCAACCAGGGCTTCGTCGACCTGACTGAGTACGCCCGCGAGCAGGTGCTCGGCCGGAGCTTCACGGAGATCGACCTGATCGGTCAGGGCGAGCACCGCGCCTCCGCCGTGGCGCAACTGCATGCCGGCACCACCATACGCCAACGCGAGGCCTGCCTCTCGGTCCCCTCGGACCGCGAGAAATACGTCATCGTCGCCGGCCATCCCATCGAGATGCCGGGCGGCGAGCGCTGCATGCTGTTCACCTTCGCTGACCTGAAGGACCGCCGGAAGGCCGAGGCCGAGCTTCGGTTGAGCGAGGAGCGCTTCGCCAAGGCGTTCGAGCTCAGCCCGATCCCGACGGTCCTCCTGAGTTCCGACGCGGACGTGCCGACGAGCGTCAGCGACGCCTACGCCGCGACCTTCGGGGGCGCGGACGCCACCACGATGCCCTGGGCGGAGGAGGTGGAGCGGACGCGCTTCAGGCGCGAGCTCCAGCGCTACGACCGGGTCCGGGCCTTCGAGGGCCGCCTGCGCACCCGGGACGGCAAGGAACTCGATTGCCTCGTGTCGGCCGAGAGGGTCACCGTCAACGGCGGCGCCGGGCTGCTTTGTGCCGTCCGGGACATCTCGTCGAGGAAGCGAACCGAGACCGAGCTCATCTCAGCCATTGATTCGGTGATGGCCGACGCCTCGTAGTTCAGCCACGGGGTGATCGAGAAGCTCGCCCTGCTGCGCAACCCGCCCAGGCCCGGCAAGCCGCAGGGCATGATCGAGAAGCTCACCGCCCGCGGGGGGGACATGCTGGAAGGCATCTGTCACGGCGACACCGACGAGGAGATCTCGACGGCGCTCGGCGTGTCGCTCAGCACCGTGCGCAACCACGTCGCGAGCCTCTACCGGAAGATCGGGGTCAATCGGCGCAGCGCCGTGGTGGTCTGGGCCAGGGAACGCGGCATCGGGGAAAAGCCGTCATTTGACAACAACGGCAAAAACAACAAACGAAAACTAGGCAAAAAACACTAAGCTCATTAATCTGAAATAATTCTATGTAATGCCGAGGAACATCGGCTGGATTCTGCTATTCTAGCGGTATAGGCCTGCTCGTACCGGGCTCCTGAACGACTGTTGAACCGGTTGGGGCGAGGGCCAGGACATGGGCAAGGGCCGCAAGGTTCTGTCTGCCGATCACGCGCGCGCCCTGATCAAGCAGGCCATCGGCATCATCTTCGGGGACATCACAGTAGAGACCGAGGCCACGGCCGAGATCGCCGCGATAGAAGCGCAGCACGCCAAGGGCAAAACCAAGCCCACCAAGCCAAGTTCGACCTCAGGTCCCTAGCGTCCCGGCCATCCGAGCCCGCTCTGTCCCCGACGCAGCCGCCGGCGTCGGAACCCTACCGCACACCCACACACGGAAGCCAACCATGTCCCTCCTCGCCTGGATCGTCCTCGGCCTGATCGCCGGCTTCATCGGCTCGAAGATCGTCAAAAACACCGGCCAGGGGCTGCTCGTCGACATCCTGCTCGGCGTCGTCGGCGCCGTCGTCGGCGGCTTCCTGTTCAACCAGTTCGGCCAGCCCGGGGTGTCCGGGGTCAACCTCTACAGCCTGCTCGTCGCCGTCGTCGGCGCCGTGGTGGTGCTGTGGCTCTACCACGCCCTGATGGGCCGCCGCCGGGTCCTCTGACCCCCACTCCTTCCGCCGACCCTCGGCCGAAGCCCAACCCAACCACCCCCGACAAGAGAGTTTCCACGATGGCGTTATCCCCCGATACCACCCGTCCGGCCTATGACCGCGACCTGCCGACCACCAGCCCGGCTACCCCGGCCGAGGATATGCGCACGATGGCGCTGCATTCCATCTCCTGGGGGGCTGTCATCGCCGGCGCCGTGATCGCGCTGGTCGCCCAGGTCATCCTCAACATGGTCGGGCTCGGGATCGGGCTCTCGACCGTCGACCCGGCCGGTAACGGCACGCCCACCGCCGGCAGCCTGTCCTCGGGCGCCGGTATCTGGTTCGTGATCTCCGGCATCCTCGCCTCCACCGCTGGTGGCTGGCTCGCCGGGCGCCTCTCGGGCAAGCCGGCTCGGACCACCACCGCCTATCATGGGCTGATCGCCTGGGCGGTCTCGACCCTGGTCGTCGTGTACCTGCTGTCCTCGGCGGTCGGCGGCATCGTCAGCGGCGCATCGAGCGCGGTGTCGAGCACGCTCGGTGGCGCCGGCAACCTGATCGGCGGCTCGGTGAAGACGGCAGCCCAGGCCGCGGCCCCGTCGCTGCCGGGCATGGACAACCCGTTCTCGAACATCGAGAGCCAGGTCCGCGGCACGACCGGCAATGACCCCGAAGCTCTTAAGAACGCTGCCGTCAGCGCGATGCGCGCTGCGGTGACCGGTGACGCCGCCCAGCAGAAGGATGCACAGGAGAAAGCGGCTCAGGCGCTTTCAAAGGCGCAGGGCATCCCGGTCGATCAGGCCCGGACCCAGGTCGCCCAGTACGTGCAGCAGTTCAACGACGCGGTCGCCAAGACCAAGGAGCAGGCCAAGCAGGCGGCCGACACCGCCGCCCGCGTCGGCTCGCAGGGTGCGCTCTATGGCGCCCTGGCGCTGATCCTCGGTGCCCTGGCCGCCTTCTTCGCCGGCCGCGGTGCCGCCGTCGACCCGGTGCTCACACGCACCGCACCCGCCGTCACGACCCAGCGCCGGGTCTGATCGTGAGCGACGCCGCCGCCACCGAGCCGCATGCCTTCGGGATGCAGAACAAGCCGGCGGCGGAGGTCGCCGTCGGCGAGGAGGCGGTCCTTCCGCTGATCGCCGAGACCGCCCGCATCGACAAGCGGGCGGTGGAGACAGGACGGGTGCGGGTCTCGACCCGGACCGAGACGGTCGAGGAGGTCCTGCGCGAGACCCTGCGCAGTGACATGGTCGGGGTCACCCGGGTGGCTATCAACCGGACCCTGGCCGAGGGCGAAGTGCCCCCGGTGGTCCGCGAGAAGAACGGGGTGACGATCATCCCGGTCTTGGAAGAGATCCTCGTCGTCGAGAAGCGCCTTGTCTTGCGGGAGGAGGTGCACGTCCGCCAGACCACGGCGGGCGAGGACGTCGAGATGCCGGTGACGCTGCGCAGGCAGCACGCCGTGATCGAACGCGTGTCCCCCGAGGGGCACGTCACGGCCCTGAACCTAGCTGAAACACCTGAGATCGAACCATGACCCAAACCATCACCGCCATGTACGACACCTACACGGACGCGACGGCCGCGAAGGCCAAGCTTGTGGCCAGCGGCATCCCCGAGGTCGGCGTCCAGATCCTGTCCGGCAGCGAGGTCGGCACGACGACCAGCGCCGCCACGACCCACGAGGGCGGCATGTGGGGCTCGCTGAAGGAGTTCTTCATGCCGGAGGAGGACCGCCACCTGCACGCCGAGGGACTGAACCGAGGTGGCACCATGCTGACTGCGACCGTCGAGGACGGGTACGCGGAGCGGACCTACGATATCCTGGAGGAGCACGGCTCGGTTGATATGGACGAGCGCGAGGCGGCCTGGCGCAAGGAGGGTTGGACCGGACAGGCTGCAGGCGCGCCGGTCGCGGCCGTTGCTCCCGCATCGACGACCGCCACGACGGGTCTGCGTGCGGCCGGTTCTACCGAGACCGTCACAGCTCAGGGGACAGCGCAGGGCACCGACTACATCCCGGTGGTTGAGGAGCGGCTCAACGTCGGCAAGCGCATGGTGGACAGCGGCCGGGTGCGCGTCCGCTCCTACGCGGTCGAGAAGGACGTCAGCGAGAACGTTACCCTGCATGACGAGACCGTGCACGTCGATCGCCGCGTGGTCGACCGCGCGGTGACCCCGGGCGACATGGCCTTGTTCGAGGACAAGGTCATCGAGGCCACCGAGATGCGCGAGCAGGCGGTGGTCTCGAAGGAGGCCCGCGTCGTCGGCGAGGTTGGCATCCGCAAGGACGCGACCCAGCGCGTCGAGACCGTGACCGACAAGGTGCGCCACACCGAGGTCGAGGTCACTGACGAGCGCGGCAACGTCGAGCGCACCGGCACGGCCGGCATCACCGGGACCGCCCCGCGCAAGCCGATCTGACCGCGCCGGGCCGGGAGGGAGCCCACGGCCTCCTCCCGGCCAACGCACCAACCCTCAAGGCAAGCATCGAGCACGGCCTCCGCCCCATGATCCGCATCACCCGCTTCCTCGCCCTCTCCTTGGTCATGGCGGCGGGCTCCGCCGGTGCCCAGGGTGACGATGCCGCCACGAACCATCTCCGGACGTTCTGCTCCGGTGACTATCTCAGCCTTTGCAACGGCATGGATCCGAAGGGGCCGGAGGTGGTGGCGTGCTTCCGCAGGAACATGGGCAAGCTCTCGCCCGGCTGCCGGACCGCCATCGACGAATACAAGGCATCCAAGGGAACCGGTTCGAGGTCCTGAGCCGCCCGGAACCCGTACCTCGCACACCCGAACGGGAGAACGAATATGAGTGACGGCTTTCCCTCCATGACCGCCTTGCTCGGCCTGCTTGCCGTAGCCGGGTTCCAGAACAAGGACAGGATCGCCGAGATGCTGGGTGGAGGTCATTCAGCGCCTCAAGGGAAAGCTGCGACCGCGCCCGGCCAGGCCGGCCTCGGGGGCCTGCTCGGTAACATCGGCGGTGCGCTCGGCGGGGCCGGCGCCGGCAACGTGCTCGGCGGGGGGCTGGGTCAGTTGGTCGAGAGCTTCCGGCAGAACGGCCATGGTGCCGCCGCCGATTCCTGGGTGAACCACGGTCCCAACCAGGAGATCGCTCCGCCCCAGTTGCGCCAGGCCATCGGTCCCGACGTCATGGACGCCCTGTCCCGGCAGACTGGGCTGTCGCACGACGAACTGCTTTCCAGGCTCTCCCGGGAGCTTCCCTCGGCGGTGGACCGCTACACCCCCGACGGCAGGCTGCCCGCCCTCTGAGGCGGCGCGCCTGAGGATATCCCGCACGCCGGTCGGGATCCGTCCCGTCCGGACGCGCCGGTCGACACGACCGCAACGAGCACCGTGACGGTGCCGAACGAGGAACATAGCCATGGCGCAGACAGCACACCACGAGGCGGCCAAACACCACGAGGCCGCTGCCAAGTCGCACAAGACCGCAGCAGAGCACCACGAGAAGGGCGACGAGGAGAAGGCCGCCAAGCACTCCAAGGAAGCCCACGGCCATTCCGAGAAGGCGCACGAGAGCTCGACCAAGGCCCACGGCAAGAGCGCCAAGAAGTAGGCCACTTCAACGAACCGCCGGACGCGCAACCCGCGCATCCGGCCCCACTCAGGAGAACACCCATGGACGAGAACCGCATCACTGGTGCCGCGAAGGAGTTCGGCGGCAAGGTCCAGGGCGCCGTTGGCGACGTGACCGGCGACCGCGAGACGAAGGCTAAGGGTGCCGCAAACGAGGCCAAGGGCAACGTCGAGAACCTGTACGGGCAGGCCAAGGACGCCGTGCGCGACGTGGCCGACCAGGCCGGCGATCTTGCGCAGGGCGCGCTGAAGCAGGGCCGCGACGCCTTCCCCGACGCCGAGCGCGCCTACCGCCAAGGCGCCGACACGGTGACGAGCTACGCCAAGGAGTCCCCACTGATGATGGCGGCGATGGCCGGTGCGCTCGGTTACCTCCTCGCGATGGTCGTCCACGGCCGCCGCTAGGCCCCCTTCCACAATGTCCTGCAGGTCCGGAGCAGCACCATGAACGATCCGACCCGATCTGCGGGACCATCACCCGCCATCGACGGCCCGATGCGGGCGGCGCGCTCGCCGGCCGGCTTGGCCGACGCCGTGCGTGACCAGGCGAGCGGCTATGCCGACCGGCGCAGGACCGAGGCGGCCGGCTTCCTGTCCGAGCTCGCCAAGGCGCTCCGTTCGGGCAGCGGCGAGCTCGATGGGCAGGCGCAGACAAAGCCCTTCGTCCACACGGTCGCCGACAACCTCGATGCGCTCTCGGAGCACGTCGCACGCCGTGGCTTGCGCGAACTTCTCCGTGATGCCGAAACGGTAGCGCGAAGCAACCCGTTGGTGACGGCTCTAGTGGTCGGCGCGCTCGGGTATGGCACCTTCCATGTCATGCGATCCGGGAACGGCAATGCCCTCAAGTCTCGTGGTGAGCCCAGGCAGGCCTGAGGCGGGTATCTGTGAGCGCCGTTCCTCCACCCCCGCCATCCGGCGGACTTCAAGGTCTGATGGCCGAGGCACTCCGTGGTGCCGGCGATGTGCTGCGGCGTGAGATCGCCCTGTTCTGCCAGGAGATGGCAGACAACCTGCGCCGCCTGATCGTCGGCCTCGCGACGATGGCTGGCGCGGAGGTGTTCGCCGTCGTCGGCTCGGAGGCGCTCACTGCCCTGATCGTCGGCGCTGCCTTCCTCGTCATCGGCGTCGTTCTCGCGTTCAGCGCCAGGAGTCGGTTCTCCGTCGACGGGCTTTTACCGACCCGGACGGGCCGACAGCTCCGGCAGGATGCCGTCGTCATCAAGGAGCACGTCGACGCATGACGAATGACGACGATACGTTGGAACGCGAGATCGAAGCGAGCCGTGGCCGCCTGGACCGGATGCTGGACAGGCTCACTCAGCGCCTCACGCCCACCGGGATCGTCGAGGACGTGCTCGACACCGTCCGCCGCGACGAGACCGGGGCCACCCTCTATGACAGCGCCTTGGAGGGGGTGCGACGGAACCCGGTGCCGGTGCTGCTGATGTGCCTCGGTGCCGTGATGCTGATCAAGGGCAAGGGGCTGCGTGCGCCGGCGACCTACCGCGCCGTGCGCGATCCCGACCGGTACGCGGCGACGGCCGTCACCTCCACCCCTGGCATCGGCATCACCCTTCCGAAGGACTCCCGCTGATGCGTCCCTACCTCGCCGATTTCATCGATACCTTCGTCCTGGTGTTCTGCGGCTGCCGCAGCGCCGTCCTGGCAGCCGACCACATCGGCTACGCCGGGGTCGCGCTGTCGTTCGGCTTCGTCTTAATGGCGATGATCTACGCGTTGGGTCCGATCTCGGGCTGCCATCTCAATCCCGCTGTCACGCTGGGCCGGACCATGAGCCGGAAGTTCGATGCCGCGCACCTGCCCGGCTACATGGCCGCCCAGGTCCTCGGCACGGTCGTCGCCGGCTACCTCCTCTACGTCGTCGCGCAGGGCCATCCGAGCTTCGACGTCGCCTTGGGCCTCGCCTCGAACAGCTACGACGCGCGCTCGCCGGGCCACTACAACATGATGGCGGCGTTCATCGTCAGGTTCGTGCTGACGGCGCTCCTCGTCCCGACCATCCTCGGGGCGACCGACCTGAAGGCGCCGGTGAGCTTCGCCGGGCTCGCCATCGGCGTCACCCTGACCGTGATCCACCTAGTCTCGATCCCGGTGACCAACACTTCGGTCAACCCGGCCCGCAGCATCGGGCCGGCCCTGTTCGCCGGCTGGGACGCGGTGGGGCAGCTCTGGCTGTTCGTACTCGCCCCGCTCCTCGGTGGGGCGGCCGCGGCCGGGCTGTACTCGACGATGCGCGCCCTCGACCCCGTGGTGCAGATGCCCGTGCGGCAGGCGGTGCAAGCTTTGCCGGCCGAGCTTGAGCAGCGCCTGGAGAAGGCCGGCATCAAGCCGACGGAGTTCTAGCGCCACCACCGGAGGGGCCCGCCGATGCCGACCATGCGAACGCAGATCCATGCCAGTGGCAACGACGACCGGTGGTTCCTCTGCCAGGGTGACGATGCGCCTGACGTGTTCGTGTTCCACGATCCGAACGAACCATCAGGTGGGGCTCCGTCCCGGATCGAACTTGCCGTCTTCCTCGCTTCCGGTAACGGATCGCCCGAGCACCGCGCGCTGCTGACGATGATTGGCTCGCTGGTCGAGGCGGGACATGCGGGCTCGGCCCCGGCCGTTCGCGGTCCCGAACCCGGAGCCGCCGGCGCCGAACCGACCCCGGGCGAGTCTGCCTCCTCGATCTGACCCCAAACCCTTCAAGCCCGCGAGACCGCAATGGCTATCGACTATCGCTCGGAACTGCGCCGACCCCTCCCGTTCAGCCTCGCCGTCATCGCCGCGGTGCTGCTTCTCTGGCTGGTCGTAGCCTCTATCGCCGACGCCAGGCAACGCGGCGCCAGGGACCACCGCATCGGCGAGTTGGAGAGCCAGCGGACAGCCCTGCAGACGGACCTCGACCAGCAACGGTCGACTGCCGGCACTTTGGCCGCGCTCCAGGCCAGGATCGCCACGGCCCAGCAACAGGACCGGGACGCGACCCAGGCCGGCGAGCAGGCGAAGGTCAAGGCGACGAACCTCGCCAGCGAGCAGAAGACGGCGGAGGGCAAGGCGGCCGACGCTAAGTCGGCGTCCGATACGGAGGCCAGGAAGCTTGCTGACCTGCAGGGGCAGGTCACCCAGGCCGAACAGAAGCTCGCGCCGATGAAGGAGGCCACCACCGCGGCCGAGCAGGCAGCGGCGGCCCGGACGAAGGAGCTTGCCGACGTCGGGCGTCGGCTGGAGGAGACGCGCCAGCAGGAGGCCAAGCTGCGGGCGGACATCGCCGCGATGTCCCAGGAGGCGACTGCCAAGACTGCCGATCTCGCCAAGGCCGAGGAGAGCCAGCAGAAGGCCCGCGATGGTTCGGCCGCGGCGCAAAAAGAACTTTCCGAAGCCCGGACCGCGTCGGAGCAGGCCGGGAAGCAACGGGACGACCTGGCGCAGGCCATCGCCGGCCTGAACGCCAGTAGGGACAAGCTGACCGCCGAGATCGCCCAGGTCGGGCAGCAACTGCAGCAGGCCAAGGATGGGCTGGCGTCGACCCAGGCCGATCTGGCCACCGCCGAGTCTGAGAGGGACCGGGTGATCTCCGAACGTGGGCAGGCCGAGCAGACCATCCAGAAGCTAACGACCGACCGCAACGCCGTGACCTCGGCGGTGGAGGCGCTCCGGAAGCAGCAGGCCGACGCCCAGGCGCAGCTCGCGACGTTGACCGAGACGCTCGCCGGCCGCAACAAGGAGATGGCCACCCTCGACGACCGCCTCGGGACGACCCGGCAGGAACTCTCGGCGGCGCAGGCTCAGCTCGCCGATGTGCGTCAGCGGCTTTCGGATCAGCCCCCGCCGACGACCGTGCCCCCCGCTCCGTCCCAGCCGCCGGCGCCGGCCGCCGCACCTAGGGCGAACTGAACCGCATCCGTATGACGGTATCCATCCTGGTCCTCACCACTCTTGCGGCGGTCGTGCTCGCGGTCGTGCATGTCGTGACGCCGTCCTTGCGGTTCCTGGACGGCTCGCCCAGGAGCGTCTGGCTGTCGGCGGCCGGCGGGGTCGCGGTGGCCTACGTCTTCGTGCACTTCCTGCCCGAATTGGCCAGCGGCGAGGCCAGCGTCGGCCGCATGGCCGGCGGCACGCTCGGGGGCTTCTCGGAGCGGCATGTCTACCTGATCGCGCTCGGCGGCCTGATGGCCTTCTACGGGCTGGATAGGCTGGCCAAGGTCGACCGCTCGCGCCGTGCCGGCATCCCAGTCACCGACGCCCGGGGTTCCGCCCCGACGGCCGACGTCGGCACCGGGGCCGGGGTGTTCTGATCCACATGGGGTCCTTCGGCCTCTACAACGCGCTCGTCGGCTACCTCCTCCTGCATCGCGAGACGACGGGCGTCGCCTCCCTGGCGTTCTTCACCGTGGCGATGTCCCTGCATTTCGTGGTCACCGACTACGGCTTGAACGACGACCACAAGGCGGCATACCGCAGGACCGGACGTTGGGTCCTGGTCGCCGCCGTCGTCGCGGGGTTCCTCGTCGGCGCGGTGACGGTGGTGTCGGACGCGGCCATCGCCGCACTGACGGCCTTCCTCGGCGGCGGCGTGATCCTGAACGTCCTCAAGGACGAGGTGCCGAGCGAGCGGCAGAGCCGATTCTGGGCCTTCGCGCTCGGGGCCGTCGGGTACGCCGCGTTGCTGCTCACGCTTTGAGCCGGTCTTCCCCGGGCTGGGCACGACCCATGCAGGCATCGTTGGACACCGCCGAACCGAAGATGCGGCGAACTCCCAACCACGGGGACGAACATGAGGATCAGGGCCGGATACACCATCGGCTACGACACGTTCGGGCCGACCCCACTGATCTACCAGCTCAACGTTCACCCCTCTCGCACCCACGACCTGCTGACCTCTGACACGATGCGGGTCGACCCGCCGGTGCCGACGCGGACCTACACGGACGGGTTCGGCAACACCTGCGTGCGGCTGCTCGCGCCGGGCGGCCGCGTCACGGTCTCGGCCGACTTCCTGATCGCCGACAACGGCGAGCCCGACGCCTACGTACCCGACGCCCGGCAGCTCGCCGTCCAGGACCTACCGGACGACGTGCTTGTCTACCTGCTGGGCTCGCGCTACTGCGACACCGACAAGCTCGCCGGCACGGCCTGGTCGCTGTTCGGCAGCGCCCCCGAGGGCTGGGGACGGGTGCAGGCCATCGTCACCTGGGCGCACGAGCGCATCCGGTTCGACTACCAACTCGCCGACGCCACCCGCTCGGCCTTCGACGGGTACCACCAGCGGGTCGGCGTCTGCCGGGACTTTGCCCACCTCGCCGTCACCATGTGCCGGTGCATGAACATCCCGGCGCGGTACTGCACCGGCTACCTCGGCGACATCGGCGTGCCCGTGGACCCCAACCCGATGGACTTCTCGGCGTGGTTCGAGGTCTACCTCGACGGCCCGCAGGGTCCTCGCTGGTACACGTTCGACGCTCGGCACGACGCCCGTCGGATCGGGCGGGTCGTCATCGCCCGCGGTCGCGACGCCACCGACGTCGCCATCTCGACGAGCTTCGGCACGGCGCTGCTCGCCCAGTTCGACGTCCACACCCTGGAGGTCGCCGACGACTTCGTGCTGCAGCCCCGGGGCTGACGTTCCCATGCCGCCGGATCGCGATACGGCCTTGGGTTCGCGCGGCATTCCGGGGCGGGCAAGCCTCGGCGGACAGGCCCCTCATCCCGTGCTATGGGACGGTTCGTTCGGAGAGGCGATCCATGACCGACACGAACGCGACCCGAGCCATCGACGTCGAGGCATCCCTCGCTCGCTGGCACCTGACCCTCGCCAGGCTCGCGGACAACGACAACGAGCCGCGGGGCATGCGGGCCGGGGCCATGGCCACGATGCTGGGCCTGCCGCTCGCCTCGACGTTTGCCGTCGCAGCCTGCCTTCGGTTCCTACTCTAGGACGTTTGCGCGGGTCACGCCGTCGGCGTTGATCGGCAGCGACCCAGGCACCTCGGCCCGGGTCGCCCCCTCGCGTGGCTCAGTCGATGATCTCGACGATGCGGCCGCTGCCGCGCTCGACCAGCACGGTGTGGCCGTTGACGACCGTGTAGCGGCTGCCGCGGGCGCCGTACTCTTCCGGGACGTCGTAGTAATTCACGCCCGCCGACGGCAGCACCGTGCCGATCCGGACGTCGCCGTCGTAGGCGTAGGAGGCGCGGCGCTCGCCGCAGACGTAGGTGCGGAAGCGCGGGCGGTCGTCGACGCCGAGGATGCCGTTGACGGTGCCGGTCGCCGCGCCGATGGCGCCCCCGACGATGGCCCCGATGGGACCGCCGGCCGCGCGCCCGTCGTCGGCACCTTCCTGCGCGCCGCGCACGAGACCCTGCGCCTAGGCGACGGCCGGGAGCGCGAGGGCAAGGGCCGCCGCAGCGAGAATGGACTTGGTGTTCATGGAATCCCCCGATGCCAATCGCGGCCGGTGGATGCCGGCGCATACAATTGGTTCGATGCCGGGACGTATGTCCCGACCGCCTCGGGATACGGGCTACGATGCCGGCGGATTTGCGTCCGGATGGCCGCGGGACCATCGAATGTGCCGATCACCGTCGAGGTTGATCGACCGTTTCCTTCACGAATGGGCGATTGCCGCGATACCACTGTGTTTTCGTGCCATGGCTCCGTGGGAACGCACCCGGAATTCCCATGGTCCATACCGGCTACGACCCTGCCCTCGTCGCGCTTTCCATCGCCGTCGCGGTGTTCGCGTCCTACACCGCGCTCGACCTCGGTGGCCGCGTCCGCGGGGCCGCGGCCCGCCTGCGCTGGGCATGGGTCGCGGCGGCCTCGCTGGCGATGGGCGGCGGCATCTGGGCGATGCACTTCGTCGGCATGCTCGCCTTCGAGATGGGCATGCCCGCCGCCTACGACCCCGGGATCACCGTGGCCTCGCTGCTGCTCGCCATAGCCGCCACCGGCGCCGCGTTCGCCTGGGTCAGCCGTGAAGGGGCGGGACAGCGCGACGTCCTGGTCGGCGGCCCCCTGATGGGTTTCGGCGTGGCCGGGATGCACTACACCGGCATGGCCGCGATGCGGGTGCCCGGCAACCTTGCCTACAGCCTGCCCATCGTCGCGGTGTCCGTCGCCATCGCGGTGACGGCCGCGACCGCCGCGCTATGGCTGACCTTCCGGCAAAACAGCGTCTGGCAGAAGCTCGCCGCGGCCGCGGTCATGGGTCTGGCGGTCGCCGGGATGCACTACACCGGCATGGCAGCGGCGACCTTGACCGCCGAGGACGCCGGGGCACACGCCGCTCACGCCGTCGGCGTCGGCATCGGTCAGCAACACCTTGCGCTCTCGGTGGCGGGGGCGACCTTCATGATCCTGTTCGCGGCCATCGTCGCCGCCTCCTTCGATCAGCAGCGGGTCCAGCGGCACCTCCATGCCAGCGAGGGCCGCTTCCGGGCCGCCGCCGAGGCGGTCGGCGACATCATTTGGACCGCCGACGCGCGGGGCGCGATGGTGGGCTCGCAACCGTACTGGCAGGCCTATACCGGGCAGTCGGAGGCCGAGTGCCAGGGGGTGGGATGGGCCGGGGCCGTGCACCCCGACGACGTCGAGCCGACCAAGGATGCCTGGCGTGAAGCCGTCGCCGCGGACCGGGGCTATGAGCTCCGGCACCGCGTTCGGAACCGGCACGGCGAATACCGCCTGTTCGCGGTCAAGGGGCGTCCGGTGCGCAACCCGGACGGGACGATCCGCGAGTGGGTCGGAGTCCATGCCGACATCACCGAACGCGAGGCGTTCGAAACGACGCTGAAGGAGGCTCGGGATGCGGCCGAGGAGCACAGCCGGGCCAAGAGCCGCTTCCTGGCCAACATGAGCCACGAGTTGCGTACGCCGCTGTCCGCGGTGATCGGCTACTCGGAGATGTTGGAGGAGGAGGCGGAGGAGCTCGGCCAGGACAGCCTCCTGAAGGACCTCGGCAAGATCAAGTCGAACGCCCAGCACCTGCTCGGGCTGATCAACGACGTGCTCGACCTGTCCAAGGTCGAGACCGAGAAGATGGAACTCTACCCCGAGGACATCGACGTCGCCGCCTTCGTCACGGACGCGGCCGGGACGGTGGAGGCGCTGGTCGCCAAGAAGGGTAACGTCCTTGCCCTGGACGTCGCCGATAACGTCGGCCAGGCGCGCACTGACGCGACCAAGCTGCGCCAGTGCGTATTCAACCTGCTCTCGAACGCGGCCAAGTTCACCGAGGGCGGCACCATCACGTTAAGTGCCACCCGCGAGGTCGACGTGGAGAGCGATTGGCTCCGGTTCACGGTGCGGGACACCGGCATCGGCATGAGCCCCGAGCAGGTCGGGCGCTTGTTCGAGCGGTTCACCCAGGCCGACGAGAGCACCACACGCAACTATGGCGGGACCGGTCTCGGGCTCGCACTGAGCCGCGCTTTCGCCCAGCTTCTCGGTGGCGACATCACGGTCGACAGCGTCGAGGGCGAAGGAACGAGCTTCACCCTGCGCGTCCCAGCCGTGGCACCAGAGCGGGCCGTTGAGGCGGCACTGGCGGTTCCCGAGAACCAAGTGACGGTGGGCGACCTCGTGCTGGTCATCGACGACGAGACCAACCAACGCGAGCTGATGACCCGGTTCCTCGAACGCCAACGCTTTGCCGTGTGCACGGCCGGCGACGGACGTACAGGCCTCGACCTCGCCAAGTCGCTCAAGCCACGCGCGATCCTACTCGACGTGATGATGCCGGAGATGGACGGCTGGTCGGTGCTGGCCACCCTGAAGGCCGATCCGGAGACCGCCGCTATCCCCGTGGTCATGGTGAGCTTCGTCGCCGACGCGGCGCTGAGTGCCTCGCTCGGGGCGGTCGAGGCGGTACCCAAGCCGGTGGACTGGACGCGGCTCCGCACGATCCTCGACCAGTTCCGGGCGGCCGACGGCGACGTGCTTGTGGTCGACGACGATGCCGACATGCGCCATCGCCTCCGGACGGTGCTGGAGCGCAACGGCTGGAGCGTGCGCGAGGCCGGGAATGGCTGCGAGGCGCTCGACCAGGTCCGGCACGGCGTGCCACGCCTCGTGCTGCTCGATCTAACCATGCCGGTCATGGACGGGTTCTCGTTTCTCAACCGGCTCCGGGACCTGCCCGGCTGCGCCGAGGTCCCAGTAGTGGTACTGAGTGCCCGGGACATTACGGCGGTGGAACGCGAGCGCCTGTCCGAGGCCGACCAAATCCTGCGCAAGGGCGACACCAGCCTGCAAGATATCGCCACCGAGCTGCGCAAGCTCGACAACCGTCAGACGGACGCCGGGGATGCGACCCCGACGGGGGCCTTGGCGGGAATCCCATAGGCTCCAACCCGTAGTAGGGCATGTGATCCGACCCGCACGACGGCGGAGGTGCCGATCCCTCGGCCGGTAACAAATCGGACGGTCGCGACGACAGGTTTGCCCGGAGGGGGATGGATGGAACACGGTTTGGCGACGGCCGTCCTCTGCATCGTGGGCGGTGGCATCGCCGCCCAGGTACTCGCAGCGCGCCTGCGCATCCCCGCCATCGTGCTGCTGCTCGCGCTTGGGTTCCTTGTTGGACCCGTGCTCGGCTTGCTGCACCCGTCCCGCGAATTCGGGGAGAACTTGCGCCCCTTGATCGGCTTGGCGGTGGCCATCGTGGTGTTCGAGGGTGGCCTCGCGCTCGACTTCCGCGAACTCAGGGCCTCCGGCGAGGGCGTTCTCCGGCTGACCGCCTTCGCGCTGCCGGTCAACTTCGTCCTGGGTACCCTTGCCGCGCACCTCATCGGCGGGATGATGTGGGGCCCCGCCTCGGTGTTCGGTGCTATCCTCGTCGTCACCGGACCGACCGTGATCCTGCCGCTGCTGCGCCACGCCCGGCTGGAACGACGGTCCGCCGCCTTCCTGAAGTGGGAGGCCATCGTCAACGACCCGATCGGGGCCATCCTCACGGCGGTCGTCATCGAGATCCTGGTGGGCGTGCCGCACGGCGCCGGCGAGACCCCGGCAGTCGCCCTAATGCTCCACCTCGCCGAGGGCGTGCTAGTGGCGGGCGGCCTCGGCGTTGGCTTTGCCCTCTGGGTAGCCTGGGCGTTCCGGCAGGATCTCGTCCCGGAGACGCTGAAGACGCCGGTGCTACTCGCGTTCGCGCTCGTCGCCTACGTCGTCCCGAACCTTCTCATGCACGAGGCCGGGCTGATCGGCGCGACCGTGTTCGGGATCGCGCTGGCCAACCGCCACGTGCCGGGGTTGAGCGAACTACGGCGGTTCAAGGAGGCGCTTGTCGTTCTGCTAGTGTCGTGCCTGTTCGTCGTGTTGACCGCCGACCTCGACCTCGGCGTCCTCGGTAAGCTGTCCCTGCCTATTCTAGGTCTCACGGCCGCCATCCTGTTCGCGGTCCGCCCGGCCGCCATCTGGCTCGCGACACTGGACAGCGACCTGTCGCGGCGGGAGCGACTGTTCGTGGGCTGGATCGGCCCCCGCGGCATCGTCGCGGCCGCCGTCGCTGGCTTGGCCGGCCCCCGCCTCAGCGAGGCGGGCTACGCAGGCGGCGACCTGATTCAGCCCACCGTGTTTGCGGTCATCGTGGCCACGGTCATCCTTCACGGCTTCTCGCTGGGACCGCTGGCCCGGCGACTGGGCTTGTCCACCGCGGCCGAGACCCAACGGCTCGCCGTCGTCGGAGCATCCCCATGGGCGAGCGACATGGTCATCGCCCTGCATCGCGCGAACGTGCCTGTGGTGCTGATCGACACCTATCCTGGTGCGCTCCAGGCCGCCCGTGACGCGGGGGTGCCAACGCTGCAGGCCGAGCTCCTGTCGCGGCATGCCGAGGAAGGTCTCGCCGATCACCCCCCAGACCATCTGCTCGCCGCGACCCGGGACGAGCTCTACAACGCGCTGGTGTGCACAAGGCTTGCCCCCGAGATCGGCCGCGAGCGGGTCTACCAACTCGCGCCGTCGTCGGACCACCTCCTGCATGCGGACACGGGCGTCAGCCGGGATACCCGCGGCAAGGTTCTCGGCGACGGCAAGATCGACTTTGATGCCCTGGCCGGGCGGCACGAGGCCGGCTGGCGATTCGAAGTCGCCCCCGCGAACGCGGAGGCGCAAACCGACGCGGTCGCCCTGCTGATCATCAAGACGGACGGGGCGGTCGAACTCCTCTCGGTCGACAACGAGCGTGCGTCCCCCGACGAGGGCGACCGCATGCTTGCCTTCGCCGCGCCGAATTTTCCTTGGCTCGACAAGGCGGAAGAACCGTCTCCGATGCACGCCTGACGAGCGCTATCCGCACGGCGTTCATGCCTGAAGGGTTCGCTCTTGGGTTGATTGGCGATTTTCGATGGCCCGCATGAAGTCGAACCTCGCTCAGTAGGTCAGCGTCGCCCGCATGCCGACGACCGTGGCGTTTTTGATCCGCCGCCCGAGCGCGTCGCGGGGGTCGGGGATATTGCCGCCCGGATGGAAAACGTACTGCAGGTTCGGCTGCACCGTCACACCCGGCGCGAGGACCGCTTGGTACGTGGCCTCGACCAGCGCCTCGAACCGCCGCCGGGGCATCGCGATGCCCGACTCCAGGATGGTGTCACGGTCGAAGCCCCGGGCCGACGGCGAGATGCGCGCGTACGACACCGCCACGCCCGCCGTATCGTTCGACCGCCCAGACAGCAGCCCACGGTAGCCGATGCCGGCGTCGAGGTAGAGGTCGATCAGGTTGCGGTCGCCCGGCGACGTCACCGCCCGCACGAATGCGCTGGCGCCCTGCCCGGCGTCGTCCCGCTCGCGGTACACGGTCTGGTCGATGATCGCGTACAGCCCATCGTTGCCCCTGAACCTGTGGGCGACCCCGCTGGTCGAGGGGTCGGCGAGCGAGCGACCGGTATCGTCGACCCGAAGCGAATCGAACCGGCCGAAATGGTGCCAGCCCCCGAGCGTCACCGTCCCGGGCTCGTCCAGGACCTGCCCGGACCCGCCCCGTTCCTCGAAGTTGTACGCGTAGGCGACCTCGGCGATGAGGAACGCCGGGTCGGACAGCCTGAAGTTCGTGCCGGTGCGGTCGCGCCGTTGCGGGTCCGGGTCGTTCCACGCCCGCGCCGGACCGGCCGGGTCGCCGTCGAACAGACCGACCTGGAACGAGAGGTTCGGTGTCGGGAGGTACTTGACCCGTATCGCCGGGGCGCCGAACGGGTAGGCTGGGCCGCCGCTCGGCAGGTTGGTGCCGGCGATGGTCGGCCAGCCGAACGTCGAGTTGATGAACAGCGTGGCGGTCTGGCTCACGAGGAACTCGGTGTCGGCCGCCACCTGCCCGAGCTTGACCGCCAGTTGCCCGTCGAGGACCTGCTGCTCGACCCACAGCTCGTACAAGCGGGTGGACGGCAGCGCCTCCAGTTCGCTGACCACGGCGAGGTCGTTGACAGCGGCCCGGGACAGCCCGGCGCCGTTGATCTGGTAGGCCTCGACCCGGAACGCGGCGCCGTGCCAGCCGGCGAGGCGGTCGAGGTCGGCGTCGAGCTGCATGTCGAGCCGCCCGAGGACCGTCGCGGTCCGGCGTGTGCCGCCGCTGGTGTCGCCGAGGATGTCGGCGATGGCGTTGAAGCTGAGGACGACGCCGCGGTCGGACAGGAAGCGGCGCAAACCGGTCGGATCGGCCGCGTCACCGAGCACGGACTGGATCGAGGTCGTAGCCACCGCCGACGGCTTGCCCGACACCTCGGGCTGGGCGACCGAGGTGCGCGGGTCGCCGCCGGCGCCGGTGTTCGCGGACTGGGCGACCGCGGCGATGGGTGCGAGGCACAAGGACAGGGCGAGGGCGACACGGGACGCTCGCGCGTTCCTGGCGTGCCACCGCCGCGCGGGTTCGGCCGAAGGGCTGGACATCTTGCCCGCCGTTCGGAAGCGACGCGTCGCTTCGATGTCCGGTCGGATGCCCATGCCGCTCGTCGGTCGCCCTCGATTCGGCTACGAGCCGCACCATACGGGCTCAGTGCCACCGCTCAAAACGTCCGGGCGCCAATTCGGTTTTGTCAGCGCGCGGCCATCAGACAGGGCATCGATTGTACCCCTCCCATGAACCGATTGGATCGACCGGTGAAAGCCTCCACCGAAACGAAGGATACACTGGGATCGACACGGCAGGGCGAGCCGCTCTGGGCCATGGCGTTCGACGCGGACGGGCGGGGGCGGTCCGTCCCGGTGGCGGAGGCGGCGGCCTACCTCGACGCGTTCGGCGGCGGGTTCCTGTGGATGCACTACAACTTGGACGCAGCCGATCTCGCGAAGCCGGCGGCTGAAGGCAGGTTCGGTCCCACCCGGCTCGCCACCGCCGTGTTCGCGCCCGACGAGCACCAGCGCGTCACGGTCGAAGCCGACCACGTCGGGGGCGTCGTCGCGGACATCGCACGCCCGGGCGCGAAACCGGCCCCGGCGGGCAGACTCCATTTCGTCATGGGACCGCGCAGCCTCGTCAGCGGGCGCCGCGGACCGGCGGAGAGCCCGGACGCGACCCGTGCCGCAGTCGAGGGCGGCGATACCGTCGCCTCGCCGACCTTGCTTCTTGAGACCCTCGTCGGGCACGCCGTCTCGGCGATGGCCACCACCGGGCGGAGGCTCTGCGACGCCCTCCACGGGATGGAGGACCACATCCTCGACGGACGGCCCCGCGACGACCGCCGCCGGCGCGGGCCGGGCCGCCGCAACGCGGTGCGCCTGCACCGCCAGCTCATCGGCCTCGCCGCCGTATTCCTCCGGCCGGAGGCTTACGGGGCGACGGCAGACGTTCCCGGACCCGCCGTCGCGGCCGG
>NZ_JAKSYN010000039.1:0-1449 GCF_022829565.1 Methylobacterium sp. J-001
GTCAGCCGCAGCCGCCGTGCGCGCGTCGCGGGCGAGATCGGCGATCAGCACGGTCGCGCCGGCCTGCAGATCGTCGATGTACGAGCCATAGTCGCGGAACCTGTGCAGCCCGGCGATGGCCGGGACGCCGGGCGTGCTCCAGCCGCGCGTGATCACGATGGTCTCGCGGCTCTGATCGACGGCGCCGTACCCGGCGTGAGACAGATCGAGCGTCTGGCCTATGATCTCGGCCGCGGCTCCGATGATCTCCGATCGCTCGCTCAAGTCCTTGAGGCGGTCGCCCAGGGCGGCCAACGCCGCCTGACGTAGGGCATCGAGCTTGCGCGCGGTGATGTCGATCGACACCCCCGGATACCGCAGCGGACGGCCAGCCGCGTCGTGGTAGCAGCGCCCGCGGGCATAGACCCAGCGCACGCTACCGTCCGCCCTGAGCAGACGGTACTCCTCAGCGAACTCACCGGCAGTGGCTAGTGCCAGCTCGATCTTCGCACCCACCCACGCCCGGTCGTCGGGATGGATGCCGTCGATGTAGCCGGCGATCGGAGTGCCGACCGCCGCCGCGGCGGGATCGACCGAGTACAGCTCGGCGAACCGCGCGTTGGCTACGATGCGGTCGTAGGGCACATCCCAGTCCCACCAGCCCACGGCACCGGCCGCCTCGAACGCCAGGCTCAGGCGCTCCTGACTGATGCGCAGCTCCTCCTGCGCCGCCCGCTGAGCAGTGATGTCACGGGCGACGCCAGAGAAGCGCGCCGGCCGTCCGGCCTCGTCGTGCTCGATCTCGCCCTTGCGCGCGATCCAGCGGACCTCGCCGGTGTCCGGCCGGCGGATGCGGTACTCGACGTCCCGCGGTGCCGCGCCGCTGCTGCGCGAGCGGGCGGTGGAGATCAGGTGCTGATCCTCCGGGACGATCAGTTCCTCGAACGCCGTCGACGGGTACGCCTCGCGCTCCGGCAGGCCATACAGGCGGCAGAACTCCGGGCTCGGCCGCAGGATGGCGTCGGCGATGCCGATCGAGAATACCCCGACCCCGCCCGCCTCCTGCGCCCTCTGCAGACGCAACGCGCTGTCCCGCAGCGCATCGGCATTGCGGCGCTGCTCGGTGCGGTCGCGCAGGATCTTGACGAAGCCGATGGCCGCGCCGGCCTCGTTGCGCAACGCCATCATCTCGCCATTGGCCCAGAACCGCTCGCCGCTCTTCCTCAGGTGCCAGCGCTCGTCGATGCCGCGGTCCACGGTCAGGGCGCTGTGCATCTCCTGGTCGGGGATCCCGGCCTCACGGTCTTCGGGGGTGAAGAACACGTCGGCAGGCTTCCCGCAGACGTCGCTCGGGGTCCAGCCCAGGATCCGGGTAGCGCCGGCGTTCCAGTCGATGACGTTCCCCTTCAGATC
The DNA here is from genome assembly GCF_022829565.1 of Methylobacterium sp. J-001. Classification (NCBI taxonomy): domain Bacteria; kingdom Pseudomonadati; phylum Pseudomonadota; class Alphaproteobacteria; order Hyphomicrobiales; family Methylobacteriaceae; genus Methylobacterium; species Methylobacterium sp. J-001. The sequence continues at coordinate 1,393 of NZ_JAKSYN010000039.1, forward strand.
GAGCACGATGATCGCGTAGTCGATCGCGCTCTCGAACACGGCGCGGTAGCGCGCCTC
>NZ_JAKSYN010000041.1:0-301 GCF_022829565.1 Methylobacterium sp. J-001
CGCCGGGAGGACAGCAGATACATCCCCTTGCTCTACGCCGTCCGGGAGATGGTCCGCGGCGTGTGCGTTACCGGCTATCCCGGCGCATCGTGCCTGACCTCGCGCGTGGCCTTCGGGCGGCGGGCGGGCTAGGGCGCCGCGGCGTCCGGGCGAGGGACTTAGGCTTCCGTTTCCCCCCTCATTGCGAGCGCAGCGAAGCGACCCAGTGCAGCGCGCGCGCTCGGAATGTAGCGTTTCACTGGGTTGCTTCGCTGCGCTCGCAAGGACGGCGTGCGCTCGGCAGCGTCGCACGACCCTGTCC
>NZ_JAKSYN010000044.1:0-687 GCF_022829565.1 Methylobacterium sp. J-001
GAGGGTGGCCAGGGCCTCGCCCTCGATGTCCTCGGCGATGATCAGCAGCGGCTTGCCGGTCTGGACCACGGCCTCGAGCACCGGCAGCATCGCCTGCAGCGACGACAGCTTCTTCTCGTGGATGAGGATGTAGGGATCCTCGAGCTCGGCGACCATCTTCTCCGCGTTGGTGATGAAGTACGGGGAGAGGTAGCCGCGGTCGAACTGCATGCCCTCGACGACGTCGAGTTCGGTCTCGGCGGTCTTGGCCTCTTCGACGGTGATGACACCCTCGTTGCCGACCTTCTGCATGGCGTGGGCGATCATCTCGCCGATCTCCTTGTCGCCGTTGGCGGAGATCGTGCCGACCTGGGCGACCTCGTCGGAGGTCGAGACCTTCTTGGCGCGGGCGATGATGTCCTTCACCGCGGCGGCGGTAGCGAGGTCGATGCCGCGCTTCAGGTCCATCGGGTTGATGCCGGCGGCGACGTACTTGGCGCCTTCGCGGACGATCGCCTGGGCCAGAACGGTGGCCGTGGTGGTGCCGTCACCCGCGATGTCGTTGGTCTTCGAGGCCACTTCGCGCACCATCTGGGCGCCCATGTTCTCGAACTTGTCGGCGAGCTCGATCTCCTTGGCGACGGTGACGCCGTCCTTGGTGATGCGCGGGGCGCCGAAGCTCTTCTCGATCACGACGTTGCGGCCCTT
>NZ_JAKSYN010000058.1:0-47587 GCF_022829565.1 Methylobacterium sp. J-001
GCCTTCCTCGCTGCGCTCGCAATGACGGTGGAAGGGATTTGGCAGCGCGTCGAACCAGGTTCGCACAATTATTGCCGCCGCTCGGAAGTTGTGCCTACCGGTTCTGATAGTAATCCCAGACCAGGAAGGCCGGGAATGGGATCATGATGGCGAAGAAAATCCAGTCGAACATCTGAGGCATGGCGAGATCCATTCATTCGGGGGTCTCTGCAATCTACCGATGCGAACCGCCGAAGTTCCTGGAGCGGGCGCCCGCCTCCCCGGCTAATCCCAGAAGTGGGGTCGGCTTTCTTCGAGGTTCGGTCCGAGCCGAACCGCCGCGACCTTGATGGCGAGGCCATCCGCCTGGGTCTCCACCGCGACGCCGCAGAGCGTGGCCTCGCCGCCGGCCACTTCCCAGCGGGAGCCCGGCGTCTTCTGGATCATCCGCCGGATCGGCTCATCCTTCTGCATGCCGATCACCGAGTCGTAATCGCCGCACATGCCGGCATCCGACATGTAGGCGGTGCCGCCGGGCAGGATCCGGTGATCGGCCGTGGGCGTGTGGGTGTGGGTGCCGACCACGAGGCTGGCGCGGCCGTCGAGATAATGGCCGAAAGCCTGCTTCTCGCTGGTGGCCTCCGCGTGGACGTCGACCACCACGGCGTCGGCGGCGGCCCCGAGCGGGCAGGCGGAAATCTCACGCTCGACGGCGGTGAACGGGTCGTCCATGGCGTCGAGGAAGACCCGGCCCATCACGTTGACCACCAGCACCCGGGCGCCGCCCTGCGTCTCGACCACGGTGGCGCCGCGGCCGGGGGTGCCGGGCGGGTAGTTCGCCGGCCGCACCAGGCGCGGCTGTCGGGCGATGAACACAAGCGCCTCGCGCTGGTCGAAGCTGTGATTGCCGAGTGTCACAGCGTCGGCCCCGGCCTGGATCAGCTCGTCACAGATCGACTCGGAGATGCCGAAGCCGCCGGCGGAATTCTCGCCGTTGACCACGACGCAGTCGAGCCGCCAGCGCTCCCGTAGCTTGGGCAGGCGCTCGCACACGACAGTACGGCCCGGGCGACCGATGACGTCGCCGAGAAAGAGCAGCCGCATGGATCAGGACTTCCTGTCGAACCGGGTCACACCCGATTCGGTGATCACGAACTGGAGTGGCCGGTCATGCGGCTCGGCCGGCACGCGATCAACCCGCTGGACGGCGAATCCGACCCCGACGGTGAGGACGGGCCGTGTGCGGGACAGCCGCGTGATCGCGCCATCGTAGTAGCCGCGGCCATAGCCGATGCGCTGGCCTGTGCCATCGAAGGCAGCGAGCGGCACGATCAGAGCGTCGGGCTCCACCGGGGGCAGGGATGCGTCCGGCTCGCTCAGGCCGAAGCGGCCGGCCACCAGCGCGTCCCCGGCCCGCCATTCCCGGAAGATCAATCCGTCCGGGGTGACGTGCGGCAGTGCGACAGCCTGGCCGCGGGCAAGGAGGCCCTCGGCGGCGGGACGCGGATCGACCTCGCTGCGGATCGGCCAATAGGCGCCGACCAATCGGGCCTCGACGAGTTCCGGTAGGGCGAGGAGCGCCTGGACGATGCGCGCAGAGGCGTCGTGCCGAGCAGCCTGTGCGAGCGCGTCGCGCGCAGCCAGGGCGGCGCTGCGCAACTCGGCCTTGAGGACCGCATCGGTCTTGGAGAGGCCGGCTTCAGGAGAGGAAGAGTGCGGAGCCACGTGAGCCGTTGGAGGATCGATCCCGGGAAACCTACAGAGTAGGTGGGCGCCGTGTTGGCCAAGTCCAGGGACGAGGCCAGGGACAGCTCCCGAGGGAGTCGATAAGGCCCCGGGGAAAGTGCTCCTGACGAACTCTGCAGCCCCGCCTCCGCAATGTAGCGATCTCGGGGGGCTCCCGCCAGGGCCGGGGGAAGCGAAATATCGACCGGCCGCGATCAGCCCGGCCGCTCGCGTGCGGTGAGAATCTCAGCGCGCTCGGTCGACCGCTCCGGCGATGACCGCACGGGTGCCGGCCAGGATCTCGGCCCGCACGGTTTCGGTGGGGGCCGCGTCCCAGAGCCGGATCAGTTCGATCAGGCCAGCCTGCGGCATCAACGCGGGGTCGGTGAAGAACGTGTCGACCGGCACACCGACGACCGCGGCGATCCGCGAGAGCTTGTCGCGCAGGGAACGCCGCACAGGCGCATCGGGCCGGATCGTCACGTTCACAGTCATGGAACAGCCACCCTGATGGACCGAATTCCCACGATATCAGACATTCTCAAACCGGAATTCAATCTATGCAATTAATCCCTCCGAATTAAAGCACGTATAAGTTGCGTTATCCACCATAGGGATATGGATCCGCCAGCCGGATACCGTTTTGGCGACTGAAAGCGGAAGGTCGACAGGCCGAAGCAATCAGGCGCGGCGCGGGATCCGGATCCGCGGCGCCCGTGCCGAGCCGTCGATGCATTCGAGGCCGCCGCCGGTGTTCAGGGTATGGAGGCGGCTCCCGGACCAGGACGGGCCGGGCTCGACACGGCCGATCAGGGTCTGGGCGAAGCCCTCCGGGTCGAGGCGGTCGATCCGTGCCAGCCCCAGGGCGCGGCCATACCCCTGCGCGCAATCCTGAACCGGGCGGATCAGGCGGCCGCCGCGCTCGACGATGCGCCCGGCGGGCCGGGCGGTGGCGGGGTCGATCAGCACCGGATTGGCCGGATGCGGCGTATAGGGGCCGCGGAAATCGGGGGCCGACCAGAGACACAGCGCGTCGTGGTAGGATCCCGAACCCGCGAGCGCGTTGGGGCCGGTATCCCGCGAAGTGGCGAAGATCCACCAGCGGCCGTCTCGCTCGAGGAGTGTCGCGTCGCTCGCGACCACGCCCGTGAGCAGCGTCGCCTCCTTCACCCAGCCACCGGGGTAGCGGGTCGCGCGGTAGAGATCGACCGTGCCGGACGCCGAGCTCTCAGGTACCATCCAGGCCTCGCCGTCGCGCTCGAACACGAACGGGTAAGAGAGGTGATGGGCCTCCTCCAGTACCGGGACAGGTGTGCCTTCGGGGCCGTGCGGACCGAAGCGAACGGCGGAGATGATCGCCTTGCCGGTCGCGTGCGGGAATTCCTCAACGAAGACGTGCGTGCTCCCGGCGAAGGCCAGGGGGAACGGGTCGGCATAGAAGCGGTGGCCATCATCCGGCAGGGTGTTCCAGCCGGTCTCGGGATGGCGCCCGAGATCGATCAGGTCAGGCCCGTCGAGGCGGCGCCAGCCGCAGCGCCAATGCGGGGCGCGGTAGCAGAGATGGTACAGGCGGTGGACCACAGCACCGGCCAGCATCCGGGCGGTGCGGCGGCCGAGTTCAGTCCCCGACAGGGTCCGTCCAGGCTCGGAGGGCGGCACGGGCGCGGCCGAGACGGGCGCGCTGGCCCCGGCTGCCCGGCGGCCCAGGGCGGCGACGACCAGCGTCACCGTCCGGGCGAGCGCGTCGTCAACACCGGCGAGCAGGATGCCCGGCCGGTCGGTCCCGAGCCGTCCCGCGGCGAGGATTTTCCCCGCCTCAATAAGAGTCAACCGCGGCACAGCCCCGGCGAGTAGGCTCGCCATCAGGGCGCTGTCGCCGAGCCGATCGTCATAGGCGATCTGCCAGACCGCCGGGCCGGACGGGAGATCGCCGCAGAGGTCGAGCACCAGATCGGGATTCGCGTCGGGCCGCCGCCATGGGTTGAGGGCGGTCGGCGGCAGGCGTTCCGAGCCGAGGCGCGGCAGGCCGTGGATCAGGGCCTCCAGGCGGAACAGCAGTTCGATCGTGTCGGGCCATCCATCCGGAAGCGCAGCGGCATCGACGCTGACGGCCCGGATGCCGCGGATGTCGGCGATTCGCTGCAGCAGGGCGATCTGCCAGCGGCGCGGCTCGGCGCCGTCCAGACGAACTCTCACATGCATGATGAGCGCCCTCACTCATAGCGCTCGCCGCCGAAGTGGATCCCGGTTTGGCGAAAGAGAGCGCGTGGCATCAGGATGCGGAAGCCGCACGCGGTCGCGTGCAGCTTCGTGGCGACGATCCGCCGGATGGCGCCCGCGGATCCGATCTAATTCCCAAACGGTAACGGGAACGATAACTCTACCGGCAGCCGAATTGGGATGAGGGCGTTTACCAGATGCCGAGTAATCGGTGCTTGGGCCGACGACCCTCGGCAGTCTTGAGGGATTGTCAGCAGTCCGCGCGACTCTTGCAGTTGAGGATGGAGCCCGCGAGGGACCGACCGAGTTCGAGACGATGGTGACCGATCGTGGCACAGATCGACCGTAACATTGCCGTCGCGAGCTGGCTTGCGCCGGTCCATTCGGCACAGCCGGAACGGGCGGGCCCGACCCGGCCCGACACCACCGCCGAGTTCGGCGACCTGTGGCGCATCCTGTTGCGGCGCAAGCGGACCGTGCTGGGAACGGCTCTGGTGCTGGGCCTGCTGGTCTTGGCCTATGCCCTCATCACCCCGTCCCTTTACACCGCCACCGCGCAGATCCTGATCGACCCGCGCGACCGGCAGGTGGTGCTGAACGACGTCAATCCGGGTGCCCTGTCGCCGGATGGCGGCATCGCCCAGGTCGAGAGCCAGGTGAAGGTGATCGAGTCCGACGCGGTCCTGGGCCGGGCCGTGACGCAGGCGGGACTGGAGAGCGAGCCGGGCTTCGGGGTCGCCCAGCAGGGCCTGATCTCCCGCACCATCGCGTCGCTGCGCGAGATGGTGCTCGGGCCGAAGGCGGAGCGGCCCGGGGATCCCCGCGGCCGGGCCCTCGACCAGCTGCGGCGCAAGCTGGCGGTCAAGCGCGCCGACAAGGTGTTCGTGATCGACGTGGTCGTCACCACGGTGGATCCGGATCTCTCGGCCCGGATCGTCAACGCGATCGCCAACGCGTACCTCGCCGACCAGACGGAGGCCCGCTCCGATGCGGCCAAGCGCGCTTCGGGCGACCTGCGCGGGCGCCTCGACGAGTTGCGCAACGCGGTGAACGCCGCCGACAAGAAGCTCGAGGATTACAAGGCGCGCAACGGGCTGATCACCTCGAGCGGCCGGCTCGTGAACGAGCAGCAGCTCACGGATTCGAATGCCCGGCTGGTCGCAGCGCGCGGTCGGACCGCCGAGGCCAAGGCGCGCCTGCAGGGCATCAAGGATGCGCGCGGCCAGGCGATCGGCTCCGGGGCGATGCCGGAGGCCGTCCAGTCCTCGGCGGTCGACCGGCTGCGTGGGCAATATGCCGAACTCGCCGCGAAGGAAGCGGATCTGCGCACCAATCTCGGCGAGCGCCATCCCTACATCGCCGCCGTGCGCACGCAGATGCAGGACGTCCGCCGACTGATCGACGCCGAGCTGAACCGCATCGCCGGCGCGGCCGAGACCGAGTACCAGCGCGCCCTGGCGAACGAGAAGTCGATCGCCGCCGATCTGGAGAAGCTGCAGCGGCAATCGGCGGTGACCGCGCAATCCTCGGTCCAGCTGCGTGAATTGGAGCGGGAGGTCGAAGCCGCCCGCACCGTCTACAACACGTTCCTGGTCCGCACCCGCGAGATCAAGGAGCAGTCGGCCATCGACAGCTCGAACGCCCGCATCATCACGTCGGCCCGGCCACCGCAGGATGCGAGCTGGCCGCCGCGGCTGATCCTGGTCGCCGCCGCCCTGGCGGGCGGCCTCGGGCTCGGCGCCGGCCTCGCGCTGACGCGGGAATATCTGGAGCCGACGGTACTGTCGCCGCGCCAGCTGGAGCGTCTGTCGAACGCGCCCGTCGTGGCGGTGATCCCGGGGCTGCAGCCGGGCGGGGCCAACACGGCGGCTGCGAGCTTCACCCTGGACCATCTCGCTACCGCAGCGGGCACCCGCGGCCGGTCCCTTGCGCTGCTGGTCACCTCCGGAGAGGCGGAGGCGACCGAGCGTCGGGCGGTGATCGCGCTGCTCGCCTCGGTGGCGGTGGGACGCGGCGACCGGGTGCTGCTGGTCGATGCGGACCTGCGCGCCGACGGCGCCGGCACGGCCGGCCTCCTCGACGTGCTGCGCGGCGAGCAGAGCCTCAACGCGGTGACGCAAATCGATGCGAAGACCGGCGCCCGGCGGATCGGGCTCGGCGACACGCAGAAACCGATCCGCGACGCACTGGTGCCGGCCAATATCGAGCGCTTCCTGGCCGGCGTGAAAGGCCGGTTCGAACTGGTGATCGTCGACGGCGGCGTGCTGTCCGAGAACCTGCGGCTCGGTCCGATCGCGGCGGCCGCGGACCGGCTGCTGCTGGTCGTCTGCAACGGCGCCACCCGCCAGCGTGACCTGATCGACCTCGTCGACACCTCCGAGGCTCTGGGCCGCCCCGTCTCCGGCTCCCTGCTGCTTGACCGGCGCAGCGCGTGAGCACGGCCCGGCCAGCGGGCTTCGCGCACCGGCAGGCGGCGCGGTCGCGGCCGGAACCGCGCCTCGGCGGCCTGGCGCGATTCGAATCGTTGGCCTTCCTGCTGCTGACCGTGGTTCTGGTCGGCGTCTCGGGCGGCCTGCTCTGGGCCCTCGGCCTCAACTACGACGGGATCAGCGGGTCCGCGCCCTCGAAGATCCATCCGGCAACCTACATGGCGGTGGCGCTCGTCGGCTGGACGATGCTGCGCGCCGGCAACCCGGTGATCCCGGTGGCCCAGGCGCTCAACCGCCGCCCGGCCTGCGTGCTTCTCGCCACCTGCGGCGTGTTGCTGCTCGTGCTGATCGCGGCCCGGGGCGGCACGGGGCTGGCCGGCTCGATCGACACCTTCGTGCTGGCCGGGCTGATCCCGATCCTGCTCATGGATCGCGACACCGCAACCCTGCGGCGGATCGAGACAATCTTCCACCTGATGATGCTCGCCAATGCGCTGCTCGGCCTGTTCGAGTTCGCCAGCGGCCAGCGTTTCTTCCCCTTCCGGTTCGACGGCATGGCGTTCGAGACCGACACGCGCTCGGCCGCACTCCAGGGCCACCCGCTGGTCAACGCGACCCTCACCGCCTGCTACATCCTGGCGCTCGCCAAGGGCGGCGGCCGGCTGAACCCGGCGCTCCGGGCGGGAATGATCGCCGTTCAGCTCGTGGCACTCGTCACGTTCGGCGGCCGGTCGGCGACGGTCACGACCCTGGCGCTCGGCGGGATGGTCGGGCTGTTCGCCCTCAACCGGACCCTGCGGAGCAACCGGATCCCCCTGATCGGGGCGGCCTGCGCCTGCTTCGTGCTGACGGCGCTGCCGGTGATGGTCGCGGTGCTCGCGGCAGTGGGGTTCTTCGACACGCTGCTCAGCCGGTTCGTCTCGGATGGCGGCAGCGCCCAGGCCCGGGTCGACATGCTGGCGATCTTCGACGCGATCCCGTTCCGGCAATTGCTGCTGGCCCCCGACCTCCTGCAGGTGAGCACCCTGCGGCGGATCTACGGCCTGGAATGGGGCATCGAGAACTCGATCGTCTCCGACGTGCTCTACCACGGCATTCTGGTGACGATGCTTCTGGTCGTCGCGGTGGGGCTCTATCTCGGCGAGATCGCCCGGACCTGTCGGCGTGGCGTTTGGCTGCCGATCCTCACCTTCGTGATCCTGATCAACACCTTCGAGGGCCTGGCCGGCAAGACAACCATGCTGGCGAAGTTCGCGCTGATGCTGATCGTGTTGTTTCCGCCGGGTGCGACCCGGGAGCGTGGCTGACGCCGCTGCGGGCCCTCCCCCCGGTCCCCCCTTCTCATCCTGGGGCGCGAGCGCTGCGAGCCGCGAAGGAGCCCTTCAGGAATCGCGCGGCTGGCTGGAGGCCTCCTCCGAGGCCCTCGCTTCGCTTCGTCGCCTCGGGTTGAGGGGGTAGGTGGAAGGAGACGCCTCTGGGCGAACCCGCTTACGGACGTCTGCCAAGCCCCAGCGCCGCGACCAGCGCCGGATCGATGGCGTGGGTGTCGTCCATCAGACCGAGCCCGTCGAACAGGTTCCAGAAGGACCAGCCGAAACCCGCCTGCTCCGCTGCCCGCCGCACGTCGCCGAGATAGGCGGTCCGGTCGGCGGCCCGAGAGGCCGTGTAGCGGGCATCGGTGCGCAAGGCTCCGAACTCCCCCATCAGCACATGCCGGGCCGGGATCCCGTAGAGGTCGGCCCAGGCCGAGACCGGGGCCAGTTCCTTCGCCAGATAGGCCGGTCCCGGCTCCGCCGCGCCGTACTCGCGCAGCTTCGCCTCGATCACCGCGAGGTCCCGGGCCTTCTCGGCCTGCGAAATCTTGGGGTCGGCCGCCATGCGGGCTCGGACCGCCGCCAGGGTTTCGGGCAGGCGCGCCGGATTGCCCGGCCAGGGCACGGCATTCAGCCAGCGGTAGAACGGTTCCTCGGTGAGCCAGGTCGCGCCCTGGTGGGAGAGCAGGTACGGCTCGTAGAAGTGGAAGGTGTAGAGCAGCGGCGCGAACCGGGCGAGGGTCGCCGGGTCGAGGCTGGTCAGACCGGAGACCAGGCTGCCGCAGGCGCCGGTCGCCACCAGGGTCAGGTCCGGCGCGGCCTCCCGGGCGGCGGTGAGAAGCCCCGCCTGGACCCGGGTCCAGGCGCCGGCCCCGCAAGCCTGCGGCGGCTCGTTCACCGGCTCCAGCGCCACCCGGCCGCTGCCCTTCCGGGCGCAGAGCCGGGCGAGTTCGGCGATCAGCGCGCGATAGGTCGGGTAGAGCGGCGCCCGATCGGAGCCGTAGAAGGCGTCGGGCGTGTAATGGTGTGTGGCGGCATTCGCCTGAACGTTGACGAGGACACGCATCCCGGTCGCCAACACCGCGTCGATCGCGTTGGACAGCATGCCGAAGAGTTCGGAACGGCGTGCGCCCGTGAACGCCATGAACGGTCCGGGATCCAAGGGAAGCCGCGTGAAGTCGAAGCCGAGCCCGGCCAGCCGGCGCAGGTCGTCGTGGGTCGGGATCGGGCGATCGGCCTGGAACGGCGGCCAGGCATAATCGGTCCGGGGCGCCGGAAATTCGGTTGTCAGCGAGAACCACGGCCACAGGGCAATGCCGCGGCGGAGCGGTAGCGGCTCGGTGACGGCCGAGGCCGGGAGCGCGCAGGTCCCTGCGGCCGCGAGGCCGCCGGCCAGGACATCCCGCCGGCTCGCCCTCATCCGTCCGTCCCAGCCGTGGCCCGGGCGGGGCTCGCGTCGACCCGGGATCTCGCCGCCGCCGAAGCAGGCGTCGGGAAGCCACCGACCCGGCACAACTCGCTCTCATAGGCCGCAAGCACGTCGTCCCAGCGGAAGCTCTCGGCTCGCGCCCGCGCCGCAGCGGCAGCGGTCGCCACCGCAGCGTCGTCGGCGATCACACGCTCGATGGCGTCTGCACAGCTGTAGCCGTCCGTGAAGTAGAACTGGCCGTCACCCGCGGTACCGCGGTTGAACGGGTTGTCGTGGGCGATCACGGCATTGCCGGCCCACAGCGCTTCAACCAACGACGGGTTCGTGCCGCCGACGGTGTGACCGTGGAGATAGGCGCGGGCGTGGACGCGCAGGCTCTGGACCAGTTCCGGCTCGTAGATCGCCCCCGGCATCAGAACCTCCAGCCCGGCGGCGTCCTCGACCGCCCGGTGATAGGCATTGCCGACCTTCAGGGTTCCCAGCACCACCAGCCGCATGCCCCTCGGCTTGCGGGAGAACGCTTCGACGAGGGTCAGGATGTTGTTGTCAGGCTCGATGCGGGCGATCGAGATCAAGTACCGGCCGGGTTCGAGCCCGAGCGGCGGCGGCCTCAGTTCTGCCGGGGGCGGATCGCCTCCGTAGGGGATCGTCGCGATGGCCTGCCGCGGGCGGCGGCGGGCGAGATGGTCCGCGATGGCCGGATGGTCGGCGACGAGCCGCTGCGACGACCAGGCCGCGATCCACTCGCTCACATAGAAGAACGCCCGCACCGGCAGGGGCCATTTCGGTCGGCGCCACTCGATCCCGTCCATGTTGGTCAGAATCCGCCCCCCGCGCGCCCGCAGGTACGGCAGGAACGCCGCGCCGTTGTAGCCGAGGACGAGGCAGACGCCGCCCCGCGCCGCCGCGTCGCGCACGCAGAACGCATCGAACGCCAAGGTCGCGGCCGGGCCGCGTAGGGCCACCTCGACGGTGATCAGCGTGATGCCGTTCCAGGTTCGGGTCGAGACCCGATCCCGCACCCGTTCAACCTCCTCCTGACAATACACGCCGACCCGCCAACCGCGATCGGCGAGATAGAACGCGAGTCGTTCCGCGAAAGTCTCGAAGCCGCCATGGGCGGCCGGAATCCCGCGCGTCCCAAGAATAAGTAGTGTGGGCGCATCGACGGGCACGGCTCTTCCTTTTCTGTGAGCGGCTCATATTGTACAGCGATAGGAATAACGGTCGCCTAAATAGGCGATACAACCCACGGTTGTTACATCCTGATAAGTATTCATCTTATGGTAGATAGCTCGATACTCGCGACATCTTCTAGCTCAGTTGGCACCGGCCCGGCACCGCATCCCTTCGCCCTGCGCCCGGATTCCGCCCAGACCCTGCGCCGCGACGCGTTCCCCGCCGAGGCGCGCGCCACCGGGACCACGGGGACGTTCGCGTTTCGGCGCGCTCCGGCGCTTGGCCCGGTCACGCGCATCACCTGCGTGCACCAGGGTTTCGAGCTCTACGGTTCGGATCGCTGCTTCATCGAGACGGTGCGGACCATCCGGGCCGCTCATCCGGCCGCGCAGATCGACGTAGTCCTGCCCCGGCACGGGCCGATCGTGGCGGCGCTAGAGCCCTATGCCAGCGCCATCGTGATCGAGCCCCTATGGATCCTGCGGCGGAAGAACCTCGCGCGGCTCGCCACGCTGGGGATGATGGCACTGCCCTTCGCGATGGCCCGGGCGCTTCGGCGCATCCGCAACAGCGACCTCGTCTACATCAACACCACCGTGGTCGCCGACTACCTGCTGGCCGCCCGGTTGCTGCCGGGGCGCAGCATCGTCCACGTGCATGAGATCCCGGAAGGCGCCGTGCTGAAGGTCCTGCGCGGGCTGATCCGCTGGAGCGGCGCCAACGTGGTGTTCAATTCCCGCGCCACCGAACGCACCTACGCCCTGCCCGCGGAATCGACGGCACGCGTCGTCTATAATGGTATCGCCGGGCCGACAGAGCCGAATGGTCGGGACTATGACGGCACGCGCCCCCTGCGGGTGCTGATGCTCGGCCGGATCAGCCGGATCAAGGGGCAGGACGTTCTGGTCGAGGCTTTGGCTTCCCTGCCCGAGGCCATCCGCAGCCGGATCGAGCTCAAGATCGTTGGCAGCGCCTTCGAGGACGCCGCCCGCGAGGAGGCGCTGGCCGCACGCATCGCCGAGACCGGCCTGTCGAAGCAGGTCACGCTCCAGCCCTTCATGGACGATCCGTCCGAACTCTACCGGTGGGCCGACGTGGTGACGATGCCGTCGCAGCGCCCGGAATCGCTCGGCCGGGTGGCGATCGAGGCGATGTCCTACGGCGTGCCGCCGCTGGTCACCGATATCGGCGGCCTCCCGGAGGTGGTGGCCGACGGCAAGACGGGCTGGATCGTCCCCCCCGGCGGCCCGGAGCCGATCGCCAACGTGCTCGCCCGCATCGCCACCGATCCGGCCAGCTGGCGCGGTTTCGGCGCGGCGGCCCGGGCGCGCTACGAGAGCCTGTTCTCGGAGGCCTCGGCGGCCGAGGGGATCGACGCCATGGTGCGGTCGACCCTGCGGCGGGCCCGCAACAGCGACGCAGCGGTGACGGTGGAACGGACCGCGCGCCCGACGGCCTGACCGCGGCGTTTTTGCTTGTCGCGCGGTTGCGACCGGAATTCGACTTCCATCGATCTTCGGTGGACAATCACCGGTGCTGTCGGATTCGGTAAGTACCAGTCGATGATAATGACCGCTTGGCCAGACGCTGGCGGCCCGGCGGCTTTGTCGGAGCTGCGGGTCTCACTCGCCGCGCGCGTCGGGCGTCTGAGAGGTTAGTCCGGCCGTCGCCCGCCGGCATGCGGGCCGGCCCGGCGGAGGGAAGGCCTCGTCATGGATGTCGTCCAGTTCATCACGCGGATCATCGACAAGGTCTCGGCCGAGAACCTCGTCGCCGCCGGCATGCTATTCGCGACCGCGTTCGGCTGCGCCCTGATCGCGTACCTGCGCACCGCGGAACGCTACTCGTTCGCCGAGTTCTTCGAATTCGCGTTGCCGCACGCGGTGATGACCCACCCCTCCGCCCGGGCCGACCTGCTGTTCTACATCACCCGCAAGGCGATCATGCCGTTCCTGCTGATCCCGGCCGGGGTCACTTTCGTGGTGGCGGTGGGCTACGCGACCAATCGGGTGCTGGGCACAATCTTCGGCATCGATCAGCCGGTCTTCGGTGAACCCGGTCCGGTGACCGTGGTGCTGTTCACGCTCACCATGCTGCTGGCCTACGATCTGTCCTACTACCTCTACCACACGGCCCAGCACCGCTACCCGTTCCTGTGGGAGCTGCATAAGGTCCACCACTCGGCCGAGGTGATGGTCGGCATCACCAAGGACCGCGTTCACCCTCTCGACGAGCTGATGAACCGCGCCTGGGATGGGGTGATCCCGGGGATCTGTTTCGGCATCTGGAGCCTGGTCGCCCTGAACCCGGTCGAGCTGACGGTGTTCGGGATCAACGTCTACATCATGCGCAACATCCTGATGATGGACTTCGTGCGCCACACGCATTTCAAGATCTCGTTCGGGCGGCTCAACGCCGTCATCCTGTGTCCGCACTGGCACCAGCTCCACCACTCGACGGCGCCACAGCATTACGACAAGAACTTCGGGCTGCTGTTCTCGTTCTGGGACCGCCTGTTCGGGACGCTGCACGTCCCGCATCCGAACGAGGATTTCACCTTCGGCCTCGTCGATCGGGATGTGGCCGATTATCAATCCCTTTCGGGGCTTTACCTCCTGCCCCTCAAAAAGATGGGCCGGCGGATCGCCCGGCAGGTTCGGCGCCTGCGCGGCATCCCGGCTCAGCCTCGCTCTGGCGCCTGACCATGTCCCCTGAACGCTTCGAGATCGTCCGCACCGCCGAGCGGCTGGCCGCCGTCGGACCGGCCTGGACGGATTTGTGGACCCGCAGCGACGCCCTGGTGTTTCAGAGCCATCCCTGGGTCTCGGCCTGGTGGGCCAGCGCCCCCGACCGCGAGCGGCGGGCCCTGGCGATCGTGCTGGCCTGGCGCGGCGACACCCTGGTCGGCGTGCTTCCGCTGGCGACCGTCCGGCGAAAAGGCTTTCGCGTGCTCGAATGGGCCGCCAAGGACTGCTCCGATTTCGGCGACGCCGTGCTGGCGGATCGCACGAATGCCGGGCTCGTCCGGCGGATGTGGCAGCAGGCCAGCCGGGCCGGCGGCTTCGATCTCGCCTATCTCAACCGGCTCCTGCCCGACGCCGCCGCGCGGGCGCTGCTGACCTCCATCTCGGGCAGCACACGGCTACGCCTCAACCATCGCGACGAGGCGAACTGGCGGGTGCGTGGTCCCTGGCCCACCGGGCAGGCCTGGTTCGACGCACAGTCGAAGAAGACCCGCCAGAATTACCGGCGCGGCCAGAAATTCCTAGGCGAGCAGGGCCCGCTGACCTTCCGGCTGCTCGGCCCCGAGGAACCGCTCTGGCCCATTCTGAATCAGCTCACGCAGTTCAAGCGGGCCTGGCTCGCGACTCACAACCTGCCCTCCACGGCCTTCTACGACGAGGGCTCCCAGGCCCTGCCCGCGATGGTCCGCGTGCTGCAGGAGACGGGGCTGCTGCACGCCTTCGTGCTCGAATGCGGCGGCGCCCTCGTCGCCGTCTCAATCAACTTCGTCCAGGCCGGCACGATGATGGCTTTCGTCACCACCTACGATCCGGCCTTCGAGCGCGGCTCGCCCGGCATGGTGCTGATGATGGACTACATCATGTGGTCGATCGACCGTGGGCTGCACACGGTCGATTTTCTCTGCGGCGACGAGGGCTTCAAGGGCCGCTTCGGCACCGAAAGTCTGACCCTGGCCTCGATGATGGGCGGCCGCACCCCGCAGGGCGCGGCGGCGCATCTCGTGGACCGTACGCGGCACGCGCTGCAACAGCGCTTCGGCAAACTGGAGGGCGCAGAGGCACCGGCGGCTGAGGCTGCAGCCTGACGGACTGAACCCACGGCACTCAGGTCAATCCTGAGCCGCCTTCGGAGTCGGCATACCTGCGGAGGCTCAGAGCGGTCGCGCTATGAAATCACCGCGGCCGCCGGCGCCTCGACCCCCACCCGTCCCGCCAAACGGCGAAACGCCGCCACCGACCACACGAGCGTCGCGATCTCGGACGCCAGAAGTCCGAGCAGCGCAGTGGCTGGCGGCAGCAGGAGGAGCAGCGGCACCATAAGGGCGAAGCCCAGGGCAGCGCTCGCCACCGCCCCGGCGGTGATCGTCCGGAAGGCGGCGCAGGCTTCGAGGTAGGCGCGTGGGATCGCGTAGAGCAGCGACGTCGTCACGACGGCCCAGACGCCCAGCCCGATCCAGCCCATGGCCTCACCAGCGAAGCGCCCCTTGAAAAGCACCTGCTCGATCAGCGGCAGGGTCGCGGCCATGATAAAGCCGTAGACCAGGCAGGCACAGCCGATCAGCAGAACGTGGCGCATCACGAGCCGCCGGGCGGCTTGGACTTGCCCGGCGGCCAGGAGGCCGCTGATCTCGGGTAGGACCATGTTCATCAGCGCGCTCGTGGGGATCCGCAACGGCGCGTAGAGCACCAGCGTTGCGGCGATAGGCGCGTAGGCGGCCGGCCCGGCCAGCAGAGCGAACAGGAGCGTCAGGCCCTGGCCCTGCACGGTGAGGCTCGTGACCCCGGCGAGCGACCAAGCCAGGGTCCGCCAGATCGCCCGGTAGCGTGCCCGCGCCCGGGGATGGAGCGAGATCCGCAGGCGCTGGCGCAGGGCCCCGTAGGCCACCGCGATGGCGATGGCATGCGCCAGAGCGATCGCCAGGAACGCCCGGTCGAGCAGAGCCGTGCCCTCGCCGCTCACCCCACGCCAGACGAACAGCGCGCCGCAGATCGCGTAGACAAGGTCGCTCAGCCCTGCGATCCGCGGTCGTCCGCGGGCGAGCAGCACGATTCGCAGATAGCTGCGGAAGCCGTAGAGCCCCACGAAGGCCCCGGCCGCCAGGGCGCCGGGGCCGATCACCGGAACGAGCGCCACGGTCGTGGCGAGCGCCATCAGCACGGAAACCAGGACCGCGCCGGAGCCGAACATCACGTCGTAGCCGAGAGCCGCCGGGCGGCCGAGGCTCCGGGCCAGATGGAGCGTCGCCGGTACCGCCACCAAAGCGCGGATATAGGTGATGCCGACGGCCCCGACCGTGAACACGATCGCGAACAGCCCGTAATCATGCGCCCCGAGTTCGCGCACCAGCAGGATGTTCAGCGCGAAGTGGAACAGGCTCTGGATCAGCTCTCCGGACAGGATCACGGCGAACCGTCCGGACAGGCCGGCGCGCACCGTCGCCGCGAGGCGCAGGCTGCGGGCCGGCATGGGAATCGTCTCACCGGGTCGCGGCATGAGTCTCGGCATGATCGTGTGTGCGGCATCCATCCGGGGACGACGGCCGCGCTTCGCCCGGAGGATCTAGAAGCGGCGCCCGTCGCGGCATCCGCATTCGCCCGGCGGACATACGGAAACTATCACCCGCTCGCTTCCGTTCGGTTTCCCGCGTCGTGGCCGAGCCCGTGTGCGAGTGCGGCGAGGCAACGGGTGACGTCATCTAGGTCGGCCCAGACATGGGGGCTGAAACGCAAGGCCCCCGACCGCTCGCTCACGAAGACGTTGGCCGCCTGGAGGCGATCCACCAAGTGTTTGGGCAGCCCGCCGGGCACACGTGCCCCGAGGATGTGGCCGGCACGCAGGTGGGGCTGTGGGATAGCAAGGCCGAGTTCGGCGACGCCATCAGCGAGGTGATCGGTGAGCCCACGCAGCCGCATCGCGATGGATGGCGCCCCCCATGCGGCGATCAGCTCAAGGCCGGTCGCAGCCATCGCAAGGGCCACGGGATCGTTCAGTTCACTGCGGTCGTAGCGTCGGGCACCCACGGCAGATGAGCGGTTTCCCGTATGCTCCTCGATCGGCACCCCTTGCTGCCGATGGGGCGCCGCATAGAGGAACGCGACACCATACGGGCCGAGTGCCCATTTGTAGGTCGGGAAGGCGAGAAAATCCGGCCGCCAGCGGGCCACGTCCACGGGCATCGCACCCACGGCCTGCGTTGCGTCGATCACCAAGGCCGCACCGGATGCATGCACCGCCGGTGCGAGCCGATCGAGGTCGATCAGGCCGCCATCGGTCCAATGCAGGGGCGTCAGGGTGGCGATGGCGAGCGGGTTTGCCGCCGGCCGACGGATCGTCTCCAACACGGCGCCGGTCCAGTCCCCATCCGGAGGTCGGGGAACCTCCTCGACGAAGAGATCGTGGGCGGCCGCCAGCCGATCGAAAGCGTAGCGCAGGGACGGGAACTCATCTTCAACCCGCAACAGGCGTCCGCCCGGCGCGGGAACGAGATTGCGCGCCGCCGTCGCCATGGCGTGGCTGACGGAGCCCACGATCGCGATGTCATCGGCACCAGCCCCGATCAGTTGGGCTGCAACCGCGCGGGTCCGCTCGGCGAGAGCCGGTATCCCCGTCCTGGGATAGGTCCAGGGCCGGCTCTTCATCAGGATGCCGGCCTCACCGGCCGCTCGAACGGCGCGGGGCAGCGGCGACCAGGCTGCGGCATCCAGGTAGGCGACGTCCGCCGGCACCTCGAACAGGTGGCGCTGGCAGGGAATCGCTTCGATGCTCGGCATCATCGGGCAAGCGTAGAGGATCGTACGCGATGCCGCCATGGTCCGGGCTTGATCGCTCCGCCCCGATGCCGCAAGCCGGCAGGCCACAGCCCCGCGAGGCCCCCGTGCCGACCCGCTCCTTGTCCAAGACTGCCAGCGCGTCACGATGGGACGCCTGAGCCGCGACTGCTTTGACGTAGCACCCGCACCGATGCGGGTCGCCGACGCGGTGGCGCTGCTGCGCGCGCGGCTGCCTGTCCTGTCGGGGATCGAAACGGTTTCGATCGATCGCGCGGACGGACGTGTCCTGGCGGAGGATCTGATCGCCCCGATCGACCTGCCCCCGTTCGATAATGCGGCGGTCGACGGCTATGCCGTGCGGGCCGGCGACCTTGCGCCCGGGGGCGAGACACGCCTGCCGCTGAGCGGCCGCGTTCCGGCCGGTCACGCGCCCGCCGATCCCGGGCCGGGCTTCGCGGTGCGGATCTTCACGGGGGCGCCGATACCGCCGGGCACCGACACGGTGGCGATGCAGGAGGATGTCCGGATCGATGGCGAGGCGGTGATCATGCCCACCGGCCTCGCCACGGGCGCCAACCGCCGCCGGGCCGGGGAGGATGTCGCGCAGGGCAGCCGCGCGATCCTGGCCGGTACCCGGCTGGGGCCGCGCCACCTTGCGCTCGCCACCGCATTCGGCCTGCCCGCCTTGCCCCTGCGGGTACCGCTCAAAGTCGCTCTGTTCTCCACGGGCGACGAACTGACGCCGCCCGGCCAACCGCTGCTGCCAGCCGGCATTTACGACGCCAACCGGCCGATGCTCGCCGCCCTGCTGAAGAGGCTCGGAGCCGACCCCGTCGACCTCGGCATCCTGCGCGACGCGCCCGGCCCCCTGCGCCAGCGCCTCGAAGCGGCGGCCGCCACACACGATCTGATCCTCACCTCCGGAGGCGTTTCGGTGGGCGAGGAGGATCACGTGCGCAACGCCGTGGAGGCGTCGGGCGCGCTGACCTTCTGGCGGCTGGCGATGAAGCCCGGCCGGCCGGTGGCCCTGGGCCAGGTGGCGGGAACCCCCTTCGCCGGCCTCCCGGGCAACCCGGCCGCCGCCTACGTCACCGCCCTGGCCGTGCTCCGCCCCCTGGTGCTCCATCTCTCGGGCGCGCGGGACGATGCGCCGACCCTGACGGTACGCAGCGGTTTCGCCCGGGAGAAGCGCCCCGGCCGGCGGGAATATTTGCGCGTCTGCCTGCGTGTCGGCGCCGACGGCATGCCCGAGGCTCTGCCCGCACCCGGCGGCGCCCTGTCCGGCCTGTCGATCAGCGATGGGCTGGTGGAACTGGCCGAGGATCTCACTGCGATCCGGATCGGCGATGCCCTGCCCTATCGGTCACATGGAGATCTGGGCTGACCTGTTGCTCCCGCCCATGACTCTGTAGAGCGTCAGGCCCGATCACGCCGACCCGTTCGAGATATCGTGCCCCTGCTTGCCGACCGCGCGCCCGCCAAAGTCAACCTCACGCTCCACGTCCTCGGGCGGCGTGCCGGCGACGGCTATCATGAGCTGGAGAGCCTGGTGGCTTTCGCGGGCACCGCCGATCGGCTGACGCTGGACCCCGGCGCACCGCTCGGCCTGACTGTCAGCGGCCCGACCGCCGGTCCGGCTGGGCCGAACGCGGACAATCTCGTCCTGCGCGCCGCCCGCGGGCTGGCGGCGCGGGTGCCGTCGCTGCGGATGGGGGCCTTCCATCTGGTCAAACGCCTGCCGGTGGCGGCCGGCATTGGCGGAGGCTCGTCCGATGCCGCGGCCGGCCTGCGTCTGCTCGCGTGCCTCAACGGCCTGCCGCTCGATCATCCGGCCATGATTGCCGCCGCCCGCGAGACCGGAGCCGACGTGCCGGTCTGCCTCGATCCGCGGGCGCGGATGATGCGCGGCGCCGGGGAAGAGATCGGCCCCGTCCTCGGCCTCGCGCCGCTGCCGGCAGTGCTGATCAATCCCGGCGTTCCGGTACCGACCGCGCCGGTGTTCAAGGCCTTGGGCCTGACGGTCGGGCAGCGTCTCGACGGCGCGGCCCATCCCATAGTCGCCGAGCGTCTCGGCGCGGATGCCCTCGTGGCGGCCCTCGCCCCGGCGCGGAACGACCTGGAGGCGCCGGCTCTCACGGTCGCCCCAGTGATCGGCGAGGCCCTGGCAGCGCTGCGGGACCAGGCCGGATGCCGCCTCGCGCGGATGTCGGGCTCGGGGGCGACGGTCTTCGCCCTGTTCACCGACCGGCGCGCGGCGGTGAGGGCCGCCGCCGCCCTGCGGGCCGCCCATCCGGGCTGGTGGGTGGCGCCGACCTTCCTGCGCTGACCGGAGGGACGGATCCCGTCAGCCCCCGATCGCACCCGCCGGCGCCCGGCCGCGGCGGAAATAGGCCCGGCGCTCGGCCTCGGCCCGAACCGTCGTGGCGCGCACCTGCAGCAGGTCCTTGCGGGTCAGGAGGCCGACCAGCACGCCGGTTCCCGGATCGGTCACCGGCAGGCGGCCCTGCCCGGCCGAAAGCATCACGTCGAGGGCGTGCGAGATCACGTCGCCCGGGTGAACCACCGCCAGGCTGGTATCCGACACGCGCTCCGCCAGCGTGCCAACGGCCGCATCGCCCTCTCCCGTCTCCACGGTCCAGCGGAGCGCATCGTCGCGGGTGACGAGCCCCACCGGCCGGCCGGCGCTGTCGAGAACGGGATAAGCGTGATGATCACCGGTGGTGATCGCCGCCAGCGCCTCGGCGAGTGGAAGATCACCGCTGAGGGTGACGACGTCGCGGCTCATCACCGCCTCGACCCGGGCGAGGTCGTAGGGGTCGATGCCGTATTCCCGGGTCACGTGCTGGCCGCGCCGAGCGATCTTCTCCGTGAGGATCGAGCGCTTGAGCAGCAGCACGGTCACCGCATAGGCCGCCATGGTGGCGGCGAGCAGCGGCGCCAGGGCGGCGACGTCGCCGGTCACCTCGACGGCAAACACCACCCCGGTGAGCGGTGCCGGTAAGGTGCCGCCGAGCATCGCCGCCATGCCGAGCAGGGCCCAGAAGCCGTGCGCGCCCGGGAGAACGAGGCCGATCAGCCAGCCGATCGCCCCACCGAGGATCAGCAGCGGCGCGAGCACGCCCCCGGAGGTGCCCGAGGACAGAGCCGCGAGCCAGATCACCGCCTTCACGACGAGAATCGTCAGAACGGCGCCGGCCAGCAGATGCCCGGCGAGGAGGTCACGGATCACATCGTAGCCGACGCCGAGCGCCCGGGGCTCGATCAGGCCGCCGAGGCCGACCACGAGGGCGCCGATGGCGGGCCACCACATCCAGTGGATCGGCAGCCGGCCGAACCCGTCCTCCAGCGCGTAGAGCGCGCGGGTCAGCGCGCCCGAGATCAGCCCGCAGGCGATGCCGAGCAGGACGCAGGCGGGAAGCCCCCACCACGGCAGGGCAGGATTGTCGGTGAAGGGGAACAGTGGCCCCGCCTCGAACAGCGCCGGGCGCCAGCACGCCGCCGTCACCGCCCCAACCGTCACCGGCACGAGGCTGCGCGGTCGCCACTCGAACAGCAGCACCTCGACGGCGAGCAGCACGGCCGCCACCGGCGTCCCGAAGATCGCCGTCATGCCGGCGGCAGCGCCCGCCACCAGCAGGGTCTTCCGCTCGGCCGAGCTGAGATGGAAGAACTGCGCGAACAGGGATCCCACCGCGCCGCCCGTGACGATGATCGGTCCCTCGGCGCCGAACGGGCCGCCGGTACCGATCGCCACCGCCGACGAGAGCGGCTTGAGCACGGCCACCTTGGGCGACATCCGGCTGCCACCGATCAGGATCGCCTCCATGGCCTCCGGGATGCCGTGGCCGCGGATCTTCTCCGAGCCATAGCGAGCCATCACGCCGACGATCAGCGCGCCGATCACCGGGATCGCGATCATCCACGGCCCGGGCGTGGCGCCGGCCAGGGATGTCAGGGCGGTGTCGAAGCGGCCGTACCAGACGGCATTGGTCACGAGACCGATCAGCGACAGCAGGATCCAAGCGGTGCCGGAGGCCGCTGTCCCTGTGATCACCGCCAGCCCGGCCAATGTCAGCACGCGTCGGTCCGCACTGAAATCGCCGAGCGCTCTCCGCAACGGCATGTCGCCGCTGCGCTCGATTTCTGATCCGCCGTCCATCCGATACTCCAATCTGCCCCCGTCAATTATATCGCAACACGATACATTCAATGGTCGGATGATCATCGAGAATGGCAGGTGCGACGCGGCTTCCGAGACCCTATGGATTGGACAGGGAATGCCGAATGCCCTTCGATCGACGTCGAGGAGACCAGGGTGAAGGCTCAAGAGCCCGAGGCCGAAGCGCTTTCGGCAGAGCAATATGCGGCACTGGCAGAATTCCGTTACCGGCTGCGGCGCTTCCTGGCCTTCAGCGAGGCGGCTGCGGCCCGGGCCGGCATTCCGACCCAACAGCACCAAGCGCTTCTGGCGTTGGCCGGCCATGCGGGCCGTATGCCGCCGACGGTGGGCTTGCTGGCCGAGCAACTTTTGATCGCGCCGCACAGCGCCGCCGAGCTGGTCGCCCGGATGGTCGAGGGCGGTCTCCTGACCAAGGTACGGTCCGCACAGGATCGCCGGCGCAGCGAACTCGCGCTCACGCCCCGGGCCGAAGCCGTGCTGCGGACCCTCACCGCGGCCCACCTGAAGGAACTGCGCGGGCTCGCACCAGCGCTGGTAGGCGCCCTCGGCCCTACGGCTTCTTGACGCGCATCCAGGCGACTGCTCTGTTTTACTGCGGGGTGACGGGATGGCGAATCAAGACGGTTCGATCGCGCAGAGCGCCAAGCTCCGCAGCTTCTACGCGGACCTCGTGGCCACCCCGAACGCGGCCGACCCGCGGATCGCAGTGGCCTTCGCGGCAGTGCCGCGGGAGCCTTTTGCCGGCCCCGGCTCGTGGTCGATCCTGGCTGCCAATGTCTGGCGGTCGCGGGAGCGAGGTCCGCTCTAAGTCACGACACCCGACGACGACCCGGCCTTCCTCTATCAGGACGTGCTCATTGCCCTCGACGCGGCGCGCGCCATCAATATCGGCCAGCCAAGCCTGCACGCCCTCTGCCTCGACGCGCTAGCGCCCCTGCCCGGGGAGACAGTGATCCAGGTCGGCACCGGCAGCGGATACTACACGGCCCTGCTCGCCCATCTGGTGGGGCTGGGGGGCCGCGTCCTCGGCTTCGAGATCGATCCCGGCCTCGCGGCGCGATCGGCGTGTAACCTCACTCCCTGGCCCTGGGCTCACATCGTGGCGCGCTCCGGCGCGGCGGACGTGCTGCCCTCCGCCGACGCAATCTACGTCAATGCCGGGGCGCCGCGTCCGGCCCGAGCCTGGCTCGACGCCCTGCGGCCGGAGGGACGGCTGTTATTTCCGCTCCAGCCCATGATGAGCCGGGGCGGAATGCTGCTGATCCGGCGGATCGCCAACGCCACCGCGTGGCCGGCCCGGTTCGTCTCACCGGCGGTGTTCATTCCCCTTCAAGGCCTGCCGGAGGACGCGAGTGGCAGCTTGGCCAAGGCTTTCGCGCACGGATCAATCACGGGTGTCCGTACGATCCGCTTCGGCGAGGAACCCGATGCCAGTTGCTGGTACGATGGCGGCGATTGGTGGCTGTCCACGCGAGATCCGTAAAGAAGGCCGCAGCTACCGGAACGGACAGGCCTGGAACGCCGGCAGCGCCTCGGCGCGGGCGCAGAGGGCGGCGAGGTTCGGATGCTCGACTTCTGAGACTGCCTCATTCCGGATGCTGTGGGTGAACCGGCAGACCACGGCGGCGGTGATGTCCGGCTGGAGCGGCGCCGAGCCGAACAGCCAAGGCCCCTGCGTACCGACCTCCCGCTCCAGTTCCGCATAGGCGGCCGCGAGCTGACCCTCGATCCGATCGAGCCAAGGCGCGTGCCGCTTCTCCTCGGGACGCAGGTTGCGCTCATAGACAAGCTGTACCGTCTTGTCCGCGGCGGCCAGCGCGAGGCCGAGGATGCGGCAGGCCTTGGCATGCGCCTCGGGCGCCGTGGGCATCAAGCGCGCCAGCCCGGGATGCAATTCAGCCAGGTGGGCCAGGATCAGCGTCGAGTCCATCAGCGTGATCCCCGCATCGGTGATGAGCGTCGGCGCCTTGACCACGGGGTTGACCGCGCGGAACGCCTCGACTTCCCGCAGGACCGACAGAGGCTCGTGCGTGAACGGGATACCGGCCATCCGCAGCGTGATCGCGACGCGGCGGACATAGGGCGAATCGAGCATACCGATCAGGCGCATGGCGCATCCTCATATGGGCCGCATCCCTCTGTGCGGACACGCGGATTGTCCCCAGCCAGCGTGACCGTTGCCAGTGGCACGATCGGCCATTACCGACGCGATCATGCCAAAATCGTCCCGACGCACTGTGATCATCCTGGCCTATGACGGGCTCTGCACCTTCGAGTACGGCTGCGCCGTCGAGGTCTTCGCCCTGCCCCGGCCGGAATTCGGGGACCGCTGGTACCGCTGCGCCATCGCGGCGGTCGAACCGGGGCCTTTGCGCGGCACCGGCGGGGTCGTGGTCCAGGCCGATGGCGGCCTCGAACTGCTCGATACGGCCGAAACGATCGTCATCCCGGGCTGGCGCGGGCCCTCGGGAGCGATCCCGCCCGGATTGCTCGACGCGTTGCGGCGCGCGCATGCGCGCGGAACGCGCCTCGTGTCGATCTGCGCCGGGGCCTTCGTGCTGGCAGAAGCTGGACTTCTCACAGGCCGCCGGGCGACGACCCACTGGCATTTTACCGACCGGCTCGCGGCTTACCCGGGCGTGGAGGTCGCGGCCGACGTGCTGTATGTCGACGCCGGCTCGATCCTGACATCGGCCGGGAGCGCGGCCGGACTCGATCTCTGCCTTCACGTGGTGCGGACGGATTTCGGCGCACAGATCGCCAACCGGGTTGCCCGCCGCATGGTGGTTCATGCCCATCGCGACGGCGGCCAGGCACAGTTCGTCCAGCGGCCGGTGCAGAAGCGGGCCGGCACCAAGCTCGGGCTGCTGTTCGATCGCGTCCGCGAAAGCCTCGGCGAGATCTGGACGGTCGAGCGCATGGCGTCCGAGGCGGGCCTCAGCCTGCGGAGCCTCCACCGCCATGTCCGGGCTGCCACCGGCCATGCACCCGGGACTTGGCTCATCGCCGAGCGGCTGGCCGAGGCGCGGACGATGCTCGAGGAGACGACCCACTCGGTGGACGAGATCGCCCGGCTGGTCGGGTTCGGATCGGCGCCGGTCCTGCGCAGCCATTTCCGCGAGCACGTCGGCGTGACGCCGACAGCCTACCGGCGTAGCTTCACCACCAACCCCGCTGGGCCGCTACGAGAGGCTGCCTGAGGGCGTAGCTCAGCGTGCCCGAGCGACGCAGAATTCCACCGCGCCATTAAGCGCGGCCTTGACCGGACCATCCGGGAAGATGTCGAGCGCGGCGCGGGCCTGGGCCCCGTAATGGTGGGCGCGGGCCACCGTCTCCTCCAGGGCGCCGTGGCGCTGGAGCAGATCGAGGGCGGTGCCGAGGTCGTCCTCGCCGATCTCGCCCTGCTGCAGGGTCCGCCGCCAGAAGCCGCGCTCGCCCTCGCTCGCCCGGCGGTGGGCCAGCACGATCGGCAGGGTGATCTTGCCCTCGCGAAAATCATCGCCGACATTCTTGCCGAGCTCGGCCGAGGTGCCCCCGTAATCGAGCACGTCATCGATCAGCTGAAAGGCGATGCCGAGATTCATCCCGTAGGCGCGGGCGGCGACCTGCTCGGCCTCGGGCCGGCCGGCGAGCACCGGCCCGACCTCGCAGGCGGCGGCGAACAGTTCGGCGGTCTTGCCGCGGATCACCGCGAGATACGCGGCCTCGTCGGTCTCCAGGTTCTTGGCGTTGGTGAGCTGCATCACCTCGCCCTCGGCGATCACCGTGGCGGCGGCCGACAGGATGTCGAGCGCCCGCAGGGAGCCGACCTCGACCATCATCCGGAAGGCCTGGCCAAGCAGGAAGTCGCCGACCAGCACCGAGGCCTCGTTGCCCCATTTGATCCGGGCAGCGACGCGGCCGCGGCGCATGTCGCTCTCGTCCACCACGTCGTCGTGCAGCAGGGTCGCGGTGTGCATGAACTCGACGCTGGCGGCGAGCTTCACATCGCCGTCGCCGGCATAGCCGCAGAGCTTGGCGCAGGCGAGCGTCAGGATCGGGCGAAGCCGCTTGCCGCCGGACGCGATCAGGTGGTTGGCCACCTCCGGGATCATCGCCACGTCGGAGCCGGTGCGCGACAGGATCGTGGTGTTGACCCGCGCCATGTCGTCCGCCACCAGCGCGACGAGGTCGTTCAGCCCCGCCTCGACCTCGGGCTTCGGATTCTCGATGGAGAGGGCCATACCCAAGATCCGCGACCTCCAGTCCGGTTCCCCCGCAGGGAGCGGGCGATCCCTTCGCACGCGCCTCGCGGCGCCGCAACATCGACGCGTGGGAGATATGGTGCGCCGGGAATGCGCAGCGAACGCGACGAATGCGCCGGACGACCGGCATTCCGCCGAAGAATTGCGATGATCGTGCTGATTTCCGCGAATGATCCGGTCCTGATCGGCTTCGCCCGCTCGGTGCTCGAGGCGGCCGAGATTCCGGTCCTGGTGGCCGACACGCATATGAGCGTGATGGAAGGCTCGATCGGGGCGTTCGGCCAGCGGCTGATGGTGCCGGGGGATTGGGCAGCCCAGGCCCGCCGGTTGCTGAAGGATGCCGGGCTCGCCCACGAGTTGCGCGACCCGTGACGGACGGGCCGGATGCCTTCCTGGGCGGGATCCTGCACCTGCATCAGCCGCCCCGGGGCGCGCACCGGGCCGGGACCGACGCCGTGCTGCTCGCGCGGCTGTTCGCGCCGGCGCCGGGGGACCGGCTCTGCGACATCGGCGCCGGCACCGGCGCTGTCGGCTTGGCCTGCGCGGTGCTCCACCCCGGCACATGCCTGACCCTGGTCGAGCGCGATCCGGCGTTGATCGCGCTGGCCCGGGCCAACGCCACCCGCAACGGCATCGCGGCGGCGGTGATCGAGGCCGACGTGCTCGCTTCCGCGGCTGAGCGTCGCGCCGCCGGGCTGGTGCCGGACAGTTTCGATCTGGTCCTGACCAATCCGCCGTTCTTCACCCCGGGCCGCCACCGCCCCTCCCCGCATCCCGGGAAGGCGACGGCGCACGATTTTCCCGAAGGCGGCCTGGACCTCTGGATCCGCACCTGCACGGCGATCCTGCGGCCGGGGGGACGGCTCGGACTGATCCACCGGGCGGACGCCCTGCCGGCCTGTCTCGACGCCCTGAAGGGCCGCTGCGGCGGCATTGCGATCCGCCCGGTTCAGGCCAAAGCCGAGACCCCGGCGATCCGCGTCCTGATCGCCGCGACCCGGGGCAGCCGGGCGGCCCTGGGCCTGCTGCCGCCGCTGGTGCTGCACGGCTCGGATCCCAACATGTTCACCCCGGAGGCAGAGGCGCTCCACCGGGGCGCCCCCTGGCCGCCGGACTGAGAGGCGGGCGCGTCAGGCTGCCAAGGCGGTCAGCGCCGCATCGTCGATCCCCAGAAACCGCTCCACGGCGGGCAGGTCCGAAAACCCGAGAAATTCCGGGCGCAGCGGCTCGGGCAGCCCGTCGAAGTTGAGCCCCGGGAACGTGTCGGGATGCGGGTAGAGCTGCCACGCGGCCCCCGGTTCCACCGGTGGGAACAGGATCGCGACCTTCTCGTCGCCGAGGCGCACGATCCGGGTCGGGCTGTACGACAGGGTCTCGATGCTCCAGCCCCGGTGATGGTCCCGGCGGGTTTTCAGGCTACGGCGGCTCGTCGCGCGATGCATGGCGGTCTCCTGCGGTTGGGGGGATGGTGTCGGGATCAGGCGGCGCTGCGGCGACCGGCGCGCTTCGGCCAGCCGAGCGCCACCAGGCGTGCCTTGGCGTAGTCGCGGACCTCGTCGCGGGTGCCGGGCGGCATCGCCGCCAGGATCGCCTGGGTGGCGCCGTCGAGCATCAGGTCGGTGACGTCGTTGATGGTCGCGGCCTCGTCGATCCGCCGCTTGAGGTCGCCCTCGGCCTCGGTGACCTCGTCGAAGGGCTGGGCCTCCTCGAAATCCTCGTCCACCGCCCGGACCGTGGGCAGCTGCGCGCGGAACTCGTCGGCCTCCTCCTCCGAGTAGACCAGGCCGTGCAATTCGATCAGCTTGAGGATGACGCGGTCCTTCCCGCGCTTCTCGGCCATGGCGTAGACGTAGGCCGCCTGCTTGCCCGAGACGCGGTAGTTCACGTTGACCAGCGCCTCGCCCATCGACCACTCGATCCGGTCGGCGGCCTGTTTCGCGCCGGCCTTGGCTCCGGGGAGGCGCCCGGTGACCAGCAGCACCGCCTCGTCGCGCTCGGCCCGGATGATGGTCGGCGGCTCGAACACGATCCCGGCCTGCGCGGCGATGCGCTCCAGGGTTTTGTGGTAGATCACGGCCGTGCCCTGCACGCGCCAGACGTTGCCCCCGAAGGGCTCCCCGTAGCGCACCAGGATGTCGGCGATCTGCTTGTCGGCGGTTCGCATGCGGGGCTCGTTCCGGTGAGAGACGGCTGCGTCATCCACAGCTTTCTAAGGCGACGCTCTTTGTTCCCGTTTTGTTTCACCGTATATGCGGGATCACCGAGGCGTGCGCAAGGGTGCGAGAGCTTTGTCCGCGCCGATTGGAGGGGGCTGCGTCAGTGCGCGCGGGGGTGTCGCGGGCGCTTGGCGCGGGCGCGTTTGCGGGTGTGGGTTCGTGGCGGGGAGCGGTGATGGCGCGGTCGTTCGGATCTTGGTTGCCCGGCTCAGGACGGCGTCTCGTCCGGGCCCGATCGGCACCGTTTCAACCCAACCCCGCATGCTGAGGGGCCCGGCGATCGATGATCACCGGACCTCGAAGGAGGCCTTCCATCAGCCGCGCGCGTCCCAGGGGTCGAGATCTGGCGCTGGGTCCCCGTCGGGACGTCCGCGACGGCTGGCTTTCGGCTTACCCGCGGCGGAGCATTGAGCCCCGAAAGCCGCCCCTGGAAGATCTGGCGGCCGAGCGCGCCAGACCGTCACTTCCTCAGCGGCACGCCCTTCGTGGTGAAACGCGGCGCGCCCGGATGGCGCATGGGGCGCGACTGGCCGCCTGCCTTGCCCGCACCGGCGCCCGTTCCCGGAGGCTGCGAGAGCGGAATGAGTTGGTCCGGCCTGGGCCCGATGAGGTCCGCGCGGCCCATCGCCCGCAGCGCCTCGCGCAACAGAGGCCAGTTCTCGGGGTCGTGGTAGCGCAGGAACGCCTTGTGGAGCCGGCGCTGCCGCATCCCCTTGATCGCGTCGACCGGTTCGCTGCCGCCGCGCCGCACACCCTGCAACGGATTGATCTCGGTGTGATACATGGTCGTGGCGGTCGCCATGGGCGAGGGCAGGAACGTCTGGACCTGATCGGCGCGATAGTCGTTCTTCTTGAGCCAGACGGCGAGGTTCATCATGTCCTCGTCGGTCGTGCCCGGATGCGCCGCGATGAAATACGGGATCAAGTAGTATTTCTTGCCGGCCTGCTTGGCGGCGGCGTCGAACATCTCCTTGAAGCGGTCATACGTGCCGATGCCCGGCTTCATCATCAGGTCGAGGGGACCGCGCTCGGTGTGCTCGGGCGCGATCTTGAGACGGCCACCGACGTGATGGGTCACGAGTTCCTTGACGTATTCGGGGCTCCGGACCGCGAGGTCGTAGCGCACGCCGGAGGCGACCATCACCTTCTTGACGCCCTCCACCTCGCGGACCTTGCGATAGAGCCGGATCAGGTCGTCGTGCGAGGTGTTCAGGTTCGGGCAGATGTCCGGAAAGACGCAGGACGGCAGGCGGCACGCCGCCTCGATCTTCGGATCCTTGCACGCCATCCGGTACATGTTCGCCGTCGGCCCGCCGACATCCGAGATCACGCCCGTGAAGCCCGGCGTCTTGTCGCGAATCAGTTCGATCTCGCGCAGGATCGAATCTTCCGAGCGGTTCTGGATGACGCGGCCCTCGTGCTCGGTGATGGAGCAGAAGGTGCAGCCGCCGAAGCAGCCACGCATGATCGTCACCGAGAACTTGATCATGTCCCAGGCGGGGATCTTCGCGTCGCCGTAGGCGGGATGGGGCGCGCGGGCGTAGGGCAGGTCGTAGACCGCATCCATCTCCGCGCTGGAGAGCGGGATCGGCGGCGGGTTCAGCCACAGGTCGCGGTCGCCGTGGCGCTGGACGAGGGGGCGGGCGTTGCCGGGGTTGGCCTCCCGGTGCAGCACCCGCGAGGCGCGGGCATAGGCCTCCTTGTCGTCCTTGACCTGCTCGTAGGCGGGGAGCCGGATCACGGTCTCGCCGGGGCGACGGGCGGCGGCCTCATCGGTCGAATCGAGATCGTCGGCGGGCAGCTCGGTGTAATGCTCGGGCACGCGGCGGAACAGGGCGACGCCCCGCACGGCGTCGAGGTCGTGCGGGGCCTCGCCGGCCGCGAGGCGGTTCGCCACCTCGACGACGGCGCGCTCGGCATTGCCGTAGATGAGCAGATCGGCCTTCGCGTCCGCCAGGATCGAGCGGCGCACCTTGTCGGACCAGTAATCGTAGTGGGCGATGCGGCGCAGGGACGCCTCGATGCCGCCGAGGATGATCGGCACGTCCTTGAAGGCCTCGCGGCAGCGCTGCGTGTAGACGATGGTCGAGCGGTCCGGGCGCCGGCCGCCTTCTCCACCTGCCGTGTAGGCGTCGTCGTGCCGGAGGCGACGGTCGGCCGTGTAGCGGTTCACCATCGAATCGAGATTGCCGCCGGTGACGCCGAAGAACAGCGTCGGCTTGCCCAGCGCCTTGAACGGCTCCGCCGATTGCCAGTCGGGCTGCGCGATGATGCCGACCCGGAATCCCTGCGCTTCGAGCAATCGGCCGATGATGGCCATGCCGAAGCTCGGATGATCGACATAGGCGTCGCCCGTCACCAGGACGACGTCGCATGCGTCCCACCCGAGCGTGTCCATCTCGGCGCGACTCATGGGCAGGAACGGCGCCGCCTTCCTGAGAGGCGGCACCTTGCAGGCGAGGGTCGCCAGGGATCGGCTCGCGGAAGTTTGGAGGTCCATGGGGTGGGTGCATAGACCGCCACGGCCGCGAGCTCAACGAAGAGCGAGGGGGCCGGACGCCGCAACCGGATCAACGCCCCTGACCCAGGGGCGGGAGCCCTGGAACAAAAAAACCCCGGCCCATACGGAGCCGGGGTTTTCCATGTCTTCAGCGCGGCCCCGCAGGGCCGCGCCGGACGCTCTCAGTAGTTGTAGGCGCGCTCGCCGTGATCGGCGATGTCGAGGCCCTCGCGCTCCTCTTCCTGGGTCACTCGCAGGCCGATCGTCAGGTCGACGAGCTTGTAGAGGATCGCCGAGCCGATGCCCGACCACAGCAGGGTCAGGCCGACCGCTTCCGCCTGGATGAGGAGCTGGCCCATCATGTCGTAGGCGCCAACCGCCAGCTCGCCCGGCTTCGAGGTGTAGTCGGGGATGCCGACGCCGCCGAGGTTCGGATCGACCAGGATGCCGGTCGCCAGGGCGCCCAGGATGCCGCCGACGCAGTGCACGCCGAACACGTCGAGCGAGTCGTCGTAGCCGAGCGCGTTCTTCACGGTGGAGCACATCACGAAGCAGACCACGCCGGCCACGAGGCCGAGCACGATCGAGCCCATCGGGCCGGCGAAGCCCGAAGCCGGGGTGACGGCCACGAGGCCGGCCACCGCGCCCGAGAGCATGCCGAGCAGCGACGGCTTGCCCTTGAGCGCCCACTCGGCGAACAGCCACGCCACCGCGGCGCCGCAGGTCGCCACGAAGGTGTTCAGCATCGCCAGCGCGGCGGTGCCGTTGGACTCGAGGTTCGAGCCGGCGTTGAAGCCGAACCAGCCGACCCACAGCAGCGAGGCGCCGATCATGGTCATGGTCAGCGAGTGCGGAGCGAGCAGGTCGCGGCCGTAACCGATGCGCTTGCCCATGATCAGGCAGCCGACGAAGCCGGCGATACCCGCGTTGATGTGCACCACGGTGCCGCCGGCGAAGTCGAGGGCGCCCTTCTGGAAGAGGAAGCCCGCATCCTTGTTGACCGCGTCCAGCGCCGCCTGAGCGGTCGCCTTCGAGGCGTCGTCGGTGGCGGCGGCGAGCGCCTTGGCGGCGTTGCCGACCGCGTCAGGGCCGCCCCAGTACCAGACCATGTGGGCCATCGGGAAATAGATGACCGTGACCCAGAGGATCGTGAACACCACGAGCGCGGAGAACTTCATCCGCTCGGCGAAGGCGCCGACGATCAGCGCGGGCGTGATCATGGCGAACGTCATCTGGAAGCAGAGATAGACGTATTCTGGGATCACGACGCCGTTGGAGAAGGTCGCCACCGTCGAATTCGCGTCGATGCCCTTGAGGAAGGCCTTCGAGAAGCCGCCGACGAAGTCATTGATGCCGCCGCCGTTGGTGAAGGCGAGGCTGTAGCCGTAGAACACCCAGAGCAGGCCGACGATCGACACGATCGCGAAGACCTGGGTCAGCACCGAGAGCATGTTCTTGGTGCGCACCAGGCCGCCGTAGAAAAGGGCCAGGCCCGGCACGCTCATCATCAGCACCAGCGCCGAGGAGATCAGCATCCAGGCGGTGTCGCCCTTGTTGGGCAGGGGCACGGCCGCAGCCGCCGCCGGTGCCGCGGAGACGGCTTCCGTCGTCGGAGTCTGCGCCAGGGACGGCTCGATCAGGAGGGCGGCGAGCGCCGCGCCTCCCAAGCCGAGCATGAGGGCATTACGAACTTTCATGGACTGGTGGCTCCGGTCACGATTCGTTGAGCGTTGGGGAAAGGTCGAGGCTGGCAGCGAGCCGGCTCAGAGGGCGTCGGCGTCGGTCTCGCCGGTCCGGATGCGCACCGCCTTCTCGAGGGGCAGCACGAAGATCTTGCCGTCGCCGATCTGGCCGGTGCGCGCCGCACCTGCGATGGCGTCGATGACGCTGGCGGTCAGGTCGGAGGCGACCGCGACCTCGATCTTGAGCTTGGGCAGGAAGCTCACCGCGTATTCCGCGCCCCGGTAGATCTCGGTGTGGCCCTTCTGACGGCCGTAGCCCTTCACTTCCGTCACCGTCAGTCCGTGGACGCCAATTCCGGTGAGCGCGTCGCGCACCTCCTCCAGCTTGAACGGCTTGATGATGGCCATCACGATCTTCATGGGCGGCGCCCCCTTACCGAGTCCCTGGGAACCGATGCCGTCGCCCGATCCCTGCGGCAGCCCGGTCCAGGCCGCCCGCCGAGCCGGGCTGGCCCGCGGTTGAGCGGGGCTATTCAAGGACTATGCCACGCAGGCCTCATGAGGAACTTTCTGGCCGGACGCTGATATGCCCAGCAAATAACCGGACCCGGCGAAGCACAAGGCAGACACCGCGGCGATCATGCTCACGAAGCGGGCAATCGCTGCGAAAGTGTGCAATTACCGTCGGTGCATTTCTGCAACACACGTCCGCGACGGCGTTTTAATCCCCGTGCGGGCGGATCAGGCCTTCCTGCGCCACCGAGGCGACGAGGTTGCCGGCGCGATCGAAGATCTGGCCGCGGGCGAAGCCGCGCGCCCCCCCGGCGGCCGGACTGTCCTGGGCGTAGAGCAGCCACTCGTCGATCCGGACCGGGCGGTGGAACCAGAGCGCGTGGTCGAGGCTCGCCGCCTGGATACCGGGGTCGAACACCGAGCTGGCATGCGGGATCAGCGACACGTCGAGCAGGGTCATGTCGGAGGCGTAGGCCAGCACCGCCTGGTGCAGGGCCGGGTCGTCCGGCAGGGAAGAGGCGGCGCGCAGCCAGACATTGAACACCGGCTTAGGCGGCGCCCCGTCCTTGCGGCGGGCGATGTAGCGGTCGAGGTCCACGGGGCGCAGCTCGATCGGGCGCTCGCGGCCGAAATAGGCGGCCACCGCCTCGGGCATGCCGGTGGCGCCGGAGGCGGCCAGCGCCTTGCCGTCGAGCAGGCCGTCGGGCCCCGCGACATCCGGCATCGCCGGTTGGTGCTCGAACCCGCCCTCGGAGACCTGATAGGAGATCGTGGTGGCGAAGATCGCCCGCCCGTGCTGGATCGCCTTGACCCGCCGGGTGGTGAAGCTGCGCCCGTCGCGGATGCGCTCGACCTCGTAGACGATCGGCGCGCGGGGATCGCCGGGGAGCATGAAATAAGCGTGGAGCGAATGGGCCGGCCGGTCGTCCGGCACCGTGCGGGTGGCGGCCACCAGGGCCTGCGCCACCACCTGGCCGCCGAACACCCGGCGCCAGCCGGTCTTTGGGTTCTGGCCGCGGAACAGGTCGACCTCGAGCCGCTCCAGGTCGAGGATGGCGATGAGCTCGGCGACCGCGTCGGTCATCGCGTCGGTGGTGGCGTCGGTCATGAGTCGCGGGGTTTCCGTTCGTCGTCCAAACGCGACATAGGCCTTTCGGGCAGAGCGATCCACGCGCTCGGCCCCCAGATCGGAGATCCGTGACGATGACGGCCCAGACGCCCCGCCCCGGCAGCCGCAGCCTCCTGATCGCCGGCGGCGGCCTCGCCAGCCTCGCCCTGACCTTCGCGCTCAAGCAGGCCCACGGCCCGGCGCTCGCCGTGACCGTGATCGACCCCCACGGCGCCGATCCCGCCCGGCATCGCGGCCGCGCCTATGCGCTGGCGGCGGGCGGGCGGCGGATGCTGACGCAGCTCGGGCTGTGGGAGCGAATCGCGGCCGCCGCCGAGCCGATCGCCGAGATGGTGATCTCCGACAGCCGCCTCGCCGACCCGGTCCGGCCAGTCTTCTTGACCTTCGGGCCGGAGGAAGAAGACCAGCCCGACCGGGCGGTGGGCGAGCCCTTCGCCCACATGGTCGAGGCCGAGCCCCTGGCGCGGGCTCTCTCCGACGCCTGCCGGGACGCGGGCGTCGACATCCGTACCGGGGGCGTGGTGCGGGCGGTACCGGAGGGCGCGGCGATCCGGGCGGAGCTGACCGCAGGTGCGCCCCTCAGGGCCGACCTGCTGGTGGCCGCCGACGGGGCGCGCTCGCGGCTGCGCGAGGCGGCGCGAATCGGCTGGGTCGGCTGGTCCTATCCGCAGGTCGGCATCGTCGCCACGATCGGGCATGCCCGGCCGCATCGCGGGCGCGCCTTCGAGCATTTCCTGCCGGCCGGCCCCTTCGCGATCCTGCCGCTGCGGGACGGCGGCCCCCTCGGCCACCGCTCCTCGATCGTCTGGACCGAGCGCGCCGACGAGGCCGACGCGCTGCTGTCGGGCGAGCCCAACGAGGTGCTGGCCGAGATCGAGCGCCGGTTCACCCTGGATCTGGGCACGCTGGCCCTGGAGTACGGGCCCAGCCGGCATCCCCTGGCCTTCGGCATCGCGCGGGCGTTCCGGGCGGAACGGCTGGCGCTGCTGGGGGATTCCGCCCACGTCATCCACCCGATCGCCGGCCAGGGCCTCAATCTTGGCCTGGCCGACGCCGCGGCGCTGGCGGAAGCGGTGACCGGAGCGCTCCGCCTCGGCCTCGATCCGGGAGGCCCGGACGTGCTGCGGGCCTACGAGCGCGCCCGCCGGTTCGACAGCTTCGCCATGGCGGCGGCGACCGACGGGCTGAACCGGCTGTTCTCCAACGACGCCCTGCCGCTGCGGCTCGCCCGCGATCTCGGCCTTGGAATCGTCGACCGGCTGCCCCGCCTCAAGCGGTTCTTCATCGGCGAGGCCGCGGCCTCCCGGGGCACCCGGCCCCGGCTGATGCGCGGCGAGGCGCTGTAAGGGATCAAACTTCAACCCGTCTACGGTTCGACAAGAGGCGCCGTTCAGACATGACAAGGCCCTGTCTGTCCCAGATTTTTGGTGCTCGCAGGTCGGCATCTGTGAGGCGCAACGCGCCCCCTCTCCCGTTCAGGAGAGGGTTGGGGTGAGGAACCAGGTCTTTCCGGAGAGGTCGCACCCCTCACCCTGTCCCTCTCCCTCACGGGATACGATATTCACACAACGGCTTGCGGAAAGCGCGGCGCGCTCTCCTCCCCCTTGCGGGGAGGAGTTGGAGGTGGGGGTCGCTCAGAAGGCACCACTGCGCCTTCTCCGGCACCACCCCCACCCCTGACCCCTCCCCGCAAGGGGGAGGGGAAACGCGTTGTGTTTCAGAGACTTGCGATAGAGCTTTTTGAAGTGTGAATCCGCTAGCCCGCACGGGAGAGGGGACCAGCGCTTCGTCCGGCACCTTCTGGCTTCGCTACCCAATCAATGAGGAGGAGCGGCGCACGGTCTCGATCTTGGCAGGCTCAGGCCGTCTGCCCTGCTCTTCGCTCGGTCACCCAGCGGGCCGCGTCGGCCCGGGGGGCGACCACGTCGGTGTCGGTGCGCAGCTGCGGGCTGTAGGCGGGGTCGTCGGTGAGCACGTCGTGCCAGCGGCGCAGGAAGCGCGCGATCTGCGAGCCCGGGGCGAAGCTGGTCTGCCGGGAGGCGCTCTCGTGGTGCGCCATCTCGGCGAACGGCGTGTAGACGATGCGGTAGCCGAGCATCCGCAGCTTGAAGCACAGGTCGACGTCGTTGAAGTCGAGGGCGAAGCTCTCGTCGAAGCCGTTCACCGCCTCCAGCACCGCCTTGCGGGTGGCGAACAGGGCGCCCGTGACCGACGAGCAGTCGCGCTGCGCCAGCGCCCAGTCGCCGTAGGTCGGCTCGGCCGCGTCGCGGTTGTACCAGGGATGGGCGCAGACATCGAAGATGCCGCCGAACATGCTGGCATGCTGGATCTTGCCGTTCGGGAACAGCAGCCGCCCGCCGACGCCACCGACGCCGCGGTCCAGCGCGAAGGTCAGGAGCGCCTCGATCCAGCCCGGGCGGCGCACCACCAGGTCGTCGTTCA
Organism: Methylobacterium sp. J-001; assembly: GCF_022829565.1. Taxonomy (NCBI): domain Bacteria; kingdom Pseudomonadati; phylum Pseudomonadota; class Alphaproteobacteria; order Hyphomicrobiales; family Methylobacteriaceae; genus Methylobacterium; species Methylobacterium sp. J-001. The sequence continues at coordinate 35,696 of NZ_JAKSYN010000058.1, forward strand.
TCAGGATGACGAGGTCGGTCTCGGCGGCGCGCCAGAGGGTGTTCATCTTGGCCGCGTAGTTGAACGGCGCGCCCTCGGGCCGCGCGGTGAGCAGGCGGGTCACGGCGAAGCGGTCGGAGCGGCCGCGGTAGATCGCGTCGTCGGCCTTGTCGTCGCCGATCAGCACCCGGATCCGGTCGGCCGGGTAGCTGCTGCGTCCGAGGCTATCAAGGAGGTTGATCACGTGGGGCTTGGCGCCCTCGATCATCCGACCCTCTTCATCCCGGGGCCGGCTCTGGGCGGTGGGGACCACCAGGGTCACGGGCGGCCGCGCGTCGAGGCTGCGGCGGATCTCCAGCGTGTCCGGGGTCAGGCCGGGGACGGTGCGCAAGGGGGAACCGGAGCCCTGGAACCAGCGGTCGAGCACGTCGGCCCGGGCGGCGCGCTTCGCCTTCGGGCGCGCCAGCGGCGAGGCGATCAGCGTCTGCGGGATCCGGTCGATGCCGATGCCCGCCGCGATCGCGTCGAGCAGCAGCCGGAACCAGGCGGCGTTGCCGGTGCGACGGCCGAAATCCGGGGTGAGGCTCGCCAGGGCCGAGACGCGGATCACCAGCGGGAAGCCGATGTAATCGTCGGCCATGAGCAGGGCCGGGTTGAAGGCCGGCTTGCAATGGACGCTGCGGACCTGGCCCGCGCCGTCCACCACGGCGTCGTCGCCGTAGAAGATGCCGATATCCGGCCGCTCGGCCATCGCGGCGAGGATCGGCGCGAACAGGTCCGGGTGCAGATCGGACGCGGCCGGAGCCACGAACACGGCCCGGCAGGCGGGAAGCTGGCCGGCGGCGACCTGTCCGAGCTTGCGCTCGCCGACCGGGTGAAAGCGCTCGTCGAGGGGCAGCGGCAGGATCGCGTCCGGCCAGGTGCGCGCGCTCCAGGAGGCCGACGGGGCCGGGACCGGCTTCTTGTTCAACACGGATTGCGTCTCCCGGGCGTCAAATGCGTTCGGCAGCGAGGAGCCGGCTGACGCTCGCCTCCATGGCGGCGGCCACCGCGCCGATCGACAGGCGCTCGCGGATCCGGGCGCGGGCGGCGGCGCCGATCCGCGCGGCGTCGCCGCTGGTCACCGCCCGGGCGGCGTCGGTGAGCGCGCGGGCGAGGTCGGCCTCGTCCACCTGCCCCCATTCGGCGCCGCGCAGATACGGTCCGTAGGTCTGGTCCAGGGCGGCGATCTCGGCCTTCACCGGGAAGCCGCAGGTGGCGTCGAGGAAGTCGCGGCTGCCGCCGTAATCGGTGGCGACCACGACCTTGCCCATCTCCATCGCCTCGGCGATCGTTAGGCCGAAGCCTTCCGAGGAATGCGACGAGGCATAGACCGCGCAGAGCTCGAACAGGGCGCCGAGCTCGTTTTGGGACAGCGGCTGGTCGATCACCACCACGTCGCCGGTCTTGCCGACGAGGTCGAGCAGCTTCTTGCCCTCGTCGGGCAGGTCGAACACGTGCTTGGTCTTGAGCACGAGCTGCCAGCCGGATCGCGCCAGCCCCGCGGCCCGGAACGCCCGGATCAGCGCGTGCGGGTTCTTCCGCGCGAGGTAGCTCGACCCGTCGAAGGCGTAGAGGATGACGCGTCTGGCCGGGTCGATGGAGAACGCCTTGCGCAGGTTGGCCTTGGCGGCAGCGCTTGCCGGCTCGCCGGGCTCGTTCTCGACGACGTAGGGCACGACATCGACCGGGATGTCGGTGATCTGGCGGAAGATCGCGGCGCAGAACTCGGTGGGCGCCCAGATCGCGTCGAGACCGTCCACGGTGGGCAGCCAGCCCCCGGGCACGTGCGAGGTCTCCCAGACGAACAGCCCGATCTTGAGCCGCGCGCTCGCGGCGATGGCGAGCTGCCGTTCGCTCATCAGCGAATGCCAGCTGTCGCCGTTGAAATGCACCAGGGCGACATCCGGCGCCCCCGAGAAGGTCCGGGCCTGCCAGCCCGGCCCGACCCGGGCATGGACGTGGAACGAGCGCTCCATCGGATGCACGTTCAGGGCGAAGGGCGCCCGGTGCAGCGCCCGCACGTAGCTGCGCGCCGCGACGCCGAGCCCGTTGGCGTAGTTCATCGGCGAGACGTAGGAGACCCGCAGCGGCCGCTCCGGCGCCTGGGGCCTGCGCAGGTCGGCCCAGATCTTGGGGCCGGGATAGGTGAAGGTCTGGTCGAGCCGGTCGAGATCGAAGCCGCGCTCCTCGATCGCCGCGCGCACCGCCGTGCCGCCGATCGCGGCGTGCTCGCCCAGGAGCGAGCGCTTCACGAACGGGAAGCCCTGACCGAGCATGTTCTCCCAGTCGAACAGGGTGCGGTTGTTGCGCGGGTCGTTGACCAGCGTCATGTGCTTGTTCTGGGCCGAGAACAGGCTGCGCATGCCGAGCCCCGCGGCCCGCATCCGCCCGGAGAAGGTCAATTCGTACTCGGTGATGACGGTGTTCTTGTCCGGCCAGTTCGCCACCGACTGGATGAAGTGGTTGAAGGCGTAGGAGGACAGGCAGCGCTTCTTCAGGGCCAGGAAGAAGCTCTGCAGGTGGTGACTGTAGTAGAAGTTGTCGGCGAGCCCGATCACCGCCTCCGGGTAGGCATCGATCTTCGCCAGCAGCCCGGCAAAGTCGCCGCTGTCCAGAGGCCCGACCAGGCTGTCGTTGGCGAGATACAGGGTCTCGGAGTCGAGCAGGTCGTCGTCCTCCAGGAGGACATGCGCCCAGGCCGCGAAATCGAAGCCCGTGTTCTCGCGCAGGTAGGCTGAGGCGCACAGCGTCAGGATCGCCTCCGGCACCACGGTCTTGTGCTGGTCGGCCGCGATGATCAGCACGATGTCGATGCCGTTTTCGGAAAACGCCCGCAGGTAGGGCTCGACATGGCCGCGGATGCGCCCCTCCGGCGCGTGGGTGATGAACAGAGCAGTGCGGCCGTGCCGGCGCGGCTCCCGCTTCAGGCAGGACAGCCGGGCGTCGGCCGCCTCCGGGACCGCGGTGCCGGCGACCCGGCGGGTCAGCCGCCCCGCCTCAAGCCCGGTCGTGACGTAATCGACCAGGGGGTTGAGCCCAAGCGCCGCGACCCGGGGGTAGCGGGCGAGGTACCAGGGCGCGTCGAAGCGTGGGGACGGGCTCGTGCGCCGGCCATTGTCGGTCAGGAAATGCGCGAGCGGATTGGCCTCCGTCTCGTCGTCGGCGAGATAGGTCTTGGTGTACCAGCGCGTGTCGAACCAGGGGCCGGGATCGAGTCCCTCCCGGGCGCCGTGCTCCAGGAAATGCACCAGCGGGTTGAGGCTGTCGGCGCGCACCGCCGCCGATTGCGCGGCGTACCAGTCCGGGTCGAACAGGGGATGCGGGGCGTAGCGGCGATAGCCGCCGGCCATCACGTAATGCTCCAGCGGCTCGAGTCCGCTGGTCTCGGCCTCGGGGCAGCGCCCGCGATAGAACTCGGCGTCGAAGATGCCCGAGCGGCGGATCAGGTCGACATGCCGGGACAGCCCGGCGAACTCTTCCGGATTGCGCAGGTAGCCCTGCTTCCGCCCGGTCTCGAAATAGTGACTGAGCGCGATGCCGCCCGCCTCCCGGGCATCCGGGTAGCGCGACCGGTACCAGGCGGAGTCAAACAGCGGCGATGGGTCGGTGTCGGGGCTTTTTAGGAAGTGGAAGAACGCCCGGGCGCGGGCGTCGGCGCCGCCGAGATAGCGCTGCGCGTACCAGTCCGGGTCGAACAGCGGGTTGGGAGCGATGCCGGCATCGGCGCCGCGCTCGACGTAGTGGATCAGCGGGTTCACGCCCTCGGCGCGCAGGCCCGGGACGGCGTCGAGATAGCGGTCGCCGTGGAACAGCGGCGACGGCCAGCGGCCCTCGCGCCCGCCATGGACCGCGTAGTGCACGAGCGGATCGATCCCCTCGCCGACCACGTCGGGATAGCGCCGCGCGTACCAGGCCGGATCGAACAGGCCCGAGGCCTTCACGGCCGCCACCAGATCCGCCTGCCGGGGCTCGTTCGTCCGCCGCCGCTTCAGGCGCCGGGCCAGCGGGCGCGTGAGGGACCGCGCGGGCCCTGCGACGAACACATCTCGAAGGCGCATGGTGTTTACCGGATACGCGGGAGGCCCGCTGTGCTGCCCACGCCGCAATCCGCGAGAGACATCAGGAGGTTCAGCCGGCCGCCCCGGCTCGCGCGCCTTCCTAATGGTCCAGCCGGCCTGCGCCAAGGGCCGTGTCGCGGTGCTGCCGCGCAGCGGCTCCGACCCCTCGGATAATCCCGCCCAAACCGCGTGCGGCGATCCCGACCTTGCCAGCCCGGTGCGAACGGCCCCACATTGACCGGATGACCGACGGGGTTCCCCGGAGCCCCGGACAGGAGACGGACAACCGCATGACGCAGGCGATCAGCCCGGCCACCAGCCTTGACGACGGCATCGTGGCGACCGCGGAGACCTGCCTCGCCGCGGTGGGTCAGGCGCGCGACGCGATCCACGGGGTGATCTTCGGGCAGGAGAAGGTCGTCGATCTCGCCCTGGTGACGATCCTGGCGGGCGGCCACGGCCTGCTCGTCGGCCTGCCGGGGCTCGCCAAGACCAAGCTCGTGGAGACGCTGGGCACCGTACTCGGCCTCGACGCGCGGCGCGTGCAGTTCACCCCGGACCTGATGCCGTCCGACATCCTCGGCACAGAGATCCTGGAGGAGGATGCCGAGCGCCGCCGGGCGTTCCGGTTCGTGCAGGGGCCGGTCTTCACCCAGCTCCTGATGGCCGACGAGATCAACCGGGCGAGCCCGCGGACGCAATCGGCCCTGCTCCAGGCGATGCAGGAGGGCCACGTCTCGGTTGCCGGCGCCCGCCACGACCTGCCGCGGCCGTTCCACGTGCTGGCCACCCAGAACCCGATCGAGCAGGAAGGCACCTACCCGCTGCCCGAGGCGCAGCTCGACCGCTTCCTGCTGGAGATCAACGTCGGCTATCCCGACCGCGCCGCCGAGCGCCGGATCCTGATCGAGACCACCGGCATCGACGAGGTGCGCCCGCACGCGGTGATGTCCACCGAGCAGCTGCTCACTGCCCAGCGCCTGGTGCGCCGGCTGCCCGTGGGCGAGGCCGTGGTCGAGGCGATCCTCGACCTCGTGCGCGCCGCCCGGCCCGATGGCGGAGACCCGCTGGTCAAGGACAAGCTGCTCTGGGGCCCCGGCCCCCGCGCCAGCCAGGCGCTGACGCTGGCCGCCCGTGCCCGGGCGCTGATCGAGGGCCGGGTCGCGCCCTCCGTGGCCGACGTGAAGGCCCTGGCCGAGCCGGTGCTCAAGCACCGGATGGCGCTGAGCTACACCGCCCGCGCCGACGGCGAGACTATCGAGGGCCTGATCGGCAAGCTCGCCGAGAAGCTTTAGCCTTGGTCGGGACACACGCCCTCAACTCCGAACGGCGCACCCCCGGCAGGCGCGAGAGCGAGGGCGCGACCGCCCTCTCCGAAAAAATGCCCCGCCTCGTCCTGGAGGCGCGACGGGTGTCGAGCCTGCTGGCCCACGGCCTGCACGGCCGCCGCCGGGCCGGGCCAGGCGAAAGTTTCTGGCAGTTCCGCCCCTTCGTCACCGGCGAGGCCGCCGCGCGGGTCGATTGGCGCCGCTCCGCCCGGGACGACCGGCTCTACGTGCGCGAACGGGAATGGGAGGCGGCCCACAACATCTGGCTCTGGATCGACCGCTCCGCCTCGATGGGTTTTGCCTCCGACCTCGCGGCGGCCTCCAAGGTCGAGCGGGCCCTGATCCTCGGCCTGGCCCTCGCCGACGCCTTCGTGGAGGGCGGCGAGCGGGTCGGGCTCCTGGGGCTGACCCGGGCCACCGCCTCGCGGGGCATCGTCGAGCGGATGATCCAGGCGCTGATCGCGGACAAGTCCGGCCTGGAGCAGGACTTGCCGCCCCGGGCAACCCCGGCGCGCTTCGACGAGGTGGTGCTGATCGGCGACTTCCTCACCGATCCCGACCGGATCGCGACCGCCATGCAAAGCCTCGCCGGGCGGGGCAGCCGCGGCCATCTGCTGATGGTCGTCGATCCGATCGAAGAGACGTTCCCGTTCACCGGTCAGGCCGTGCTGCACGACCTCGAAGGCGGGCTCAGCCTCGCGATCGGCGACGCCGGCGCCTGGGGCGACCGCTACCGCGCCCGCATCGCCGAGCACCGCGCCGCCCTCCAGGCGATCGTCCGCCAACAGGGCTGGACGCTCACCATCCACCGCACCGACCGCCCTGCGAGCGAGGCAGCCCTGCGGCTGGCCACGCTGATCGCCGCGCGCGGCCCGGAGTGATGCCGCCATGCTCGGTCTGACCTTCGCGGCGCCCCTGGCGCTCGCAGCCCTGATCGGCCTGCCGGCCCTGTTGTTCCTGCTGCGGGTCACGCCGCCGCGCCCGCGCCGGATCGAATTCCCGCCGCTCAAGCTCGTCGCCGACCTCATCCCGCAACGGCAGACGCCGGCGCGCACCCCGCCCTGGCTGCTGCTCCTGCGCCTGCTGATCGCCGCCGCGCTGATCCTGGCGGTGGCCGGCCCGGTCTGGAATCCCGGTGGTGTCGGGGCGGGCGGCGGGCGCAGCGCGCTCCTTGTGCTGCTCGACAACGGCTTCGCCGCCGCGCACGACTGGCGCGACCGGCTGCGTGTCGCCACCGACGCGGTCGAGGGCGCGGCTCGGGACGGGCGGCCGGTGGCGGTGATCGGCCTGGCCGAGCCGCCTGCGGCCTTCGAGGCCAGGACGCCAGCCGCCGCCCTGGAGCGCCTGCGCGCCCTGGCGCCGCGCCCGATCCTGCCGACCCGCGACGCGCATCTGGCCAGCATCGGCGCGTTCCTGGAGAAGAACCGGGGCGCCGGCCTCGTCTGGATCAGCGACGGCGTCGCCGGCGCCAGCGACGAGCGCTTCGCTAAGGGCCTGGCCGACCTCGTCGGCAACAGCGGCGCTGCCCTGACGGTGCTGCGGGCGGAAAAACCGCCGGCCCTGGCGCTCACCGCCTCCGAGACCGGCGGCACCCTCACGGCCCGGGCCCTGCGGGCGGCCCCGAACGGGCGCGACACCGGCGTGATCCGGGCCCTCGATCAGAAGGGCCTGCCGCTGGCCGAGCGCGACATCGCCTTCGCGGCCGACGCCACCGAGGCGACGGCGACGTTCGAGATGCCCGTGGAGCTGCGCAACAGCATCAGCCGCCTGGAGATCGCCGGGGAACGCTCGGCCGGGGCCGTCGTGCTGCAGGACGAACGCGGCAAGCGCCGCCGGGTGGGGCTCGTCTTCGGCGGCACCTTGGATCAGACCCAACCCCTGCTGGCACCGACCTATTACCTTGCCCGGGCGCTCCAGCCCTTCGCCGACGTTCAGGAGGCGCGCGGCGCCAAGGGTACGGCGGAGTCGATCAACCAGCTCCTCGACAACCAGGTCTCGGTGCTAGTGCTGGCCGATGTCGGGGCGCTGGACGAGAAGACCACCGCCCGGGTCGAGAGCTTCGTGAAGGCCGGCGGCATGCTGCTGCGCTTCGCCGGCCCGCGCCTCGCCGCCGGCAACGACCCGCTGGTGCCGGTCCGCCTGCGCCGGGGCAACCGGACGCTGGGCGGCACCCTGTCCTGGGACAGCCCCAAGACCCTGGCGCCATTCCCACCCGAGAGCCCCTTCGCGGGGCTGACGCCGCCCGCCGATATCGGCGTGCGCCGCCAGATCCTGGCCGAGCCGGACGGCGACCTGCCGAACCGGACCTGGGCCTCCCTGCAGGACGGCACGCCGATCGTCACCGCGCAGAAGCGGGGCCAGGGCACGCTGGTGCTGTTCCACGTCACCGCCGACACGACCTGGTCGAACCTGCCGCTCTCGGGGCTGTTCATCGACATGCTCCGGCGCGTCGTGGGTCTCGCCGGCACCTCGGCGCCCCCGGCGGGCGAGGCGAGCCGCGCCTCCGCGGTGGTACTCGCCCCCCGGGCGACGCTGGACGGGTTCGGGGCGCTCGGCTCGCCCCCCGCCTCCGCCACCGCGGTCGCGGCCGACTATGCCGACCGGGGGAACGCCGAGCACCCGCCCGGTTTCTACGGACCGGCCGATGGCGGCATCAGCGTCAACGCCCTTAAGCCCGACGACCGCCTGAAGCCCCTCGACACCGCGGCGCTGGACGGCGCCCGGATCGGAACCCTCGCCGGAGCCGAGACCCTGGATCTGCGCCCGACCCTGTTCACCCTGGCGCTGCTGCTGCTCGCCCTCGACACCCTGGCCGGCCTGTGGCTCGGCGGCTTCCTGCGCCGCTCGGCCTGGGCGAGCCGCCTGCGCGGGCGCCCGGCCGTGCTGGCCTTCGCGGGTTTGCTCCTGTTCGCCGCAATGCCGGCGCAGCCGTTGCGCGCCGAGGAGCCCGCGGCCAACCGGCCGAACGGTATCGAATCCGCCCTCGTCACGCGGCTCGCTTACGTGATCACCGGCGACGCCGCCGTCGACGAGGCGAGCCGGGCCGGCCTGACCGGCCTGACCCAAATGCTCGCCTCGCGCACCGCCCTCGAACCGGGCGAGCCCGCCGGCATCGATCCGGCCAAGGATGAGCTGGCCTTCTACCCGCTGATCTACTGGCCGATCGCGCCGTCCCGGCCCCAGCCCTCCGAGGCGGCGATCCGCAAGATCGACGCGTTCATGCGCAACGGCGGCACGGTCCTGTTCGACACCCGCGACGCGCTCACCGCCCGCCCCGGCGCCCCCCCCTCGCCGGAGGCGGCTTACCTGCGCAAGATGCTGGCGACCCTCGAAGTACCGGAACTGGAGCCGGTGCCCCTGGACCATGTGCTGACCAAGGCGTTCTATCTCGTCGACAGCTTCCCGGGCCGCTACGCCACGGGCCAGACCTGGGTCGAGGCGCTGCCCCCCGCCGCCGAAGGCGCCGAACGCCGCCCCGCCCGGGCCGGCGACGGCGTCAGCCCGATCATCATCACCGGGAACGACCTCGCCGCCGCCTGGGCGGTGGGCCGCCGCGGCGAGCCGCTTTACCCGGTGGTCGGCGGCGACCAGCGCCAGCGTGAGATGGCGTTCCGGGGCGGCGTTAACATCGTGATCTACACGCTCACCGGAAACTACAAAGCAGACCAGGTCCACGTGCCCGCGCTGCTGGAGCGGCTGGGGCAGTGAGTTTTTTGGATAACCAGCGAGGCGCCGAAGCCCCTCCCCCCTCTGTGGACTACGGGCGACACGAACGCGATGCGCGGGCGCTGTCGCAGGCCGCGACGCGCCCCCTCTCCCGTGCGGGCTTGCAGATTCATATATCGAGGTCGGCAGAAGAGATGGGAAACACCGCGACTCTCCCTCCCCCCTCTGTAGGGGAGGGTGGCCCCCGAAAGGGGGTCGGGAGAGGGGAGCGACGGTTCAGGACAAGGCTGCGGCCGTCATGCCGCCCCCGCCCCTTTCGGAACCCGGGTTCCCCTCTCCCGACCCCTGCTGACGCAGGGGCCACCCTCTCCCGCAGAGGGGGGAGGGAGACGCGCTTGGGGTTAGCCTTGGCTCTCATCCGGCAGCAATATGTAAATCTGTTAGCCTGTCCTGGAAAGGATTGGGGTGGGGGGTCAGGTCTATCCAGAAAGGTCGCATCCCTCACCCTGTCTCTCTCCCGCACGGGAGGGGGGACCGGCGCCTTCCGCGGTCACGCCCAGACGACGGCCACGGTCAAAAAAGGCTTAGGCCGTAGCTCGCCCGGCGGAAGAAGCCACCGCACCACCGAACCGGAGCGCTCCGCCCCATGCTGAGCCTCAGCTTCACCCCTCTCCTGCCCTGGTCGGTCCTGGCCGCTCTCGGGCTCATCGTCGTCATCCTGGCCGTTCTCGCCTTCGTGGCGCGGGGCCGGACGGCGCTGCTGCGCGCCCTGGTGCTCGCCCTTGTGCTGGCCGCTCTCGCCAACCCGGCCCTGGTGCGGGAGGACCGCGAGCCGGTGAAGGACATCGCCGCGATCGTGGTCGACCGCTCCGGCTCGCAGGCGCTGGGCGACCGGCCACAGATGACCGATTCGGTCCGGGCCGAGCTGCAGCGCCGCTTCGGCGCGCTCACCAATATCGAGCCGCGCTTCATCGATGTGCCCGACGCCAAGGATGGCGACGACGGCACCAAGCTGTTCACGGCGCTGGGGCAAGCGCTTGCCGACGTGCCGCCCGAGCGGCTCGCCGGCATCGTGATGCTCACCGACGGCGTGGTCCACGACATCCCCACGGCGATAGCCCAGCTCGGCATCAAGGCGCCGCTCCACGTCCTGGTCACCGGTCATCCGGACGAGCGCGACCGGCAGATCAAGCTGTTGGAGGCGCCGCGCTTCGGCATCGTCGGCAAGGATCTCTCGATCCGCGCCGAGGTGATGGAGCGCGGCGGCACCGGCCATGCCGTGGTCACGGTCCGCCGCGACGGCGAGGAGATCGACCGGCGGGACGTCGCAACCGACAAGCCGTTCGCGCTGACCACCCGGATCGAGCATGGCGGCCCGAACGTCGTCGAGATCGAAGTCGAGCCGCTGCCGGGGGAATTGACCACGGTCAACAACCGCGCCGTCCTGCCGATCGAAGGCATCCGTGAGAAGCTGCGGGTGCTCCTGGTGTCCGGCGAGCCGCACCAGGGCGAGCGGACCTGGCGCAACCTGCTGAAATCCGACGCCAACGTCGATCTGGTGCACTTCACCATTCTGCGCCCGCCGGAGAAGCAGGACGGCACGCCGATCTCCGAACTGTCGCTGATCGCCTTCCCGACCCGCGAGCTGTTCGTTCAGAAGATCAAGGACTTCGACCTGATCATCTTTGACCGCTACGCCAACCAGAGCGTGCTGCCACAGTCCTATTTCGACAACATCGTCCGCTATGTCCGTGAGGGCGGCGCGCTGCTCGTCGCAGCCGGCCCCGAATATGCCGGACCGGCGAGCCTCGCCCGTACGCGACTGGCCAGCATCCTGCCGGGCGACCCGGACGGTCGGGTGGTCGAGCGCCCCTACAAGGCGACGCCGACCCAGGTCGGCGAGCGCCACCCTGTCACCCGCGACCTGCCGGGCTCGGACGCCAACCCGCCCGCCTGGGGCGACTGGCTGCGCATCGTCCAGGCCCGCACCCGGCCCGGCATCCAGCCGATCCTGTCGGGGGCCGATGGCCTACCGCTGCTCGCCCTGTCCCGAGAGGACAAGGGCCGCGTAGCGCTGCTCCTGTCCGACCACGCCTGGCTTTGGGCGCGGGGCTACCAGGAGGGCGGCCCCTATCTCGATCTGCTGCGCCGCCTCGCGCACTGGCTGATGAAGGAGCCGGCCCTCGAAGAGGAGGCCCTTCGGGCGCAGACCACGGGCCGCGGTCGCGAGGTGCGGGTCGAGCGCCAGACCATGGCCGAGCAGGTCGAGCCGGTCACCGTCACCGGGCCGACCGGGAAGGTCACGACGCTCACCCTGAAGCCCGGCGAGCCCGGCCTGTTCACCGGCACCTTCGACGCCGAGACCCTGGGGTTGCACACCCTGCGCTCGGGCAACCTCGTGGCCTTCGTTAGCGTCGGTCCGGCCAATCCGCGCGAGCTCGCCGACGTCTTCAGCGACACCGAGCGCCTGAAGGCGGTGGCGGAGGGCTGCGGCGGCTCGATCCGCCGGGTCGCGGATGCCGGCGGCACCACCCAGGTGCCGCGGCTCGCCACCGTGCGCAGCGGCCGGTTGGCCGGCGGCGACTGGATCGGTTTCCGCCCGAGCGACAGCGCCAACATCCGCGGCGTCGAGGTCTACCCGCTGGCGCTCGGCCTCGCGGCGCTCGCGGCGCTCGCGGCCGCTGTGCTCGCCATGTGGCTGGTCGAGGGCCGCCGCGGACGTGCGGCTTGATTTTTTGGTTTTTCGCGTCGCGGCTGTCCGACTGGATCGGACAGCCGCGACGCCCTCCCTCCCCCCTCTGCGGGGGAGGGTGGCCCCT
>NZ_JAKSYN010000071.1:0-41187 GCF_022829565.1 Methylobacterium sp. J-001
GGTGTGCGGATCCACACTGCGGGGTCACAGCACACACAGGCAGGACTGCGGCTCTACCTCCCCCCGATGCGGAGGAGGATGGACCCCGAACGGGGTCCGGAGAGGAGGGCGACGGTGGAGAAGACGGCTTTGCCCGTCATGGCGATAGAGCCCAGTCCCGGAGCCGGGTTCCCGTCTCCCGCCCCGGCCTATCGGCCAGCCCACCCTCCTCCGCAGGAGGGGGGAGGGAAAGCGCGTGTAGGCTTTGAAGCGTCATCTCTTTCAGCGGGGGACGATCCGGACTTCGGTTCGTGAACCCGGGCACCCGCACGGAAGTGATGAGAGCGCTACGTTTCGAGAGTTCGCGCCGACAAGGTTGGGAAAACCGCTATGCCCCTCGCAACCGCAGCCCCGATCGCTCGGCCCTGCGTCGTCTGCATCCCCGCGCGCAACGAGGCGGAGCGGCTGCCGATCCTGCTCGCCACCCTGGCCCGGCAGGAGGGTTTCTCGGCCGAGGCGCCGCTGCGGGTGGTGGTGATCGCCAACAACTGCACCGACGGCACGGTCGCGGCGGTCCACGCCCAGGAGGCATCGGGCGCGCTGGCGAGCCTGACGCTGCGGGTGATCGAGGCGGCGCTGGACGGCGCCGCGGCCCATGTCGGCACCGCCCGCCGCATGGCGCTCGATGCCGGCGCCGACTGGCTCGACGCCGAGGTCGGTCCGAGCGGGATCCTGCTCACCACCGATGCCGATGCGCGCTTTCCGGCCGACTGGGTCGCGGCGAATCTCCGGGCCCTGCACGGCGCGGATGTGGTCGGCGGCCGCCTGGTGATCGACGATGACGGTGCCGCGGACCCGCGCCTCGGCGCGTTGCACGCGCGGATCGAGCGGTACTGGGCCGGCGTTCGCCGCCTGGAGGACATCCTCGACCCGCCGCCGCACGACCCCGCCCCGCGCCACGGCGACCATACCGGCGCGAGCCTCGCCGTCCCGGTGGCGCTCTACCGCGCGGTCGGCGGGTTGCCCCCCCTGCCCTGCGGGGAGGACAACGCCCTCGTCGGCCTGCTTCGGGAGAGCGGCGCCCGCCTGCGCCATTGCCCGGACGTGCGCGTGATGGTCTCGGCCCGCCATCAGGGCCGGGTCTCGGGCGGCATGGCCACCGAGATGGCGCGCCGCGCCCGGGTGCTGGCCGGCGAACCCTATCTCCTGCCCGAGGCGGCCCATTGGCAGGCGCTGATCCTGCGCCGCGCCGCCCTGCGCCGGGCCTTCCACGCGACCGGATCGGCCCGGGGCGAGGCTTGCGCCCGGCTCGGGCTCGACGCCGACGCATGCGCGGCCTTGGAGGCCTGCATCAACGACATCGCCTTCGTGGAGCGGGCCGACCGCATCCTCGAATCGCGTTCTGCACCGGCCCGGGAATGCCCCCTCGACCGGGCGCTCGCCGACCTCGACGCCCTCGCCCTGTCTCTGCGGGACGCGGCGTGACCCGCGGGATCGGCTGGTACGTCCACCACCAGGGCGCGGGCCATCTCCAGCGCGCCCATGCGGTCGCCGCCGCCCTGCCCCGGCCGTGCACGCTGATCGGCACCCTGGCGGCGCTCGACACGCCGAACATTGCGACATCTGGCCTGGACGTGCTCGACCTCCCCGACGACCGGCCGCTCGGCGGATCGGCGTTCGACGGACGGGACGGCGAGGCGGAACGGCCCGAGGCGTTCCACTACGCGCCCCTGAACCATCCCGGCGTGCGTGCGCGGATGACGCGCATCGCCGAATGGGTCGCCCGGACGGAGCCGGCCCTCATCGTGGTCGACGTCTCGGTGGAGATCGTCCTGTTGGCGCGGCTCCTGTCGGTCCCGACCCTGGTCGTGCGCCTCGCCGGCACCCGGACGGACCGTCCCCATTGCGAAGCCTTCCGCAGCGCCACCCGCCTGCTCGCGCCCTTCCCCGAAGCCCTCGACGGCGCCAACGTGCCCGATTGGGTCCGCGCCAAGACGCACTATGCCGGGTTCCTCGGTGCGCCGGCCCAAAAGGCCGGTGAGGCGGGCGACGATATCGTCGTGGTGTTCGGCCGCGGCGGCGCGGGAGGCGATGTCGCCGACCTCGCCGGCGCGGCCCGCGCCGTGCCAGACCGGTCCTGGCACGTCCTCGGTCCCGTATCCGGCTCCGGCGAAGTCCCCGAAAACCTGCACCTGCACGGCTGGGTCGACGACGTCGAGGCGCGGATCGCCCGGGCGGCCTTGCTGGTCGGGGGCGGCGGCGACGGCCTCGTGGCGCTGGCCGCCGGGCAGGGCAAGCGCTTCCTGTGCCTGCCGGAGGAGCGGGCCTATGGCGAGCAGACCGAGAAGGCCGAGGCCCTGCAGAGGCTTGGCGCGGCAGTGGTCCATCCGGGCTGGCCCAGCGCCAGGGCCTGGCCCGGGCTGGTCCAGGCCGGCCTCGCCCTCGACCCGTCGGTGATCGCCGCACTGCACCGGCCGAGCGCGATCCCGGATTGCGCGGCGACGATCGAGGCGCTGGTCCGGCAGATCGGACGCGCTTGAGGCGCGGCCGTTTCCAACCGAGTCGCTGAAACGACTCCTCCACCCGTCATCGCGAGCGCAGCGAAGCGAGCCAGGGTGGCGGGCGATCCCAGACCATGGCGTGTCGCTGGGTTGCTTCGCTGCGCTCGCAATGATGGAGAGGGCCGTCACAGTCTTCTGGCGCCGCGCCTTACGATCCAGAGCCGCGCGCACCAGGCTTGACCCTCCATGTGGTGGAACCCGTAATCGAGTCGCCATGGGAGCGAAGACGTACACGATCGGTGATCTGGCGCGCCTCTCCGGGCAACCGGTGCGGCGGATCCGGTTCTACTCAGACAGGGGCCTGCTACCGCCGACCCTGCGATCCGCGTCGAACTACCGGGTCTACACCGACGCGGATGTCGCCAAGCTCGACCTCATCCAAGCACTGCGCGAGGCGGGGGTCGGGCTCGATATGATCGGGCGGTTGCTGGCACGTCGCCCGTCGCTGCACGACGTGCTGCGAACGCGCCTGGAGATCCTTGAAGCCGAGATCGCGGCCAAGCACCGAGTGGCTACGATCCTCCGTGCCACGCTTCGCATCCCAAACCCTGCCGATGGTGATCTGAGGAGGATTTGGACCATGAGCAACTTGAGCAATCAGCAGATGAAGGCTCTGGCGGAGCAATTCGTCGACGCCATCGCGGCGGGCACGGCGCTTGATGCGCCCCGGCGGCGGCAGCTCCTCGCCATGACCGTGCCGGAACTGCCAGAGGATCCCACGCCGGACCAGATCACCGCCTGGGATGAGCTTTCGCGGCTTCTGGCGGATCCGACCTTCGTCCGCGAGGTGCAGGAGGGGACCAAGGCGTTCTGGACGGACGCGCTGGATCCCGACGCCTACCGGACGGCCTCGCGGATAGCCTACGAGAATGCAGCCAACGCGATCGCGAGACATCTGTCGCCGCGGAGTCCCGAAGCCCAGGCCCTCGCGCGCACTTGGCTTGCCGAGTCGGCCCGCGCCCTCGGACGCATGCCAGATTCGGCATTCCGGGATTGGCATGTCACGCAATACGAGCGGAATGGCGGGCGCCTTGGTCGATACCGAGAGCTCCTGGGCGTCCTGGGCAAGGACTTTCCCATCGCCGTCGATCGAACGGTGTGGCGCTGGCTGAACGACGCTCTCAAGAACCTTCAGCCTGCGCCTTGAGCCTCGCCGACCGAGCACGAAAACGGCGCCCGTCCGCGCGGACGGACGCCGGGATGGGGCGGCTCGTCGTCGGCTGACTTAAGAAATCAGGTCCAGCTTGGCCGCCTCGAGCCCGTTGGCGCGAATCGTGTCCGGCAGGGCGGAGAAATCCCGATAGCCGGCCTCGCGGGCCATGGCGTCGAGCGCCGTCTGCTCGTCGTCCGCTGCACCGGTCCAGACCACGGCGCCGCTTTTCACCTGCTTGATCTGAAAGATGCTCATAGAACCCTCCCCGGTGTCGTGAAGACCTGCGATCTAATAACCGCGTCTCCCGCAGTCGGTTGCAGGTCGAAGGTCGTCATCCGAAACTCTTTTGACCTACACCCGACCTGCGGCTCACCGTCCAGGGACGGGACCGGCACGAGCCGCTATCCTCTCCTCGTCGCGTGGGCCCGCGCCATGAAAACGCCGATCTACCCAGCGACGGAGAGGTAGAACCAGTATCGAGCCGCCAGCGAGGCTTCCGTTTTGCAGATCCTGTCCGGGCGCGCGTCCCGCCTCTCCCTCCTATGCGGGATCGCGCTTCTGGCCGCGGCGCCGGCCCGGGCCGTGGAAACGGCCGCCGTTCCCGATGCCGCCGCCATCGCCCCGGCCGTCACCGTCGTCCCGGCCCAGCGCCGCGAGATCGTGGAGCGCGCGGTCGTCACCGGCACCCTGGTCCCCCGGGACGAGATCCTGGTCGCTCCGGAGGTCGAGGGCCTGCGCATCACCGAGCTTTTGGTCGAGGAGGGGGACCGGGTCACCAAGGGTCAGGTGCTCGCACGGCTGTCCCAGGAGATGATCGTCACCCAGGAGGCCTCGAACGTCGCCGCGGTCGCCCGGGCCGAGGCGGCGATCGTCCAGGCCCGGAGCCAGATCGTCCAGGCGGAGGCCGCCAGTATCGAGGCCAAGCAGTCGCTGGAGCGCGCCCAGTCGCTGGCCAAGACCGGCAACGCCACCGCGGCCGTGCTGGAGCAGCGCGTCTCGGCGGCGCAGGGCGCCGAAGGCCGTCTGGCGTCAGCCAAGGGCGGCCTGCAATCGGCCCAGGCCGACCTCGCCACCGCGCGGGCGGCCGGTTCGGAGATCGCCCTGCGGCGCGCCCGCACCGACATTCGCGCGCCGGAGGCCGGCATCGTCAACCGGCGCACAGCCCGGGTCGGCGCCTCGGTCACGGCGGCGGGGGAGCCGCTGTTCCGCCTGATCGCCCGCGGTGAGATCGAGCTGGAGGGCGAGGTGCCCGAGACCTCGCTCGCCCGCATCACGGTGGGCGACCCGGCAATCCTCGATCTCGACGACGGCCGCCAGCTCCGCGGCAAGGTCCGCCGGGTCTATCCGGAGGTCGACCGGGCGACCCGGCTCGGAAAGGTCCGCATCCGCCTCACCGACGATCCGGCCCTGCGCATCGGTGCCTTCGCCCGCGGCACCGTCGAGGTGGCGCGCCGCGAGGGCATCGCAGTCCCGGTTTCCAGCCTGCTCTACGCGGCGGACGGCCGGGCCAGCGTCCTGGTCGCCAAGGACGGGCGCGTCGAGGCGCGTACGGTGACCTCGGGCCTGTCGTCCGATGGCTATACGGAACTCCGCTCGGGCGTCGCGGCCGGCGAGACCGTCGTGGTGCGGGCGGGCAGCTTCCTGCGCGACGGCGACCGGGTGCGGGCCGTCTCCGCGCCGGCGGGCACGCCCATGAGCGCGCCCGTCAGCGCCCCAATGGCCGACGCGGCCCCGCGGTAGGACTGAGTCGAAGGATCCTGCCATGCGCCTCAACGTCTCCGCCTGGGCGATCCGGAAGCCGCTGCCCTCGGTGGTGCTGTTCCTGGTCCTGATGATCCTCGGGCTGGTGAGCTTCCGCGCCCTGCCGATCACCCGCTTCCCGAACATCGACATCCCGATCGTGTCGGTGACGATCACCCAGTCGGGCGCGGCGCCGGCCGAGTTGCAGACCCAGGTGACGAAGTGGGTCGAGGATTCGGTCGCCGGGGTGAAGGGCGTCAAGCACATCCTCTCGACCATCACCGAGGGCATCTCGACCACGACGATTGAGTTCCGCCTGGAGGTGAACCAGGATCGGGCGACCAACGACGTCAAGGACGCCATCGCCAAGATCCGCCAGAACCTGCCGCGCACCATCGACGAGCCGATCGTTTCCCGGGTCGAGATCGCCGGCCTGCCGATCATGGTCTACGGCGCCTCCGCGCCCGCCATGACGCCCGAGGATCTGTCGTGGTTCGTGGACGACGTGGTCGCCCGGGGCCTGCAGAGCGTGAAGGGCGTCGGCGGCGTCGAGCGCCTGGGCGGCGTCGCCCGGGAGATCCGGGTCACGCTCAAGCCCGACCGGCTGCTGGCGCTCGGGATCACCGCGGCGGACGTGAACCGGCAATTGCGCCTGACCTCGGCCGACATGGCCGGCGGGCGCGGCGAGGTCGGCGGCCAGGAGCAATCGATCCGGGCGCTCGCCGCCTCGGCGAGCCTCGATACGCTCGCCAAGACCTCGATCGTGGTGCCGGGCAACCGCAAGGTCCGCCTCGACGAGCTGGCGACCCTGTCGGACACCGCCGAGGAGCCGCGCACCTTCGCGCGCTTCAACGGCGAGCCGGTGGTGGCCTTCGCGGTCTCCCGGGCCAGCGGCGCCAGCGACGCCGACGTCTCGGTGGGTGTCGCGAAGAAGATCGCGGCGCTGCACGCGGCCAACCCGGACGTGCGCTTCGACCTGATCGACACCAGCGTCGTCAACACGATCGGCAACTACCACTCGGCGATGATGGGCCTGATCGAGGGCGCGGCGCTGGCGGTCATCGTGGTGCTGCTGTTCCTGCGCGACTGGCGCGCGACGCTGATCGCCGCGGTGGCGCTGCCGCTCTCGGTGCTGCCGACCTTCTGGGTGATGAGCGCACTCGGCTTCTCGCTCAACGCCGTGAGCCTGCTGGCGATCACGCTGGTCACCGGCATCCTGGTGGACGACGCGATCGTGGAGATCGAGAACATCGTCCGGCACATGCGGATGGGGAAATCGCCCTACCGCGCGTCGCTGGAGGCGGCCGACGAGATCGGGCTCGCGGTCATCGCCATCACGGCGACGATCATCGCGATCTTCTCGCCGGTCTCGTTCATGGGCGGCATCGCCGGCCAGTATTTCAAGCAGTTCGGCCTGACCATCGCGGCGGCGGTGTTCATGTCGCTGCTGGTGGCGCGGCTGATCACGCCGCTGCTCGCCGCCTATTTCCTGCGCGACCACGGCCCCGACCACACCACGGACGGGATCGTGATGCGCGGCTACACCCGGCTGGTGGCCTGGTCGGTGCGGCACAAGTTCATCACCCTGATCCTCGGCATCGCCTGCTTTGCCGCGTCGATCGCCTCCACGGGCCTGCTGCCCGCGGGCTTCCTTCCGGCGGAGGACCAGGCCCGCACCCTGTTCGTGCTGGAGCTGCCCCCGGGCGCCCGGCTGCCGGACACGATCAAGCTCAGCGACGCGATCGAGCAGAAGATTCGGGCGCTGCCCGAGGTGAAGAGCATGTTCGTGGATGGCGGCCGGCAATTGCCCGGCAAGAAGGAGGTGCGGCTCGCGACGCTGACCATCAACCTCACGCCGAAGAACACCCGCGCGCGCACCCAGAAGCAGGTTGACGCCGAAGTCGCCGCGATCCTGCGCGAGGAGCCCGATATCCGGTTCTGGGCCCTGCGCGAGAGCGGCCAGCGCGACATGGCGCTGATCATCGCCGGCCCCGACAAGGCCGTGGTGGCGGATGTCGCCGTCAAGCTGCAGCGCGAGGCGGCGCAGATCCCGCACCTCGTCAACGTCATGTCGACGGCCCCGCTCGACCGGACCGAGATCCGCATCCGGCCGAAAGCCGGCGTGGCGGCCGATCTCGGCGTCTCCACCGACACGATCGCCGAGACCGTGCGGGTCGGGACCATCGGCGACATCGGCATGAACCTCGCCAAGTTCAACGCCGCCGACCGGCAGGTGCCGATCCGGGTGCAGCTGCCCGAGAGCCTGCGCGGCCGGCTCTCCGAGCTCGAGACCCTGAAGGTCCCGGTGAAGGGCGGCGCCGCGGTCCCGCTGGCGACGGTGGCCGATATCAGCCTCGGCCAGGGCCCCACCGGCATCGACCGCTACGACCGCGCCGTGCGCGTCGCCATCGAGGGCGACATGCAAGGTACCGACGCGTTGGCCGAGCTGATCAAGCAGGTGATGAACCTGCCCACCGCCAAGAACCTGCCGCCCGGGGTCACGATCAGCCAGACCGGCGACGCCGAGGTGATGGGCGAGGTGTTCGAGGGCTTCGCGTTGGCCATGGGCGCCGGCCTGATGATGGTGTTCGGCGTGCTGATCCTGCTGTTCGGCAACTTCCTCCAGCCGCTCACCATCCTGTTCTCGCTGCCGCTCTCCATCGGCGGCGCGATCCTGGCGCTTCTGATCTGCCACATGCCGATCTCGATGCCGGTGGTGATCGGCATCCTGATGCTGATGGGCGTGGTCACCAAGAACGCGATCATGCTGGTCGACTTCGCCGTCGAGCAGATCCATGCCGGCGTCGACCGCACCACCGCCATCGTCGATGCCGGCCGCAAGCGCGCCCGGCCGATCGTGATGACCACCATCGCGATGGCCGCCGGCATGGTGCCCTCGGCGCTGGCGTACGGGATCGGCGGCGAATTCCGCGCGCCCATGGCGGTGGCGGTGATCGGCGGGCTGATCGTCTCGACCGTGCTGTCGCTGGTCTTCGTGCCGGCGATCTTCGTGCTGATGGACGATCTCTCGCGCCTGCTCGGCCGGCTGTTCGGCCGCTTCGTGGGCGAGCGCGACGACCCGGAGGACGAGCCGGGCTACGGCCAGCCGGCGCATCCGGCCAATGACGGCCGCTCGACGCCGCCCAGGATTGCGGCGGAATAAGCAGCGGACGGGCGACGCGGCATTGCGCGCCGGGCCGCGATGGGCTGTGAGTCGCGCCCGACGAATCAACGGGGAAGCGGGAAACGATGTCGGGTGGTCACGGGGCGATCGAGGGCTCGAACAAGCGCGTGGCGCTGCTGATCTCGGTCCTGGCTTTGTTCCTCGCCTTCAGCGAGACCCTGGGCAAGGCCGCCCAGACGGATTCGATCGGCTCGAACGTCGAGGCCGCCAACCAATGGGCCTATTTCCAGGCGCGCACGATCCGCTCGACGGTGCTCAAGACCGCCGACGAGGCGCTGGCCCTGGTGCCGCCCGGCCCGAACCAGGACGCGATCGCGGCCAAGCGCGCCGAGTGGGCCAAGACCCTGGCGCGCTGGGAATCCGAGCCCGCCACCGGCGAGGGCCGCAAGGAGCTGACCGCGAAGGCGCGGGCCTCTGAAGAGCGGCGCGACCTGTCGTTGCTGCGCTACCATCATTACGAGCTGGCTTCGGCCGCCTTCCAGATCGGCATCGTGCTGGCCTCGGCCGAGGTCATTACCGGCATCGCCATCCTGGTCTTCGCCGGCGGTTTCCTGGGACTGGCAGGGGCGGCCCTGCTCGGCTTCGGCTATCTGGCGCCGCACGCACTGCCGTTCTTCCACTGAGAATCGGGTTGACCGCGTGATCGCGGTACCGTGACGGTTCCGATCGACCGCGATCCCATGCGCCCCCTCATCCGGAGGTCGAGGATGGGATCGGTTGAGTCGACAGGTTCCGCAGGATCGTCGGCCCGTGGATGACCGGGCTTCGACAGAAATCGACTCACCTATAAAGCTTCGAGCATCGATCCGGATCCCGCATCACGAACGATGCTCTACCTTCGCCACGGCTTCACCGGGGGATGCAGCGCAATGGACGACCAGGACGACGAACAGCAGGGACGCCTGACGCGGATCGCCAGCGGGATCTTCCTGCACACCGAGCACGCGATCTATGCGGCGCTGGGCCTGCTTCTGGCGGTCACGGCCTTCGTGGCGCTGATCGACGCCGCCGGGCTGACCTGGGACGCCCTGCGGGCGCTCGGGGGCGCCGACAAGATCCTCGAGGTGATTGATCGGCTGCTGTTCCTGCTGATGCTGATCGAGATCCTGCATACGGTGCGGGTCTCGATGCGGTCCGGCAAGCTGACCTGCGAGCCGTTCCTGATCGTCGGCCTGATCGCCTCGATCCGGCGGGTGCTGGTGATCACCCTGCAATCCTCCGAGATCACCCACGCCAAGGACTGGTCGCCGGAGAAACAGGCCCTGTTCAACGCCTCGATGATCGAACTCGGCGTCCTGGCAGGCCTGATCCTCACGATGGTGCTGGCGATCTTCATGCTCCACCGTGCCCGCGGCGACGGCAAACCGGCGGGCGACGAGACGACGAGCGACGGGAGCTGAGGGCGGCTTCGAGATCGAGAGCGGATCGACGACAAACGCGCTCCCCGCGTGCCATCGTCGATTCCATGAGCCTCGTCTCCCTCGACACGCTGGCAATCGCACGGAAGCTTCAGGCGGCCGGTTTTTCGGACGTCCAGGCTGAGGCTATGACCGGTGTCTTGCGTGATGCTCGGGAAGCCGACCTGTCGACGCTGGTGACGAAGGTCGATCTCAGTTCCGAGATCGCACGTACTCGGTCCGATTTGAAGGCTGAGATCGGTTTGGTGAGATCCGACCTCAGAACCGAGATCGCCGACACGAAATACGAAATTCTGAAATGGGTGCTGTCGGCGATCGGTTTTCAGACGATCGTGGTCGTCGGCGCCATCGTGGCGCTGACCATGGGCCCGCATTGAGCGCCCTCATCAATTCAGCCGCAGGATCGCGGCGTTGAGCAGGGTCGCGAAGGCCACCCAGGCGGCGTAGGGCACGAGTAGCCAGGCCGCGGCCCGGTCGAACCGCCAGGACAGGCGGATCGTCCACAGCACCATGACCAGCAACATCGCCACCACGATCAGCCCGGCGCCGATCGCGTGGGCGGTGAAGAAGACCGGCGTCCAGGCGGCGTTCAGCGCCAGCTGGACCAGGAACGCCGCGAGCGCCAGCCACCAGCCCTCGCGGCTCGGCCCGGTGCGCGGCATGACACCGAGCAGCCGCCACAGCGCGACGGCGATCATCGTGTAGAGCAGGGTCCAGGCCACCGGGAAAACCCAGTTCGGCGGGTTGAAGAATGGCTTGTTCAGGCCGGCATACCAGCCCGGGATCTCGGCCTGGGTCGCGGCCGACCCGATCGAAGCGGTGATCATCACCGGCACGATCGCGGCCGCCAAGCGTAGCCAGCGTGGCAGGGCCGGACCTACGGGGACTTGTGTCGCAGCAAGCATCGTCGGTCGTTCTCCGCTCAAGCATCCTCCCGAAAGATGGATGCCGGCCTTCGGGTAAGAGGATCCGGGGTTGAGGCGCAGGTTGCAGGGGCCCGTGCGCCGTGGCACGCGCCTGGTTCCATCCGCCGGAATCGCCAGATGTCAGACCCTAACGCGCCTCACCGGGATACGGATACCGGCAACGATACGCCGACCGGGTTCTCCCGCCGAAGCCTCGCCGCGCAGGCCCTGGGCCGGATCGAGCCCGAGACCCGCGCAGTGGTGATGCCGCTGCATCTCTCCACCACCTTCATCCGCGATCCCGACAACGGCTACAGCTCGGGCTACTGCTATGCCCGACCCGACAACGCCACGGTGCGCGAGGCCGAGGCCGTCCTGGCGATGCTGGAGGGCGCGCAGGCCGGCGCCCTGCTGTTCGGGTCCGGCATGGCGGCGGCGACCGCCGTGTTCGGCGCCCTGGAGCCGGGCGACCACGTCGTCGCCGGCACCGTGATGTACTGGGCGCTCAAGCGCTGGCTGCGCGAGGAGGCGCCCCGCCGTGGGCTGACCCTGACCTTCGTGGACACCGACGACACCGACGCCCTGCGCGCGGCGATCGAACCGGGTCGGACCAAGCTCGTCTGGATCGAGACCCCGGGCAACCCGCTCTGGACTGTGATCGACATCGCGGCCGCGGCCGAGATCGCCCACGCGGCCGGCGCGCGGCTGGCAGTGGATTCCACCGCCGCCTCGCCGGTCCACACCCGTCCGCTCGAACTCGGCGCCGACATCGTGATGCATTCGGGCACCAAGATCCTGAACGGCCATTCCGACGTGGTGGCGGGTGTGCTCGCGGGCGCCAAGGCGGATGCGTTCTGGGAGCGGATCCGCGGAATCCGGGCCGGCAGCGGTGGGATCCTCGGGCCGTTCGAGGCCTATCTGCTGATGCGCTCGCTCCGGACCCTGCACCTGCGGGCGGCGGCGCAATCGGCTGGCGCCCTGCGGCTCGCCGAGCGCCTGAGCGGGCACAGGCAGGTGCGCCATGTCCTGTATCCCGGCCTGCCCGACGATCCCGGCCACGCCGTGGCGCGCCGGCAGATGCAGGACGGCTTCGGCTACATGCTGTCGATCCGGGTGGCGGGCGGCGAGGCCGGGGCGATCGCCACGGCGGCGCGGGTGCGGCTGTGGAAGCGCGCGACCTCGCTGGGCGGCGTCGAAAGCCTGATCGAGCACCGGGCCTCGGTAGAGGGCCCGGGCAGCCCGTGCCCGACGGACCTGCTGCGCCTCTCCACCGGGATCGAGGATACCGACGACCTCTACGACGACCTCGACCAGGCCCTCCGGGGTGCGCACGGGGATTGATGATCACGGGTGTGGTGCCGAAGGCCGTGCTTGCGCGTTGTGCCGGCAAATCCGTCGGCGACCACCGCCACAGACCGCGAGCCTCACGACCATGCCCGTTCCCTTCCGCGCCCACGTCCCGGGGACGCTCGCGCTCCTCGCTCTGGCCCTCGCGTCCGGCCCCGTCCGGGCCGACACCGTGCCGGATCTCGACGTGGAGAAAACCTGCAAGTCGGCGCAGGTCGCCAACACGTCGATCAGCGACAAGGCCAATTACGATGGCTGCCTCCGGTCCGAGCGGGAGGCCAAGCGCGAGGCGGAGAGCCGCTGGGGCAGCTACACCCCGGCGGCCAAGCGCCAATGCGAGAACCAGTTCAAGGCGGGCGGCTTCCCCTCCTATGTCGAGATGGTGACCTGCCTGGAGCTGGCCTCCGGTTCCGTGCCGACTCAGTCCGACCAGGGTGGTACGGCGGTCGGCGGCCCGGGCTCGCCCAAGGACGTCAAGGTGCAACACGAAGGCGGCGCCAACCTGACGAAGGAGCCGCCCGCCAGCCAGCGCACGAACCCGATGGAAGTTCTGGAGAACAAGTAGGCCGGAATCCCGCCCCCGGGACCCGTCCCGGGGCACCTAGGCCGGCTTCGATATGCTATGCGCGGGCCTTCCCGCCCAGAGCCCCGCCGGATCCGTGAACGCCCTCGCCATCATCGCCCCGATCTTCGGGATCGTCCTGATCGGCTGGGGCGCGGCGCTCACCGGGCTCCTGTCCGACAAGGTCAGCGACGGCCTGTCGGAATACGTCTTCGCGGTCGCGGTACCGGCCCTGATCATCGCCACGCTGACCCGGCCGGGGATGACCGGCGAGGTCGCCTGGAGCTACTGGATCTCGTATTTCGGCGGCGCCGGACTGTCCTGGTTCGTGGGCACGTTGATCGCCCGGCGGCGGGCCGGGATCGAGCGGCGCGGCGCGATCCTGCATGGCTTCGCGGCGAGCCAATCGAACACCGTGTTCGTCGGCGTGCCGATGATCCTCCAGGCTTATGGCGAGGACGGCGCCTTCCCGCTGTTCATGCTGCTCGCGGTGCATCTGCCGCTGATGATGGGCTGCGCCACCTTCCTGATCGAATCCGATTCCGGCCTGCCGGTCCTGGCCCGCCTCCGCGGCCTCGCCCTGGTGCTGCTCAAGAACCCGATCTTCGTGGCCCTGCTCATCGGCATGGCGATGAAGGGCCTCGCCATCACCCCGACGGGGATCGCCAAATCCCTGATCGACGCCTTTGCGGGCACCGCCTCGACCTGCGCGCTGGTGGCGCTCGGCGCCGGGCTCAAGCGCTACCGGGTGCTGTTCGATCTCAAGGGCGCTCTGGTGATCGCCTGCCTGAAGAACCTGCTGCACCCGCTGGCGGTCTGGCTGCTCGCCTTCCACGTCTTCAGGATGCCCACCGCCTATGCGGGCGTCGCCACCCTGTTCGCCGCCATGCCGGTGGGGATCAACGCCTACCTGCTCGCCGCCCGCTACCGGACCGAGACCGGGATGGTCGCGGCCTCCGTGCTGGTCTCGACCCTGCTGGCCCCGCTGACGACTCTCGGCTGGCTGATGCTGCTCGGCCGGGCGTGACGCTCGGAGCCCAGCGTCACCGGGCGCGTTGGACCGCAGGCCATGTGGGGCTAGGTTGACGCCAAGCGCGGGGCCGAAGCCCGCCACACCCTGCAGGCGAGGAAATCCCATGAACGCTCCGATGCGCCCCCCGGGCAGCGCCTCCCCGTCAGCCCCGGCCTCCGCCCGCTTCGTCTGGGAGGACCCGTTCCTGCTGGACGACCAGCTCACCGAGGACGAGCGGGCGATCCGCGATGTGGCCCAGAGCTTCGCGCAGGAGCAGCTCCTGCCGGGCATCGTCGAGGCCTATGCCGAGGAGAAAACCGATCCCGGCCTGTTCCGGAAAATGGGCGAACTCGGCCTGCTCGGTGTGACCCTGCCCGAGGAATACGGCTGCGCCGGCGCCTCCTACGTCGCCTACGGACTCGTGGCGCGGGCCGTCGAGGCCGTCGATTCCGGCTATCGCTCGATGATGAGCGTGCAATCCTCCCTCGTCATGTACCCGATCCACGCCTACGGCTCGGAGGCGCAGCGCCAGAAGTTCCTGCCGAAGCTCGCCTCGGGCGAATGGATCGGCTGCTTCGGCCTCACCGAGCCCGATGCCGGCTCGGACCCGGCGGGCATGAAGACCAAGGCGGAGAAGATCGACGGCGGCTACCGGATCTCGGGCGCCAAGATGTGGATCTCGAACGCCCCCTTCGCGGACGTGTTCGTGGTCTGGGCGAAGTCCGACGCGCATGAGGGCGCGATCCGCGGCTTCGTCCTCGAGAAGGGCATGAAGGGCCTCTCGGCCCCGACCCTGAAGGGCAAGTTGTCTTTACGCGCCTCCACCACCGGCGAGATCGTCATGGAGGACGTCGAGGTCGGCGAGGACGCGCTGCTCCCCAACGTTTCCGGGCTGAAGGGTCCGTTCGGCTGCCTCAACCGGGCGCGCTACGGCATCTCCTGGGGCGCCATGGGCGCCGCCGAGGATTGCTGGCACCGGGCGCGCAACTACACCCTGGAGCGCAAGCAGTTCGGCCGGCCCCTCGCCCAGACGCAATTGGTGCAGAAGAAGCTCGCCGACATGCAGACCGAGATCACGCTGGGCCTCCAGGCCTCGCTGCGGGTCGGCCGGCTGATGGACGAGGGCAAGATGGCGCCCGAGATGATCTCGCTGATCAAGCGCAACAATTGCGGCAAGGCCCTCGACATCGCCCGCACCGCCCGCGACATGCACGGCGGCAACGGCATCATGGGCGAGTACCACGTGATGCGCCACGCCCAGAACCTCGAGACGGTCAACACCTACGAGGGCACGCACGACGTCCACGCGCTGATCCTGGGCCGCGCGCAGACCGGGTTGCAGGCGTTCTTCTGAGACTTGCTTCTAAGACTTGGGGACGGAGCCCCTCCCCCGCCCCGTCATCTCTCACCCACCCCCTCATCCTGAGGTGCGGCGCAGCCGCCTCGAAGGAGGCCTCCAGGGATCGCGCGGCCGGCTGGAGGGCTCCTTCGAGGCCTCCGCTTCGCTGCGCCACCTCAGGATGAGGGCCGGGGGTAGGATGGATCGGTGTCGGCAGGAACGCCGCTACTCGCCACCCTCCTCCCCGCCGAGCGACCATTCCAGCACCCGCGCCAAGTGATCGTACGCCCCGTACTGGCTGGCATATTGCGGGTAGGGCCGGGCCGTGTAGGCGGCCTCGCCGGTGAGGAAGCGGGCCACCAGTCCCTTCAGGCGGGTGGCGTGCTCGGCCACGATCGCCTCGACGCTGCGCTCCTCGCCGCGCGGCGGCTTCACCGGGGTCGGGACGAACGGCTTCCGCCCGCCCGAGGCGTGGACGTAGAGCAGGTCCGGCGTGGTCTTCACCGAGGGTAGGCCGTCGAAGGCGCCATGCATCAGCATCGCGGCTTCCAAGGTGAGCTGCGGCGAGAACCCCGAGAAGATCATCTTGGCCGAGGGCGGCGTGCCGGTCTTGTAATCGACGATGCAGGCGCTGCCGTCCGGGCGCAGCTCGATCCGGTCGGCCCGGGCGCGCAGGGTAAAGCTCTCGCGGCCCAGGGGGATCACCCAGCGCCCGGAGACCTCCGGGTGGATGCGGCGCAAGACCGGCCGGCGCTGCGCCTCCCATTCGAGATAGGCGGCGGCCATGCGCTCGTAGCGCGACCACCACTCGGCGTAGAGGTTCGGATAGGTGTCGGCGATCTCGCCGAACGCGTTGATGGCGATGGCAGAGAGGGCTTCCCCTGGCCGCTGCGTCAGGCCCTCCGGATGGGCTTGGGCGAACTCCGCAAAGATGTCGTGCACCAGGGAGCCGCGGGTGGCGACGCTCGGCACCGCGGCCAGCGGCTCCAGGGGATCGAGCCCGAGCACGTGGCGGGCGAAGATGCTGTAGGGGTCGCGCACCAGCGTCTCGATCTCGGTGACGCTGAGCGAGCGCGGAAACAGGGCCGGGTCCGGCTTCGGCGCCGGGCGCTTCAGCCGCTTCTCGGGCGTTGCGGCGTCGAGGCGGGCGGCCAGACCGGTGAAGCGCCGTCCGGCCGCCAGCACCGCCTCCCAATGGGCATCGCCGGACAGGGCACGCAGGCGCTGGATGAGCCGCGACGGCACCGTCGGCGAACCGTCGCGTTTGAGCGCCCGGGTGATCACCGCATCGCGGCAGCCCAGCGCCTGCACGAAGTCGTGCGCCATCTGGCCGATCCGGCGCTCGGGCGGGTTGAGGCCGACTCGCTCGCGCATCGGCCGGTTGAGGAACGCGTCGGTCAGGGTCCGCACCGGCCAGACACCCTCGTCGAGCCCGCCGAGCACGACCCGGTCCACGGATAGCAGCCGCGCCTCCAGAAGGCCGAGGATGCGCAGCCGCGGATGCGGCGCATCGCCGGAGCAGCCGACCAGGCGCTCCCGGGCGAGCGACGTGAAGAAGGTCGCGTAATCGGTGAACTGACCCGGCATCAGCCCGGGCTCGGCCATCTCAAGATCGTCGAACAGGGCGTCGAGGCAGGACAGGGAGCCGTCCGCGGCCTCCTCCGGGGCGTCCTCCGGGCCGGCGAGCAGCCAGTCGCAGGCGGCGCGGTGCAGGGCAGCGGTTGCGACGAGATCGCAGTCGCCCGCCCCATCCGGGCCCGGGAAGTCGGCGAAGACCTGCTCCAGCCGGGCGAGCAGATCCGCGGCGAGGTCCCAGTCGATGTCCTTCAGGCGGCGCTTGGCCCGGGGCCGGCGCTCCAGGGGCCCGACCCGCTCGGCGGCGAGCGCAGTCCGCAGGCCGGAAAAACCCGGGGCCGGGACGGGGCCGCGCAGCAGCCCGATCTCCAGAGCGGCCGCGCCGCGCACCACGTCGGGCCGGGGTAAGCCCAGGCGGACCATCGGATGCGAAAGCAGCGCGATCAGCCGGGCCGGGATCGCGTCAGCCTGGTTGCGGGCGAGGTCGGCGGCCAGCTCCGCGGTGAGCCGGGCGAGCCGGCCCGCCGGGCTTCCGGCCAGCGCCAGCCCGGCCGAATCCTCGGCGACGATGCCCCAGCGCAGCAATTCCACCGCGACCCGCCCGGCGAGCCCGCGATCCGGCGTGACCAGGGCTGCGGTGGCACCGGGCACCTGAAGGGTTTCACGCAGCGCCAGCGCCGCGACCAGGGCCTCCTCCCGCTCGTCGGCGGCCTCGACCAGGGCCAGCCCGTCGAGGCCGGCCTCGGCGATCGCGTCCCGCTGGCCCGGGTCGAGATCGGCCCAGGCGTCGGTGGTGTCGGCCGGACGCAGGGCCTGCGACAGCAGCGCGGCCCGGGCCGCCTGCCCGGCATCGGGCTCGCCCAGCGCGACGACGTCCGCGCGCGGCAAAGCCAGGTTGTCCGGTCCGAGCAGCCGGTGCAGCACCGCCTGGGGATGCCCGTGCGCGATCACCCGGGAAAACCCCTCGCCGGTGTCGATGCCGGACCAGCCGGCCTCGTCGAGGTCGAGATCCAGGCCGGGCAGGATGACGGCACCCCGGGGCAGCTTCGCCACGGCCGCGATCAGCCGCGCGGTGGCCGGCACCGAGCCGAGCGAACCGGCGACGATCACCGGATCCGTCGGCACCGTCCGGGCCAGGCGCTGGCCCTCGGCGAGGACGAGGCCCCGGGCACGGGCGACCGGGTCGGACAGGCCACGCTCGGCCAGGAGCTTCGGCCAATTCTCGGCAGCGATCTTCACGAAATCCAGGGTCAGGCCGAAATAGCGCGAATACTCGGCCTCCACGGCGGCGCCGATCTCAGACCAGGGCAGGCCCTCGACGGTGAGCGCATCCATCAGCCGCTCGAGATCGCCCGCGAGCCCGACCGCGTCGGCGGGCGAGGACGGCACCAGGAACGGCACCTCGGCGTCCAAAGGCAGCAGGGTGCGATCGACCGACTTCGCCCAGGCCTGGACGAGGCGGGCGAGGATCAGCCGGCGCTCCAGCGGCGGCATCGGCGTGCTGAGGGGATCGTTGTCCTCGAGCAGCGGCTCGGACGCGAGGTCGAGCTCCGCCTCGTCGGCCTCGCCCAGGGGGATCATCCGCGGCAGCAGGGCCGCGTGGCCGGAGGCGCCCCGGTCGTGGGCCCGCTGACCGAGCCGTTCGGCCAGGATCGCGCCCAGCGCCCGCGCCGCCCGCCGGGTCGGCAGGTAGATCGTGACCGCGGCGAGCGCCAGCGGATCCTCCGCCACCGGCCCGACCAGCCGGCCGGACAGCAGCGCCTCGGCGAGCGCTGGCAGGAACGGGACGCCCCGGATGATGGTGAAGACGGCCTGCCGCTCTGACATGGGGCGCCTTGTACGCGCGCGCGAAGGACCGGGACAGGGGCGTGCGACGCTGCCGAGCGAACGCCGTCCTTGCGAGCGCAGCGAAGCAACCCAGTGAAACGCTACATTCCGAGAGCGCGCGCTGCCCTGGGTTGCTTCGCTGCGCTCGCAATGACGGGGGAAACGGAAGCCTACGTCCCTCGCACGGCCGCCGCGGCGCCGTAGCCCGCCCGCCGCCCGAAGACGACGCCGGAGGTCAGGCCCGATCCGCCGGGATAGCCGTTAAAGAACACGCCGCCGACCATCTCCCCGCAGGCGTAGAGCCCGGGGATCTCGCTGCCGTCCTCGCGCCGGACCCCGCCGCCCTCCCCGACCTCGACGCCGCCATACGTGAAGGTGATGCCGCCGGTGACCGGGTAGGCCTTGAACGGACCGGTCTCGATCGCCTGCGCCCAGTTCGACTTCGGCAGGGCGAGACCCTTGGTGCCGCGGCCGTCCTTCACGGTGGGGTCGAACGGCACCGCTTCGTCCACGGTGGCGTTGAAATCCGCGATGGTGCGCTTGGCCGCCGCCCGGTCGATGCCGTCGAGCTTGCCCAGGAGTTCATCAAGCGTATCGGCCTCGACGAAATGGGCGTCGTGGAACCGGTATTCGCTATAGAGCAGGTGATCGACCTTGGCGTCGAAGATCTGCCAGGCGACGTGGCCGGGCTGCTCCATGATCGAGCGGCCGAACTGGGCGTAGGTGTAGTTGCGGAAGTTCTTGCCCTCGTCGACGAACCGCTGCCCGTCGGCGTTGAGCATCAGGCCCAGGAAATAGCAGATCTTGCGATAGTGCTTCCGCTCGCCGTGGGGCAGCTCGAGATTGCCGAAATCGGGGGTGTGCAGGTCCATCGGCGTCGCGTGGCAGCCGCCGTAGAAGCCGTGCGGCTTGGCGCCCAGCGCGAGCGCCATCTCCAGCCCGTCGCCGCGGTTGTGCGGCGTGCCGCGTACCCGGGCCTTGTCCCAGCCCGCGCCGATGAAGCGGGTGCGCAGCGCGGGGTTCGACTCGAAGCCGCCGCAGGCCAGGATCACGGCCTTGGCCCGGAACGCGCCCTGGGGCGTCTCCACGCCGGTGACGCGGTCCTCCTCGACGATCAGCCCGGTCGCCGGGCAGCCGTAGCGGATTTCGCCGCCGGCCCTGGTGAAGGCCTCCAGCTCGGCCCGAGCGAGCCCGAAACCCTCGTCGTGGGTGGCCAGCGTCAGGCCACCCCAGAACACGAAGCGCCCGTCCTTCTCGAAGGATTGCCGGGAATAGATCGGCTCGAACTTCACGCCTTGCGTCGAGAGCCAGCGCAGGGCCGCGCCGCTCTCGTCGATCAGGATGCGCTGCTCGCGCGAGAGCGGCCGTCCGTCGTTAAAGCCGAGCAGGTCGGACTCGAAGGTTTGGGCCGTGTACGCACCGAAATCGGTGCGCGGCAGGCGCGGATCCTCCGGGTCGGCCAGCAGCGGAATGAGGTCGTCGTTGCCCTGGTAGACGAACCGCATGGCGCCGGCCGTGTAGGCCGTGTTGCCGCCGGCGAGATCCGGCTCGGCCTTCTCGATCATCAGCACCGAGGCGCCGCGCTCGAGGGCGGCCAGGCCGGCGCTCATGGCGGCGTTACCCGAGCCGACCACCACGACATCCCACGATCCGTCCGGACGATCCTGCATCCCCGCCTCCACCGCTCCGCCATATTTGCAAGATTGTATACGCTCGCATGCAATACATCGCAAGCGTTCCGGACGGCGTGGTTTCGGGCTATGCCCCCGTCGAGGAGAGCCTGGCATGAAAGCGAGTGAGTCGGAGCGCTCCAACGGCGTCGCCGCCTATGAGCGGCTGCTGCGGGCGATCGAGGAGGGCGAGCTCGCCCCCGGCAGCCGCCTGCGCGAGGCGGAACTGGCCGAGCGCTTCGCGATCAGCCGCACGCCGGTGCGCGAAGCGCTGGGCCGCTTGGAGGCGCAGGGCCTCGTCGCGCACGAGCCGCACCGGGGCGCCAGCGTGGCGCAGCTCGATTACGGCCAGGTCAGCGAGCTTTACGACATGCGCGAGGTGCTGGAAGGCACGGCCGCCCGGCTCGCCGCGATCCACGCGAGCGGAGTCGAGACCGAGATCCTGGAGGAGATGATCGCCCGCGACCGGACGCTCACCGGCGACGCGGCGGCCCTGGCCCGCAACAACCGGCTGTTCCACCGGCAGATCCACGCGGCGGCACGCAACCGCTTCCTGCAGAGCACGCTGGAGACGATGCGGCTGTCGCTGGTGCTTCTGCCCGGCGCCACGACGCTGGCGGCTCCCGAGCGTGCCGGCGAGTCCCTCGACGAGCATGCCGCGATCATCGCGGCGATCCGGGCCCATGACGGCGACGGCGCCGAGGCGGCGGCGCGCGCCCATATCCGCGCCGCCTTCAAGGCGCGGATCCGGATCTGGCAGGGGGTGTAGGCCGCCCTCAGGCGTGAGCGGGAACCCGTGCCTCCCGCGGACCGCTCCGGAACAGGCTGAGCGTCGCGACGATCCCGCAGGCGGCCGCCGCCATCAGCCAGTAGCTCGGCGCTGCGCGATCGCCGGTCTGCTCGATCAGATAGGTCGAGACCATCGGGGTGGCGGTGCCGAACAGGGCCGTGGCGAGGCTGTAGGCCAGCGAGAAACCGCTGGCACGCACATGCTTCGGCACGACCTCCGACAGCGCGACGATCATCGCGCCGTTGTAGACGCCGAAGAAGAACGAGAACCACAGCTCGACGCCGAGCATCTTGCCGAAGGTCGGATCGGCCACGAGCCAGTGCAGGGCCGGATAAGTGGTCAGCAGCGACAGGACGGAGATCGTCAGCAGCACGGGCTTGCGCCCGACCGCGTCCGAGAGCGCGCCGCCGACTGGCAACCAGATGAAGTTGGTGATCGCCACGCACAGGGTGACGATCAGGCTGTCGGTCTCGGTGAGCTTGAGGACGGTCTTGCCGAAGGTCGGGGTGTAGACGGTGATCATGTAGAAGGTCACCGTCGTCATGGTCGACAGCATCATGCCGAGCAGCACGATCCGCCAGTTGGCGGCCACCGTGGTGAGGATCTCGCGCGTGCCAGGGTGATGGGTCCGCTGGGCGAATTCCTGGGTCTCCTGCAGGGAGCGCCGGATGAAGAAGATGAACGGCACGATCAGGCAGCCGATGAAGAACGGAATGCGCCAGCCGAAATCGCCGATCTGCTGCTTGGTCAGGTAGGCGTTGAGCCCGTAGCCGATCACGGCCGCGACCATGATCGCCACCTGCTGGCTGGCCGACTGGAACGACGTGTAGAAGCCCTTCCGCCCCGGCGTGGCGATCTCGAACAGGTAGATCGAGACGCCGCCGATCTCCACGCCGGCGGAGAAGCCTTGCAGCAGGCGCCCGGCCAGCACGATCAGGGGCGCGGCGACGCCGATCGTCCCGTAGCTGGGACAGAAGGCGATCAGCACCGTGCCGCTCGCCATGATCGCCAGGGTGACGATCAGCCCCTTCCGGCGCCCGATCCGGTCGATATAGGCGCCGAGCACGATCGCCCCGAGGGGGCGCATCAGCGCGCCGAGCCAGAACGTGCCGAAGGTCAGCAGCAGCTCGGTGGTCTCGTTGCCCGAGGGGAAGAACGCCCGCGAAATATAGCTGGCGTAGAACCCGAACAGGAAGAAATCGAACATCTCCAGGAAGTTTCCGCTCGTCGAGCGGAGGATCGCCCCGATCCTGGATTGCAGGGTCGCCTCGACGGCGCCCGGATCACCGGCCATGACGCAACGCTTTCGATTTCACGCTCAAACTCCGATCCATTTCATCGCGATGATCGTCCCGGTCACGGTTAGTGCGCCGCCGATCCGGGTTGCGATCTGGGCGAAGGGCATCAACGCCATGCGGTTGGCCGCCGTGAGGATCGCCACGTCGCCGGTGCCGCCCTGGCCGCTGTGGCAGGCGTTCACGATGGCGGTCTCGATCGGGTACATCCCGAGCGCCCGGCCGACGAAGAAGCCGGTGATCATCAGCGTGGACACGGTCGACACGATGGTGATCAGGTTGACCAGGGTGAAGGCCGCCATCAGCTCGTTCCAGGGCGTGAGCGCCACCCCGATGGCGAAGAGCAGCGGGTAGGTCATCGAGACCTGGACGAACTTGTAGACCACGAAGCCGCCGGCCTGGAGATGGGGCGACACGGCGCTGCCGAGCTTGGCGAACACCGCCAGGAACAGCATCGCCACCGGCGCCGGCAGGCCGACGAGGTGGTGGGCGATGACCCCGAGCAGGTAGAGGGTGATCGCCGTGAGCCCGGCCGCGCCGATCGTGGCGGCGTCGATCTGGCCCCTCGCCGCCTCGGACCGGGCCTGGGCATCGCTCGATGCCATGCCCTCGGCACCGGGCTGGAGCCGGCCCTCGCCGGTGAGGTGGGGATAGCGCTTGCCGACGTAGTTGAGGGTGCCGGAGAAGATGATCGCGGTGAGCGAGCCCAGCATCACCGGCGGCAGCACCTGAGCGAAGACGACGCCCTGCTGCTGGCCCAGGATCGCGGCGTAGCCGATCGAGAGCGGGATCGCGCCCTCGCCGACGCCGCCGGCCATGATCGGCACCACGATGAAGAAGAAGGTCTTGTAGGGGCCGAGCCCGAGGGCCGTGCCGATCAATGTGCCGACGATGGCGGCCGCCACCGAGCCCGCCGCGAGGGGGGCGAAGATCTTGAGGAAGCCCTTGACCAGGACGTCGCGATCCATGCCGAGGATCGAGCCGACGATGATCGTGGCGATGTAGATGTAGAGGAAGTTGGTGAACTTCGTGAAATCGAAGATCGCCTTCTCCATCTGCGGCGGGATCAGCTTGTAATAGACCAGGGCCGACGGGATGAAGGTCGCGAAGATCGCGCCCGCGCCGATGTTGCGCAGGATCGGGAGCCGCTTACCGATCTCAGCGCAGGTGAAGCCGCCCATCACCAGGACGGCGATCATGGTCGGCCCGTCCGGCTTGACCTCGCCCTCCTGGACCAGGACCACCAGCAGGATCGCCAGGATGACGTAGAGCGGCAGCGGGATGATGCCGATCTTGATGTCGACGAGGCGCCACCAGCTCTCCGGCCAGAACCGGCCCGCGCGGCGCTCAGCCAGGGCGCTCTCGGCCGGGGCTGGGACGGGGCTGGTCGAGGCGGAACTGGTCATCGGCTTCCTCCGGACTTCCGACCACGCGCGGGCCCTTCCGGCCTTCGCCGCGCGGCCCCGGTCGCCACGACGTCGCGGCCTGGAGGATCCCGCGCGGTCGGCGGAGATAAAGTCACATCCGGCGTATCAGCGCCCGCGGAGAGCGGCAACGCGATCCGCGGAACAAAGGGCCCGACCTGTATTGAGGACCGGGATTAAACCGATCTCTTCAGTCCTCACGCGGACACGCACGCGACAAGGCCCGGCGCAGGGCCGGGCCTTGGACGGCAAACCGCATGTGTCCGGCGCGGGAATCGAAGCCCGGGCGCCGGGTCCGCGTATCAGAAGTCGCGCTGGACGCGGAAACGGACGTGGGTCATCGAATCCTGCGTGGCGGTGCGCGATACGAAGCTACCGTTGTTGATCTGGGCGATCGCCCCGTAGGCACCCGGGCCCTTGTCGAGGTCGATCACCCGGCCGCTCTTCACGCCGATCTGGGTGTAGAAGGCCTCGACGCCGATATCGAGATCGGCCACCGGCGACCAGATCAGGCTGCCGCCGACCACGTACTGGTAGGTATCCCGCAGCGCCTGGCTGAGCTGATAGAACCGGGTGCCCGGAACGCCGACGCCGTTGGGGCCGAAGCTGTTGCCGCCGTTCGGATTCACCAGGCCGAAGAGGGCCCCCTGGGCCAGGCGGGCGCCAGCCGAGAAATCCTGCTCGCCATACGAGCCGAACAGCGCCGAGCGCCATTCCGGCGACCAGTAATGCAGGAACGCCGCGACCGCCGAGAAGCTGGTCGAGGTCTGGAGCTGGCCGGTGAACGGGTTGATCGAGGCATCGGCGAAGTACTGCTCGAACTTCTGGGTGTCGAAGCCCGTGTTGGACTGCGCATAGCAGCCTGCGATCATGCAATAGCCGGCATAGCTCTGCGCGCCGTCGGCGTAGGCGCCCTGGAGATAGAGGGTGTCCCCCGGGGCAATGGACGGCAGGTTGACCTTCACGCCGCCCTGCACGCCCCAGCCCTGGACCGCGTTGGCGTGCCGGATCCCGGTGAGCACGCCGCCCGCGCCTGCGGCTGGGCTGGTGCTCAGGTTGCCGACGTTGATCTCGTGCGTGGCCGCCGAGAGCTGGGCCGAGCCCCAGGCCTGATCGACTCGTAGCGCGCCGACGAAATCGGGCAGGCGCGAGCGCTGGACGGTGTCGACGGTGCCGTAGCGGGAGGGCCGGCCCTCGGTGTAGCCGACGAAGACGGGGGTGACGGCGGAGGTCGGCGCGAAGACCGGCGAGCGGGTGAAGACCGGGTCTTCCACCGAGAGGGTCGCCGAGAAGCCGCCGCTGAAGGTGCCCGTGTAGGCCAACAGGTTGGTCGACGAATTGTCCGAGCCCGAGGTAGCTCCGTAGAACTCGAAATCGTGGGCGTAGAAGTCGTAGAACGACGACGCACGCCCCGCGGTGAGCCCGGCGAACTGGATGAACGCCTTGTCGACGTTCACGTATTGCTGCGCGCGGCCCAGCTCGTCGACGCCCGTGCCACGATAGGCCTGGCCGATGCGCACCATCGTGCCGGAATGGATGACGCCCGTGCGGGACGCGGCCTCCAGGCGGGTGAAGGCGCGCAGGGTGCCGTAGGCGGTCTGGGTGCGGGCATCCAGATTGAAGCGCGCCAGCCCCCGGAAGCCCGATGTATC
The DNA here is from genome assembly GCF_022829565.1 of Methylobacterium sp. J-001. NCBI lineage: Bacteria > Pseudomonadati > Pseudomonadota > Alphaproteobacteria > Hyphomicrobiales > Methylobacteriaceae > Methylobacterium > Methylobacterium sp. J-001. The sequence goes on from NZ_JAKSYN010000071.1 coordinate 25,434, forward strand.
CCCGGCCGCGCCGGGCTGGCGGCTGGATGAGGTCTGGTAGGCCCCCTCGAAGCGGGCCCGGCCGGAGATGCGCAGGCAGGTATCGGTACCCGGGATGTAGAAGAAACCGGCGCCGTAGGCGGAGCAGACGCGGACGTATTCGATCGGTGCGGCTTTCTTCACCGGCAGGTCGGCGGCGTGGGCCGCGCCCATCGCCGCGAAGGCTGCGGCGGAGCCGAGCAAGGAACGCTTCAATAATTTCATCGAGACCCCCAGAAATTTGAAGCCGATGACGGCAACGCTTCCTGTTTTTCCTGCACGTTTCAGGATTTTCCGTTTTTTTTATTTTTTGATGGAAGATTTTTCTGGAGCAGATCGTCCAAGACTCATCTTTCAACGATCATCTTGCGATCCAGTTTTTCAGTGATCAACATGAATTCAGACGATGCCACACGTATCCATAGTTATGTTGCAGATTGTCAACGAAAAACACGCCGGTCTCTACAGACAGAATTGCAAATAGAGTCTGATCAATAGATAAATCGAATATCGACGGTAATTTATATGCCGTTTCAATACCTACTAACTGACATGCGATTGCTTGTTTCCGGCAATTGGGCAGACAGGCACGCCCACCCTGTGGCGGCGGTCAGTCAGGCTCGACTGGCGATCGGGCCATGCCCGGACGGAGCGCGACAGCCCGGGATCGGGGGCGAAGGGTGCTTGCAACGCGGAAGGTCCGGCGTCGGTCGAGCGAATCAGAAATCGCGCTGGATGCGGAAGCGGACCTGCGAGACCGAGTCCTGCGTCGCGGTGCGCGGCAGGACGGTGCCGGCGTTGATCTGGGCGAGGTTGGCGTAGGCAGTCGGGCTCTTGTCGAGGTCGATCGCCCGGCCGCTCTTCAGGCCGATCTGGGTGTAGTAGCCCTCCACGCCGATATCGAGGTCCTTCACCGGGGACCAGATCAGGCTCGCGCCGGCGACGAACTGGTAAGTGTCGCGCAGGGCTTGGCTGAGCTGATAGAACCGGGTGCCCGGGGCACCGACGGCGCTGGTGCCGAAGGGGTTGCCGCCACCGATCGTGCTCACGACGTTGAAGGCTGTCCCCTGGGCCAAGCGCGCGCTCCGGGAGAAGCTCTGCTCACCGTAGGAGCCGAAGACGGCCGAGCGCCACTGCGGCGACCAGTAGTGCAGGTGCGACACCACCGCGGTGAAGCTCTGCGCGGTCTGCACCTCGCCGGTGAACGGGTTGATCGTCGCGTCCGAGAAATACTGGGCGAACTTCTGGCCCTGGATCGTCGCCGGGCTCTGGCCGGCCGAACCGCTGAACGCCGAATAGCCCGTGTAGAATTGCGCGCCGTCGGCATAGGCGCCCTGCAGATAAAGTGCGTCGCCCGGCGCGACGAACGACGTGTTGATCTTCAGGCCGCCCTGGACCGCCCAGGCCTGAACGCTGTTGGTGCGCGCGACGCCGACATTCGCACCGGCACCGAGCGCGATGGTGCCGACGTTCAGCTCATGCGTCGCGGCCGAGAGCTGAGCCGAGCCCCAGGCCCGGTCGAGACGCAGGACGCCGACGGCATCGGGCAGGCGCTCCCGCTGGATGCTGTCCAGGTTGGCGAGGCCGGTCGGAGCGCCCCGGGCATAGGCGACGAAGACGGGGCTGACCGGGGCAGAGCCGCCCGAGGGCGCGAAGATCGGCGTGCGGCGGAAGACCGGGTCTTCGACCGAAAGCGTGGCTGACAGTCCGTTGCCGAAGGTCGTCGTGTAGGCCAGCAAGTTGGTCGAGCCGACATCCGAGCCAGCCGTGGCGGCGGTGATCTCGAAATCGTGGGCGTAGAAGTCGAAGAACGAGGAGGCGCGACCGGCGGTCAGACCGGCGAACTGGATGAACGCCTTGTCGACACTCATGACCTGCTGCAGGCGCCCGACCTGATCGACGCCGGTGCCGATATAGGCGAGGCCGATGCGCTCCAGGGTACCGGAGCGCCCGACCCCGGCCGCACCGGTGCGGCTGCCGGCGTCGAGGCGCACGAAGGCGCGCAAGGTGCCGTAGGCGGTCTGGGTGCGGGCATCGAGATTGAAGCGCAACAGGCCCCGAAAGCCCGATGTATCGCCGCCGTTTGTACCGGCTTGGCGGGTGTTGCTCGTGATGTAGCCGCCCTCGAATCGGGCGCGGCCAGAGACGCGCAGGCAGGTGTCGGTGCCGGGAATGACGAAAAAGCCGGCGCCGTAGGCGGAGCAGACGCGGACATAGGCGATCGGGATGGCCTTCCAGTTCGAAAGGTCGGCAGCGTGGGTGACCCCAACGGCCATGAGGGCGGCAGCAGGCCCGATGAAGGCGCGTTTCAACAAGATCATCGACATGCCCACATTAGTTGAGCTGAAACGTCGGGTGTTTCGATTTTGTATTTTTGGCATGTCGTAAGTTTTATCTGGTCCTTGCTTATGCCTGAAAAATCTCATCGTCACCATTCGCTCATCATAGCGTCGGCCAATTGCTAAGGTTTCAAGACTTAATCCGATACCTCAAACGGACTTCAGCTTTTGTTGCATCAAATAGACGATCATTTACGTAGATATGGCAATTTTATCGCCACAAATTATTGAGATATAAATGAAATTAAACGACGATATATTCCGCTTGGAGATTTCTATAACTACCTTTGTCTAGTCGATCGACAATGAATGATACAGATGGCACGGCCGCCGCCTACCGCACGCTGCGCATCCGGCCGTTCGTCTGTCCCTGGCGGCTCGGCCGCGCGTGAAGCGCACGGGCCGGCATCCCGGCACGCGGAGTGCGCGTATGTCGGCCGTGGCGAATCACAAGAGCCGCGGGCCGCGTCGGGCCAGCCTTGCTGGAGACGCAGACGCGTGCGGGCTTGGACATTGCGTGGAACACGCGCTTACCCAAAATCGAGCCGTGCCTCGGTGAAACCCAAGGCGGCCTGACGTCGAGACCGCGAGTTCCTGCGGCCGTCGCGGCACGACGAACCCGAAAAAAGACCCGGCGCGGGACCGGGCCTTGGAAGTCGAAAGGCACGAGGACGGGCGCCGGGACCGAAGCCCCGGCGCCGATGTTGCGGATCAGAAATCGCGCTGGACGCGGAAACGGACCTACGAGATCGAGTCCTGCGTCGCGGTTCGCGGCACGAAGGTGCCGGCGTTGATAGCGGCTATAGCAGCGGCACCGTAGGCCCCGGGGCCCTTGTCGTTGTCGATCACCCGGCCGCTCTTCAGGCCGATCTGGGTGTAAAAACCTTCGACGCCGATATCGAGGTCCTTCACCGGGGACCAGATCAGGCTCGCACCGGCGACGAACTGGTAGTTGTCGCGAAGCGCCTGGCTCAGCTGATAGAACCGCGTGCCGGGCACGCCCACGGCGTTGGGCCCGGAAATGAGACCGGAGCCTGCAAGGCTGTAGGCCGCGCCCTGAGCGAGACGGGCGGCGCGGGAGAAGCTCTGCTCGCCGTAGGAGCCGAAGAAGGCCGAGCGCCATTCCGGCGACCAGTAGTGCAGGTACGACGCCACCGCGGTGAAGCTCTGCGAGGTCTGCAGCTGGCCCGTGAACGGGTTGATCGTCGCGTCCGAGAAGAACTGGTTGAACTTCTGGCCCTGGATCGTAGCTGCGCTTTGTGCGTAGGAGCCGCTGAATGCGGAATAGCCGGTATAGAGCTGCGCACCCTCGCCGTAGGCGCCCTGCAGGTACAGCGCATCGCCCGGCGCGACGAACGGCGTGTTCACCTTCAGACCGCCCTGCACCGCCCAAGCCTGCACGCTGTTGGTGTGTGCGAGAGCGACGGGGGCGCCGGTTCCGACAGTGGAACCGCCCCCGACATTGCCAACGTTCAACTCATGCGTGGCGGCCGAAAGTTGAGCCGAGCCCCAGGCTTGGTCGAGACGCAACGCACCGACGAAGTCGGGCAGACGTTCGCGCTGGACGGTGTCGATGGTGTTGAACGCGGTCGGAACGCCTCTGGTGTAGCCGACGAAGACGGGGCTGACCGCGGTCGCAAACGGCGCGAAGATCGGCGTGCGGCGGAAGACCGGGTCTTCCACCGACAGGGTCGCCGACAGGCCGTTGCCGAAGGTCGCCGTGTAGGCGAACAGGTTGGTGGACGCGTTGTCCGAGCCGAGGGTGTTGCCGGTGATCTCGAAATCGTGGGCGTAGAAGTCGAAGAACGACGAGGCGCGACCGGCAGTCAGGCCGGCGAACTGGATGAATGCCTTGTCGACGTTCACATATTGCTGGTCGCGGCCGTTCTGGTCGACGCCGGTGGCAGCGTAGGCTTGGCCGATACGCTCCTGGGTGCCTGACCGGCCGATGCCGGAATAGCCGGTGCGGCTGCCGGCATCGAGACGCACGAAGGCGCGGAGCGTACCGTAGGCGGTTTGGGTGCGGGCATCGAGGTTGATGCGCAGGCGGCCCTGATAGCCCGACGTGTCGCCGTTGCCGGCACCCTGGCGCGAGTTGCTCGCCATGTAGCCGCCCTCGAACCGGGCGCGGCCCGAGATGCGCAGGCAGGTATCGGTGCCCGGGATGTAGAAGAAGCCGGCCCCGAAGGCGGAGCAGACCCGGACGTATTCGATCGGCGCGGCCTTCTTGACCGGCAGATCGGCGGCGTGGGCTGCGCCGGCGGCCGCAAAGGCAGCGGCTGAGCCGAGCAGCGCGCTCTTCAAGAGCTTCATAGATATCTCCAAAACTTCGAGACCCGACAACAACAACAATCCCGGATCACCCGGTCATCGCAGCGTCTATTTTTGTTTTCATCTGCAATTTTTGCTGCAGATTTTAGAGATATCTCGCGTAAGAGATGCCTCTATGCCGGTCCATATCGCGGGTCTGGACAGAAACGAGCAAGATCGATTCCGAAGTTGGACAGTGATTGCTTTACTTTGTTGCAAGTCCGCAACGATTAAAAGCTTTTAAAATACCACTACGCGGTTATTTGTTCAAAAAACATTGGTCGAGATGGATATTTTCCGCGACCATTCGCCAACTTAAATCATCCCGTGAAAACAAATACGTTTTTTTGCTCAACGGTTCGCTTGATCACCTTCTGGCGGCGTACCGTTGCGCGGATTGGCAACGCAAAACCCTCCTGGGCGTCCGTGAAGCCGGCAATGTTCAAGACCACATCGCTCGGATGCAGCGATCACCAAGGCCGGCCGCCGGTGCGCCTGAGCGGACGTTGATTCGGAGGGATGGGAGAATCGCGTCAGGCGCCGCGCGCGGTCGGGCGGCCGCATCAGCATGCTCGAGCGATGGTCGCGGACGCGGATCCGCGCGATGTGGCGGATGCCGATCCCGCTGCGTCGCGGCCGACGCTCAGATAAGACGACCGATGGAGCCAGCTTGCGAGCGCTTCGCGGCAGAGCCGCCAGCGTCACGCCCCTGGGGCTGCCGGACTAACGGTCCGATGCGCGTTGCCGGCGCGATGGCCGGATGGATCGCGGCATGGCTTCGGAAGCCGGCCGGGGCGATGGACTGCCAGGAAGGCGGAGAGGCGGCCCGCGGCAACCTATCCGCCGCGGCGGAGCGGTCCGACCCGTGTCGGGATGCGCGCGAGGCCGCGCGACCGTTCCGCCAGACGGCACCTCGCCGGAGATGGCGCGTCGGTCGGATCCGAGCAGAGCTTGGACCGATGTCCGATCTGCCAACGATTTGGGGCGCGGGCAGCGGGCATGGCGTGGGACCCGCTGACCGATCCCGCGCACCCACCCTTCAACGCGGGTGCGCAACGAAAAAGGCCCAGCCGGAGGGCTGAGCCTTGAGATCGATGATGCACGAGGGGCGGCGCCGGGATCGTATCCCCGACGCCGCCTTTGCCGCTTAGAAGTCGCGCTGGACGCGCATGCGGAACGAGGACACCGAGTCCTGGGTCGCGGTGCGCGGCACGAAGGTGCCGGCATTGATGCCTGCCACGTTCGCGTAGGCGGTCGGGCTCTTGTCCTTGTCGATCACGCGACCGTTCTTGACGCCGATCTGGGTGTAGAAACCTTCGACACCGATATCGAGGTCCTTGACCGGCGACCAGATCAAGCTCGCACCGGCGACGATCTGGTAGGTATCGCGAAGCGCTTCGCTGAGGTTGTAGAAGGTCGTGCCGGGAGTGCCGACAGCGTTGGCGCCGAAGGCATTCGTTCCGCCGGGATTAGCCAGATTGAAGACGGCACCCTGAGATGCACGAGCCCGCTGCGAGAAGTCCATCTCGCCGTAGCTGGCGAAGACGGCCGACCGCCATTCCGGCGTCCAGTAGTGCAGGTACGAGCCGACGACGCTGAAGCTCTGCGACCGCTCGATCTGACCCGTGAACGGATTGACGGTCGCGTCATTGAAGAACTGATTGAACTTCTGACCCTGGATCGTCGCGGCGTTCTGCGAGTAGGAGCCGCTGAACGAGGAGTAGCCGGTGTAGAGCTGCGCGCCGCTGCCGTAAGCGCCTTGCAGGTAGAGAGCATCGCCCGGGGCGATGAACGGCGTGTTGATCTTGATGCCGCCCTGCACCGCATAACCGTAGGAGTTATTGGCGTGAGGAATGCTGATATTGGAGCCAGTTCCGGTGCCGGCGCCGTTGGCGACGTTGCCCACATTCAACTCGTGCACAGCGGCCGAGACCTGAGCCGAACCCCAGGCCTGGTCGAGGCGCAGGGCACCGACGAAGTCGGGGAGACGTTCGCGCTGGATCACGTCGACGAAGCTGTAACGGGTCGGCGTGGCGCCCGTGTATCCGATGAAGACCGGCGCCGGCGAGTTCGACTGAGCGAAGACGGCGATGGCGGCGTTGTTCGTGATACCCGTGGGGTTATTCGACGGCGAGTAGATCGGGCTGCGGCGGAAGACCGGGTCTTCGATCGACAGGGTCGCTGACAGGCCGTTGCCCATGGTCGCCGTGTAGGCGAGCAGGTTGGTGGAGGCGATATCCGAACCCGCGGTGGCGCCGGCGAACTCGAAATCGTGGGCGTAGAAGTCGAAGAACGACGAGGCGCGACCGGCGGTCAGCCCGGCGAACTGGATGAACGCCTTGTCGACGTTCGAGAATTGCTGGTCACGACCGAAGCTGTCGATGCCGAGGCCGGGATAGGCCTGGCCGATACGCTGCTGGGTGCCGGAGGTGCCGACGCCGGAATAGCCGGTGCGGGCGCCGGCATCGAGGCGCACGAAGGCGCGCAGGGTGCCGTAGGCGGTCTGGGTGCGGGCGTCGAGGTTGATGCGCAGGCGGCCCTGGAAGCCCGACGTGTCACCGACGTTCGTGCCGTTCTGGCGCGAGTAGCTGGTCATGTAGCCGCCCTCGAACCGGGCGCGACCGGAGAGACGCAGGCAGGTGTCGGTGCCGGGGATGTAGAAGAAGCCGGCGCCGTAGGCGCCACAGACCCGGACGTACTCGATCGGGACCGCCTTCTTGACCGGCAGGTCGGCGGCGTGGGCGGCTCCGATCGCGACGAACGCGGTGGCGGAACCGAGCAGAGAGCTCTTCAAGAGCTTCATAGACATCTCCAAAGCTTCGAGACCCAATGATGCGGACATGCCCGGTTCTCCGGATCTTGCCGCACGTCTTGTAGGTTTGGCCTGCGTCTTAGGTGGCAGGCTCCTGCGGGCTCTCGCTTGGCGATGCCCCCGTGCACGATCACCATGTGCGAACGGGTTTCGGCGGGCAATCAGAATTCGGCTCGGATAAATTGGTTCCTGTGTGATGTTGCCGCCCGGCAACAATATCAGAACGCTTTAGCCGGCAACAGCTTGCGAGATGTAATGATATGCTTTCGAGAGTGGCACGGGTGCTGCAGAACCGGGCACGGTCGGTGCCGCCCCGACCGGCGGGACGGGTCGGGGCGGTTCGAACGTGCGGGGTCAACGGGGATCAGGAACACCGTGTCGCCCCGGCGTCGGATACGACATCCCGGGACGACGCTCCCGACGCTCGCTCACATGGGCGGCGTCAGGCCGTTCTTGCCGACGGCGACGCGGCGGGCCGTGACCTTGCCGTCGTCCCCGCGCGCCACAACCACGAACGCCTTGGCGCCGGCGGAGATGGCCCCCGCATCCGCGGGCTCGAAGGTGACCACCGGGGCCTGCGGCGGCACCAGCACTTGGATCGACTGCCCCTTGCCGTAATCGACCGTGAGGGTGCGCTCGGCGCCGGTTCCGCTCGCCTTGACGGTGCCGTTGGTCATCGCGCTCTTCACCCGGGGGGCGTCCGGGGCGGTCGCGGGTGCGGCGGCCTTCACGGTGCCGTTGGTCATGGTGCTCTTCACCGCCGAGCCGCCGGTGTGATCGGGGATCACGTCCCAATCGTAATGGCCCTCACCGGTGCCGCGCATCGATTCGGGGAACAGCACGACCTCCAGGGCTACCGGGGGCTCGCCCTTGGTGGCGGTGCCGATGAACACGCCGTCCTTGATCTGGTCGAGCTGAGCCGGGACGACCCAGGACACCTTGGCGTCCGGCGCCAAGGTCACGCGCTCGCTCTTGCCGTCCAGGGTCTTGAGGGTGAAGCCGCCGCCCTCGACGGCCTCGATCGTGCCGCGGAGGCGCTCGGGTGGTGAGGCCGCCACTGCGGCGGTGCCGAGGGTCAGCAGGCTCGCCAGGGCGAGTGTCGGAAGTCGTGCCATGCGGGAATCCTTTCGCCGCCGGAACGCGGGCGGCGCGCATGACCTGGGGCTGAGCGCAGCCGTGTCAGCCCCGGCAGCCCCGTGACATCAAGACCCCTGCGAATGGATGTAACCGCCGCTCAGGCGGGAATCGCCAGAAGGGCGAGGCCCGCCGCAGCGACGCAAGCGCCGAGCGCCGGTGCGGCCCGGGTTGCGCCGAGCCGCGCGGCGGCGACGCCGAGGCCGATTCCGGCTGCGTGCAGGAGCGCGGTCGCCGCCAGGAAACCGGCCCCGAAGGACAAGCCCGAGGCCGTCTCCGGCATCTCGGCGCCATGGGCGTAACCGTGGAACACGGCAAACACCCCCACCAGACTGGCGAGCAGCGCCACCGGCGCCCGCAGGCCGACGATCGCGGCGAGACCGAACACCACGATGGAGAGCGCGATCCCGGTTTCGGCATAGGGCAGCGCCACGCCCACCATGCCGAGGCCGGCGCCGACACTCATCAGAGCCAGGAACGACAGGGGCAGCGCCCAGAGCGCCCGACCACCACGCAGGGCAGCCAGCAGGCCGAGCGCGACCATGGCCAGCACGTGGTCCGCCCCCATCAGCGGATGCAGGAAGCCCGCCTCCGCACCGAGGGCGGCGCCGTGGCCGGGATGGGCCCAAGCCGCCTGCGGCAGCAGCGCGAGCGCGGCGGGAAGGGCAGTCAGGGGAGCGGCGAGGAGGCGCTTCATCGGTGATCCTTCAAGGTCTGTCTCCGATGTAGCGCCGATCCCTTGGCTCTGCGAGGGGCGCCACCGTGATCGCCAGAGCTCAGAGCGTCATCGTCGCGTGGACCGCGTCCGGCTCCAACGGCCCCAGGAAGGCGGCGCCGATGCCGTGCTCGAAATGGCGGGCGACCCGGGCCGCCCGGCTGCCGATCGTAATGATCTCGCCGAGTTCCAGAACCCGGTCGACCAGCAGCCCGATGCCGGAGGCCGAGACGTTGAGGACATGCCCCGGGAAGGACAATCCGGATTCCAGGGTGATCGCGACGGTCTTCTGCGCCGGCACGATGCGGCGGTGGCCGCGGAGCGGCTCCGGACGAACGTTCTGCGCGCGTGCCAGCGTCACGAATTGCCGGGCCAGCCCGTTGAGCGTCGCACGACCACCGCGGACCGAGACGACGAACTCCTGCCCGATGACCTGCGTGATCCGTACGTCCAGCTGCCCGATGTAGCGGATGCTGCAGGTCAGATCCTCGCCCACCGCCAGCCGGGCCGCGGATCGGAGCCGGATGCCCTCCGCGGTGACGTCGGCCGTGACGGCGTAGAAGTCCTGCCGGCGGGGGTTCCAGCAGAGAGCCGGCAGCACGACGACGTGTCGTGGGCCCACCGCGCCCGTCATCGCCGTATCATCGGGGTTCGATCCATCCGCCGGCTGCTGCGATGGGGAACCCTGCCAAGGTCTTCCGAACTTTCCTACAAATGATCCTTTTCTAGGACGCCATTCGACCGAGAGACCGGCCATGCACCGGAAACCGTCCCTCCGACACCGCAGCGTCCCGCAACCCGGCGGAACTCCGGCCTCCGGTATGCGTAACGGTCTCGCCTTCGGGCGCCCTGCGCGGGAGGAGCCGAAGCTTGGAGGTGATCCACAAAGACCCGCCGATGCGCGACGAGATCGCCGCGGGATTCTACCCGGCCTTCGAGGATGGCTGGCGCCGGGCCGAGATCGCCGGCCGCTTCGGGATGCTGGCTTTCGTGGCGCTCTGTGCGCTGGGCCTCCTCGGGCATGGGCCGTTCAGCGAGCGCACGCGCACCAACGCGGATGATTCGATCACCATCCGGTACGAGCCCGTGGTCCGGTTCGGCGCCCCGACGATCCTGCGGCTCGATACCCGCGTGCCCCCGGGGGGCGACAAGGTCGCGGTGACCATCGCCAAGAACCTCGTCGACCTGTTCGGTCTGGAGAGCATCACGCCCCGGCCCGAGACCTGGCAGGTCGCCGGCGCAAACATCCGGCTGGTCTTCCCGGTGCTACAGGGCGAGACCCGCGCCCTGATCCGCTTCACCGGATCGCCGAGTTTCCGGGGCGGCGTCGACCTCACCGCCCGGCTCGATGCCGGCGAGACCCTGTCCTGGTCGCAATACGCGGTGCCTTGATCATGAACACCGTCGTCAAGGCCGCGGCAGCCTACCTGATCGTGCTGTTCGTGATCCGGCTGATCGGGCGGCGCACCGCGAGCCAGCAGGCGCCGATCGACATGGTCGTGCTGTTCCTGTTCGGCGGCCTGAGCGTGAGCGCCGTCCTGGGCGATGATCATTCCTTCACCGGGGCGATGAGCGCGCTGCTCACGGTCGGGCTGATGCACGTGGCCGTGTCATGGCTGAAGCTGCGCTTCGTCTGGTTCGAGCGGATCGTCGACGGGACGCCGATCGTGGTCTATCGCGACGGCGTCTGGGACGAGGCGCGGATGCGCCAACTGCGCATGCAGCAGGCCGATATCCGCACCGCCGCCCGCCAGCAGGGCCTGGATGACCTCGACAAGGTCGCGGTCGGGATCGTCGAACGGGATGGGAAAGTCTCGATCATCGAGAAGGCGTAGGCCGTCGCACCACGGCCTCAGCCACGGCCGGCGTCGTCAAGGCGCCGGATATCGGCTTCAACCATGAGCCGGCACAGTTCCTCCAAGGCGGTGGCGGGCCGCCAGCCGAGCAGAGCTTCCGCCTTGCCGTAATCGCCGATCAGGGCATCGACTTCCGCGGGGCGGAAGAACGCGGGATCGACTTCGACCACCCGACGGCCGGTCCGCCGGTCCACGGCGAACTCGTCCACCCCGGCGGATGCCCACTCGAGCGCAATCCCGGCGGCGGCGAACGAGAGCGTCACGAAATCGCGCACCGAGGTCGACCGGTTCGTGGCCAGCACGAAGGTATCCGGCCGTTCCGCCTGCAGGATCAGCCGCATGCCCTCGACATAGTCCTTGGCGTAACCCCAATCGCGCAAAGCGTTCAGGTTCCCTAACCGCACCACGTCCTGTGCGCCGCGGACGATGCGAGCGACCGCGTGCGTGATCTTGCGGGTCACGAACTCGGTCCCCCGCAGGGGCGATTCGTGATTGAACAGGATCCCGGACGCGGCGAACAGGCCGTAAGACTCCCGATAGTTGACCGTCATCCAATGCGCGAACAGCTTCGAGACCCCGTAGGGACTGCGGGGATAGAACGGTGTCGTCTCATTCTGGGGAACGGCCTGAACCAGGCCGAACATCTCGGCGGAGGACGCTTGATAATAACGCGTCGCCCCCTTCCGGGCACGGATCGCCTCGAGGAACGTCAGCGGGCCGAGCCCGGTGATCTGGGCCGTCGTGAACGGCTGGTCGAACGACACCTGAACATGCGTCTGCGCAGCGAGATTATAGATTTCGTCCGGTGCCGATCGGTCCAACAGCCGCAGCGTCGATCCGAAATCGGTCATGTCGTGCTGGACGAGGATCAGGCCGGGATCGTCGAGGATCCCGAGTTCTCGGATGCGCCAGAAGTTCTCCGAGCTGGACCGCCTGTAGGTCGCGTAGACCTTATACCCGCGCCGCAGCAGATTGTCCGCAAGATAGGCGCCGTCTTGCCCAGTGACGCCGGTGATGAGTGCGGTCTTCATGCTGACGCATCCTCGCGGCTCAGGTGACGTTGATGCTCCGCCCACCGGTCACCGACGTATCGGGCGAACCGTTCGCGGAACACGGCCGTCGAGAAGGTCTCCGCGTGCGCGCGGATCGCTTGGCGGTCGAACGTGTCCGAAACCGCCTCGAACCGGGACACGGCGTCGATGATCGCCGCCGTCGTCTGCTCGTGGAAATGCAGCCCGGTGACGCCGTCGACGACCGTTTCCCGGGCGCCGCCGCGGCCGAACGCGATGACCGGCGCACCGCAGGCCTGCGCCTCCAGAGGTGCGATTCCAAAATCCTCCTCGGATGCGAAGATGAAAGCCTTGCACCGGCGCAGATGGTCGAGCAGCACTGCGTTGTGCTGGAATCCGAGGATGTCGATATTCGGTGTCGCGATAGATTTCGCGTATCGATATTTGGGTCCGTCCCCGATCACGACGAGCCGCTTGTCTGGCATTTTCGTGAAGGCTTCGACGATGAGATGCATCTGCTTGTACGGGACCATTCGCGACGCGGTCACATAGAAATCTTCCCGCGATCCGTTCCCTGGGGTGTAATGATCAGTATCGACATTGGGATAGATGACGTCCGATTCCCGACGGTACGTTTTACGAATACGCCCAGAGATGTATTTCGAGCAGGCTACAAAGTGATCGACACCATTCGATGTTCGCTGGTCCCAGATTCTTATTTTATGGAGGAAGTAACGGGCCAGGGCGCGCCGGACCGGGCCGAACCCTGAACCGTCGAGGTATTGCTGCTGCAGATCCCAGGCGTAGCGCATCGGCGTATAGCAATAACAGACGTGCAGCTGGCGCTGCGTGGTGATGACCCCCTTCGCCACGGCATGGCAATTCGAGATGATCAGATCGTATTTCGACAGATCATGCTGCTCGATTGCCAGCGGCATCATCGGCAACATGTAAGTGTAATATTTTCTTGAGAGCGGCACCTTTTGAAGAAAGGACGGCGTGATCGATCGACCGTTGAAATGCCCTCTATCTTTGTCGGACAGGAAATTGATCAGACAGAAAATGTCTGCCTCGGGAAAGATTGCCGACATTTCTGCCAGAACTTTGTCCGATCCGGCGTAGGTCGTGAGCCATTCATGCACCAACGCGACTTTCATTAGAACTCCGGCGAGTCACGACTTTTCATAAATTGATCTATCACACTATCTCCAGAACATCTCTCTAAAAGACCCTTTGTCTCTCAAGCAAAATTGATACCGCTTCGCTCGTCTCGCGGCCGGGATTGAAACCCGCTTCGATCCGACCGCCACGGGCCGGCGGGAGCCAGAACCGACGCCGCCCGCAGGGGCACGATCGCCGCGTCAGCTGCGCTGCGCGCACCCGTCCGCCGAACTCATGGGCGCAACCAGAGCCGCGATCTTGGTTTTCCGGCCTGGCACGAGACTTTCACCGCGGCATCGGCCCATCCTGAGGTAAGATCCCCCGGTATGGGTCGTGTCGGCCTGTTCGCGGGCCATCGAAGGAAGCAGGATTTCCCGTGAGAGATTTCTCCGCACCCGGCCGCTCCCCGGTCTACGCCGCCAACGCCGCCGTCGCGACCTCGCACCCGCTCGCGACCCTGACGGCCATCGAGGTCCTGCGCACGGGCGGCAATGCCGTCGATGCCGGCATCGCCGCGGTGGCGGTCCAATGTGTGGTCGACCCGTTGATGACCGGCATCGGCGGCGATTGCTTTTCGCTCTACGCGCCGGCGGGCGCCTCGGCGCCGACCGCGCTGGACGGCTCCGGCCGGGCGCCCGCGGCCGCGACCCCTGAATGGTACGCTGCGCATGGCGCCGCCATCACACCGACCTCGCCGCACGCGGTCACGGTTCCGGGGGCGGTGGGAGCCTGGGACCTGCTGGTGCGCCAGCACGGCACCCGTCCCCTAAGCGAGCTGCTCCAGCCGGCGATCGGCTATGCCGAGGACGGCTTCGTGATCCAGCAGCGCGTCGGCTGGGACTGGCAGCGCTGCATTCCCCGGGTCGCGGGCGATCCCCACGCCGCCGCGACCTACCTGCCCGGGGGCGCGGCCCCGGCGATCGGCAGCGTCTTCCGCCTACCGAGGCTTGCGGCGACCCTCCGGCGCATCGCCGAAGAGGGCCCGCGGGGCTTCTATGAGGGGGCGGTGGCCGCCGACATGGTCCGGCGCCTCAACGAGCTCGGCGGCCTGCACACCATGGACGATTTCGCCGCCGCGCGTCCGGACATGGTCACACCGGTCTCGACCCGCTACCGCGGCTACGACGTCTACGAGTGCCCGCCCGCCGGCCAGGGCCTCGCCGCCCTGATGATGCTGAACGTGCTCTCGCATTATGACGTGGGCGCGCTGGCGGATCTCGACCGGCTCCACCTGTTCGCCGAGACCTGCAAGCAGGCCTATCACCACCGGGACGTGCTGTTCGGGGACGCCGCCCTCGCCCGGGTACCGGTGGAGCACCTGCTGTCGGATGCCTGGAAGGCTGCCGCCCATGGGGCGATCGATATGCGTCGGGCGCGACCGCCGGAGATCTATCCCGAGATCGCCCGGGAAATCGCGCAGGAGCGGGCCCACAAGGACACGGTCTATCTCTGCGTCGTCGACCGGGACGGCAATGCGCTGTCGCTGATCAACTCGGTGTTCCAGGGTTTCGGCTCGGGGATCCTGGCGCCGGAGAGCGGCGTGCTGCTGCACAATCGCGGCCTGTCCTTCCGCACGGAGGCCGGACACCCGAACAGCATCGGGCCGGGCAAGCGGCCGATGCACACGATCATCCCGGGCATGCTGATGAAGGACGGCCAGGCGGTCGCGCCGTTCGGCGTGATGGGCGGCCATTACCAGGCCATGGGCCATGTCGAGCTGCTGTCGGCCATCCTCGACCGGGGCCTCGACGTGCAGGCGGCCCTCGATGCCCCCCGCAGCTTCGCCTACGGCGGCAGCCTGGAACTGGAGGGCGGTATCTCCGACGCCGCGATGGCGGGCCTGATCGAACGCGGCCACCTGGCGATCCGGGCCCCCCTGCCCCTCGGCGGCGGACAGATCATCTGGATCGACCGCGCGGCCGGCACGCTCGCGGCGGGATCGGACCCGCGCAAGGACGGGGCTGCTCTGGGGTATTGAGGGGCAGGAGCCAGACTAGGAAGCTACCGCACCAAAGTTGTCCGGAGGCAGCGCGGGTCCCCTCTCCCGCACGGACTACGAAACTCACACATCGCTGCCGGACGTGGGCCAAGGCCAACCCCAAGCGCGTCTCCCCTCCCCCCTCTGCAGGGGAGGGTGGGCCTCGCGTCAGCGAGGGTCGGGAGAGGGGAACCCGGTTTCAGGACAGGGCGCGACCGGCATGACGGGCAAAGCTTAACCCTGCACCGTCGCTCCCCTCTCCCGACCCCCTTTCGGGGGCCACCCTCCCCCGCAGAGGGGGGAGGGAAGCGCGCGCGGATGCGGCAGCCGTCTCGACTGAGAAAAACTCAGTCCAAGTCCTCGACCTCTTCGGCACCGCCATAGACCCGCTGGGCCAGCGAGGCTTCCATGAACGGATCGA
>NZ_JAKSYN010000073.1:0-317 GCF_022829565.1 Methylobacterium sp. J-001
CTGATCACGAATGCCTTGGAGCTACACCAGGATCGGCCCGATCGCTTCGTGATCGCGGGTCCGCCGGTCGCGGTGGGCGCGCGGGCGGCGCTCTCCCTGTCGCTGATCCTGCACGAACTAGCGACCAACGCGGCCAAGTACGCCGCGCTCCCGTCCGAGCCGGTGCCCGAGGCGATGGCCGCACTGCTCCGTCGGTTGGATACCACCAAGAGCCAACGTGTATCTGATCCGGACGCTACCAAAGTATGAGAGAAGGATCCCAGATCGTTAACTTTCAATCCCCTGTGCGGCGCCGGGCATCAACGAACACCCCCCTC
>NZ_JAKSYN010000075.1:0-1787 GCF_022829565.1 Methylobacterium sp. J-001
CAGGTGGTTCGATCGATGGAGCGGCTGCGAGCGCGAGGTGCACTCCTTCCTCCTCCAGCACCAGCTCATGCAGCATGGTGAACACGGGGTCGCCGTCCAGCCTGGACAGGTCGAACCCGCTCTCGGCCGCGAGACGGCTGAAGCGGGCTTGCCCCCCGGCGGACGCGCCGACGTGGGCCATGGACCAGTTCGCGAAGTTGCGGCTTTCCGTCGGACCGCACTGAAGAGCCGTCACGTCGCCGTGACGGCCATCGCACTGGATCCGCTCGAATGTCTCTTCGACCCCCTGTCTTGGTCCCTCCAAAACCTGAGCGAAGGCTCCAGCGTTGAACATCAGCGCTCCGGTCACATCCGCCCGAGCGTTGTTCCGCTGCGATGAGGCCAGGATCTGCCCGACAACGGCCGTCAGTTCAGTCTCAGATCCGTGAAATAAGTTCTTGCTGGCGTAGACGAGGCGATAGAGCTCACTCATGGGGCATCCAATAAGTTGGGTGACTCAGGATTAGGGCTGGTAGCTCGCGATGAATTGCAAAATATCATCCGCCGGTATTGGCCTGCTGATGAGGTAGCCCTGCACGTCAGTGCAGCCTTCATCGCGAATACGCTGCATTTGCTCCGGCGTCTCGACGCCTTCGGCGACTGTGGTCATGCCCAAGCTCTTGCCGAGGCCCGCGATCGCCCGGATAATCGCGTCCCCATCGGGCTTGTCCGACAAGTCCTTCACGAAGGACCTGTCGATCTTAATCTTGTCGAACGGGAAGCTGCGCAGGTAACTCAACGACGAGTAGCCGGTGCCGAAATCGTCCATCGAGACGCGGACCCCGAGCTCACGCAGTCGATGGAGCGTCTGCAAGGTCCTCTGGCTCTCCTGCAAGAGGACGCCCTCTGTGATCTCGACCTCCAGCCGCTTGGCCGACAGACCTGAGCTGGCGAGTGCCGAGATGATTGTCTCGACCAGCCGGTCGCTCTTGAATTGGGCGGGGGAGACGTTCACCGCGACTGACATCCCCGTGGGCCACGTCATCGCATCGCGACAGGCCTGACGGATGACCCACTCGCCGATCGGCACGATCAGACCGATCTCCTCCGCCAGTGGGATGAAATCGAGCGGCGAGATCATCCCGCGCTCAGGATGCTTCCAGCGGATCAAGGCCTCGCAGCCGATCAGCCTATCACCGTCGAGTTGCATCTGGGGCTGGTAGTGAAGCTGGAACTCGCGCCGCGCCAAGGCCTGACGCATGTCGAGTTCAAGCCGGCGGCGCGCCTGCATGCGCGCGTCCATCTCAGGCTCGAAGAAACGGTACGTCCCGCGCCCGTCGAGCTTGGCTCGGTATAAGGCTAGGTCAGCATTCTTCAGGAGCTTGTCGGCACTCGTCCCGTCGGTGGGCGCGAGCGCGACACCGACGCTGGCTCCAATCGTCAGGAGGTGGCCCTCGACCATGTAGGTCCGGCCGATCAGATCGACGATACGCCGCGCCAGCGCCTGTGCGTCGGCAGCCTCGCGAATGCCGGTTTGCAGGATGATGAACTCATCACCACCGATCCGGGCCACGGTGTCCGTGGGCCTCACGGTCAACGACACGCTCGGTCACCCGATCGGCGACGCACTTCTGGCGAAGGTCGCCGACCGGCTTCGCTCGACCGTGAGGCCCACGGACACCGTGGCCCTGATCGGTGGTGATGAGTTCATCATCCTGCAAACCGGCATTCGCGAGGCTGCCGACGCACAGGCGCTGGCGCGGCGTATCGTCGATCTGATCGGCCGGACCTACATGGTCGAGGGCCAC
>NZ_JAKSYN010000077.1:0-11670 GCF_022829565.1 Methylobacterium sp. J-001
CCGGTGTCGTCGACCTTCAGGTCGCCATCAATCGCTACATCGCCGAGCACAACCGATACCCAAGGCCCTTCATCTCGACCGAGTCTGCCTCTGCGACCTTCGATGCCCTCAGCCGAACCCCTAAAACATCCATCTGAGCCAGTGCAATAGAACCAAGATCAGCTGGCTGTCGACGTGGTTCAACTTACACCGGTCAATATGGATGTCGCAGATCTTGTCGGTCTTAAAGCGGTTGTGTAGCTGCGCCGTCTCAACAGTGGGAAGACGGGTTATGCTGTGTCGTTGCATGAAGCGCTGCAAGGCGGGGCGGCTCAAGTTCAGAATCGTGTCACGTAAGCAGCCCAAGACCTTATCGAGCGCCCGCAGCCTCCGCCGGCGGAACTCGACTACGATGGCCTCAGCGGCTGGCGTCAGCGAGGTACTCATGGGCTTCTTCGGCACCATCGGAGCGTCGGTCGTGACCGCACGCCCGCGCCATTTGGTAACCGCCTTCGGATTCAGGTCATACCCTGCGGCGAAGGCGCGGTTATTTTCTTGTAACGCTTGGAGCTCGGGTCGTACTTCGATACGATTGGGATGAGGCACCCGGTGCTGTTTTGACGCTGCCGTGAAGAACTCATGCCACAGTGCATCCTCAGCCTGACGCGTCAGCGTCCAAGATGCACCATCTCAATGCGGAACTGAGCGCTTGGGATTCACGCTCCATCCCCGGCGTAACGGCTCTGTCAGCGCCACTGCCCGCCGCCTCCACCCTTCGACGCGTTACTCGCAACCGAACCGACGGATGTAATGCTTCAGTTATAACAAAGACTGCGACAACTAGCTTCCCTAACAATAAGCCCATGACCGCCGCAACCCTGTCGTCTAAGAATATGGGGGGGGCAAATTACAGTTGAACTCCCTTCCGTCGAGCCCCATAATTGCAAGCAAAATGAAATTATTATTATCTCATACACATAAAATTCAAATAGGGACATGTTTTATGTCAACGTTCCGCGGTGAAACCTTGGATCATCGGCCGAGCAGTAAGTTGTCAAGCACTCGCCTAAACTGATTTGGCGCATAGAAAGTTTTGTACTGTGAACTTTTGCATTTGCGCTAGATCAAAGCGTAGTTAGAAGCGCAGGCTTGGCGTGCGCAAACCACCATTCAAGCAACAGCGAATAGGCGGAAGGTCAAAGTCGGAATTCCCTGCCTGATCTTAACCGCTTGCGGACTCAGTACCTACGTTTCTGCATGAGTTTACTGACGTCGATCCGTAAACGAAATTTCAGTCCACCGTGATTTCGCTGGGCGCGCGGAACTAGCAGGCTGTTGAAGAACTCGGCCAGCGCCGAGCGATGAAGGGGATATCGTCGCCGGCGTAGAAGCCGATTTCGCCCCGAAGCGAGCCGTCGGGCTGAAGCTCGGCCCATCCGGAGCCGCAGGCCTCATCCATCTCGTCGTTCCCGTTCCAGTCGAACTCAACGGCAGCGTGGTCACCACCACCGGCGAAGGCCGGTGACGCATCCGAAGGCGAACTCGCCGCCGGTGGCCTCGAAGAGGATGTAGGCCGGCTCGACCATGTCGGCATAGTCGTTCGCGTAGCCCGGCAGCTCGACAATCCGCCACTTGCCCAGGACGCTCACGCCAAAGCTCCGAGCAGCTTGGGCAGGCGGACGAGGTTGTAGGCCGCCGCGGTGAAGGCGAAGGCCCACCCGACCCTGTCGCGGCCTCTGAAGCGGGTTTTCCGCTGGCCCCCCACTGTCTTGATCCAGCCAAAGCCCTCCTCGATGCGCTTTCGGATCTTCTGGCTCATGCGATAGCCGGCATGGCGGGTGGTTCGTCGGTCAGTGGACGAGCGGCGGCCGCTGGTGTTCTGGGCCAAGTGTGCGCGCACGTTCATCGACCTCAGCTCGTTGACGAAGTCCTCCGCGTCATAGGCCTTGTCAGCACCCACGGAGATGGCCTTAGGCCGGTCCGCCCTTGGTTCGATCATCGCCAGCGCGGCAATGCGCTCAACGTGTCCGTCTGCGGACGTTAGGCAGGTGTCCACGATCAGGGCCGAGTGGTTCTCCATTAGGGCATGGCCGATGAAGAAGAGCTTGGCCTCCATGCCCGAGCCCTTGCGGTAGAGCCTGGCTTCGGGGTCGGTGGTGCTCGCGTGCGTCTCGTTCGAACGCTTCTGACTCTTGAAGTCGACCTCGGCGTTACGTCCGCCAGCGGGTGGTGGAGCTTGATCCCCGCTTTGATCCTTGGGCTTGAAGTTCTTCATCGAGGCCCAGGCCTCGATCAGCGTGCCGTCGACGCTGAAGCGGTCGCTGGACAGGAGCCGCTTTACCCGGGGCTGGGCGAGCACGACTGCCAGGAACTTGGCGGCGATCTCGCCGGCCAGCAGCCGGTCCCGATTCTTGCTGAAGCTCGAATGATCCCAGGCCGGATCGTCGACGCCCAGCCCTACGAACCAGCGGAACAACAGGTCGAACTCCAGCCGCTCCATCAACTGCCGCTCCGAGCGGATCGAGTAGAACGCCTGCAGGAGCATCGCCCGCAGCAACATCTCAGGCGGGATCGACGGGCGACCCATCCGGGCCGCATAGAACACGGAGAAGTCCCCGCTCAGCGCTGCGAGCGCCACGTCCGTGAGCTGCCGGATCGGGCGCAGGGGATGGTCGGGTCGCACCCGAGCCTCCAAGTCCACATAGGAGAACAACGTCCCCGAACGCTGATCCGAACCTCGCATTCGCCTTCCCCAAGCGCTTCCAGGAAGGAGTGAATCATGCCCCGCTCGGCCACGCCACGGACTTCTTCAACAGCCTGCTAGGCGCTCGTTCCTGCGGAAATCTTGAGAGTTTAAGTCCCTAATGTTCGACTTGTGTCACAACTTGTCACGTCCGCAAACCCTTGCCGGACCATTGGTAGCGATACGCCGGGACCGCCCTGTTACATATTACATTGTGGCGCGCCTCTCGGTACGAGCGTATGAACGCAAGCCTTGCGGCTCAGTTCGCGGTGGCTCGAATGCCATTACGCGATGACTTGCGCTGAAGCTCCAATCGACATCCTTCAGCTGCACACGCTGACAAGTAAATTCAAGACGCCTAAAAAAATGGGAGAGCGCCCGCCTTGATTAACCAGCCGATTCGTATGGCTCGGCAAACGCTAAGAATAGGATTAATGCGCGTTGAATTATTAATAATTGGTGTTCTTAAACACATCACTAACTTAAGCTTCACGACCTCTAGCTCAATTTTTGAACTTAGCTAGATTTGGGACTAATGAATCTTTGGCCCCCCAAGATAGGCAACACGTGCACTTGTTTGAGCCTCGAATAACCGGGATAAACGTAATGCTGTTCCGACAGCCACGGCTGTACTCTATCCAGTTTGCCCGCGGCGCCACGCATAATCCCGCCGTTTTTCGTAAAAACAACAAGCCTTGAGATTATATTCGCGAACCTGTATGCTAACAAAACGAGTTTAGCCTCAAGCAGATTGACGATAGTAATCCAGGGATCTGAGATGATAGAACCGATAGGTGTTTTGACGATGTTATTGTGCTTACTCTCTTTTCTGTTGCCGATATATTATTGTACTTCTTTTTTAGTAATTTCTATGCTTTTGGGCGCAGCTTCCGCTTTTACACTGGGTGGATCAGGAAATATTCAGCCAGCTCATCTGCTTTTGGCGCCATTCCTGCTAATAGTTGCTCGAGAAAAACGTTTTAACTATGACGTCCAGCAAGCATTGAGGTTTCCAAGCGCTGGATTTTGGTTGTTCGCTTACTTAATTTACGGCATTATATGCGCCGCTATAATGCCGAGGATTTTTGGAGGCGCTGCTGTAATCATGTCAATTGGATCAACTCGGTTCGGCGGCAACTCCCCTACACCAGTGCCATTAACTCCAACAAGCGGCAATATTAATCAATCTATCTATCTATTGTCTGACGTGCTTTGTTTTTTAGCGTTTTACTCATTTTGTTCTATCAGAAAGAATTTTATGTTCGTGGGCCGCCTTTTCTTCACATTAGCAGCTCTGAATATCGTTTTTGCGGCCATCGACTTCATAACTTCTATAACAAATACGGGATTTTTATTGGATCCAATACGCAATGCCGACTATGAACTGCATCTCGAAGAAAATGTTGGTGGGTTGCGCCGAATAGTTGGTTCTTTTACAGAAACTTCGTTATTCTCGTTTTACACCATAGGCAGCTTTTCATACACCTTTTCGCTCTACCTATCTGGCAAATGGGTTTTCTTAAGCTCTTTATGTTCTATAATATCGCTTTTATTATTAATTATATCAACATCTGGTACCGCATATGCGGCACTGGTTCCGGTCTTGGCGATTTTTTACATTTATTGTTCAGTAAAAGCGCTCCGTGGAGAATGTTCGGCTCCTGGAGCAGTTTATTTAATCGCGGCGCCGTTATTGCTGACAAACTT
Organism: Methylobacterium sp. J-001; assembly: GCF_022829565.1. Taxonomy (NCBI): domain Bacteria; kingdom Pseudomonadati; phylum Pseudomonadota; class Alphaproteobacteria; order Hyphomicrobiales; family Methylobacteriaceae; genus Methylobacterium; species Methylobacterium sp. J-001. The sequence continues at coordinate 4,430 of NZ_JAKSYN010000077.1, forward strand.
GGTATTGTTCATTGCTCTAAACCCAATGATTAGTCGCTCTGTGATGGAGTTCATAGATGTTACAGTTCTATCGAAGTCTCAGGGACAGTCAGGAATTGAGCGTTCAGAATGGAACAAAATAGGCATGCAAAACTTTTATGCAACTTTTGGCTTAGGAAGTGGGATTGGGACAACAAGAGTTTCTAGTTGGCTTGTTGCGGTTCTGTCTAGCACGGGAATACCGGGTGCGTTTTTCATGACAGGGTTTATATGGGCGTGTTGTAGGCGCGACAGAATTGAAGATTTTTGGATAGTTTGTTTGAAGAATGCGGCTAGGTTCTCTTGTCTTGGCTATCTTGTTGCAGCTGCTTTGTCTTTTTCCCTTGTTGATTTGAGGTTGCCTTTTTTTGCGTTAGCAGCTCTTTCAGCCTCTAAGCCAAATAGTAAAACCCCTTATTCCAGTCCTCATAGCGGAGACCCCACGAGTTAAATCGGCTGCTGAGGGGTGATTCTACCTCTTGGTTTTGAGGCCAAGGAGGATGTCAGGGCTTCTCCGGTGCCACTGCGGTCCAACTTAGATGCTGAGGGCCTGCGGGACTTGCCCAAATGCACGCGATCTCGCCCAGTCACGGTTTCTGCTGGCTTTATCGGTGATCTATGCGGGCGGGCTTCAGACTGTGCGTGACTGGGTCGTGGGGTTCAAGGCTTCCGGTCCAGACCGCCTAATCGGCGGCAAAGCGCCTAGTGCACTGACGCGCACAAATGGTGCACAGCGCACACTTGATTATCAATGTAACGCAGTGAGTTAGCTCTTCGCTCTTGGTGCGTTCGTCTGCATCTGTGCACTAGGGCTCGCCCGCGCCTGAAGGCCGAGCAACAGAATTTGTTGCGCACGTCGGTCGAGCATGGCCAGTTGCTGGCGGTCCACGATGTGGTGCGTTGGCGACAGGCCGATCTCGCCCGGATTTTGTTTAAGAACCATAGTCTTTCGGTGTTTGGTAAGCGCTGTTTTCAGGCCACGGCTCTGAGTGCTGGCGTGGCTGGGTAAGCCCATGGCAGCAGGTCGTCGAGACGGCGCTGCGGATGGCCCTCGACGATGCGGGTGATGACGTCGGCGAGGTAGGCGTGCGGCTCGACGCCGACGAGCTTGCAGGTCTCGATCAGCGAGGCGATCACCGCCCAATGCTCGCCGCTGGGATTGCCCCGGTTTGGTGGACACCGAGAACGCTTTCGCGTGAGGTGTTTGTCCGATGCCCAAGACTTGTCCCGCATACCCTGCCGAGTTCCGCCGGTAGATGGTCGATCTGGTCCGCGCCGGCCGCGATCCCACCGACCTCGCCCGCGAGTTCGAACCCTCGGGTCAGACCATTCGGAACTGGGTCGCCGAGGTCGACCGCAGCGAGGGGCGTCGGGAGGAGAAGCTTCCGAGCGCCGATCCCGGCCTGACGACGGCCGAGCGCGACGAACTCATTCGGCTGCGGCGTGAGAACCGGCAGCTGAAGCTGGAGCGCGATATCCTCTCTCGCGCGACGGCCTGGTTTGCGTGGGAGACCGGAGTCCTGCCGTCGGGGTCTTCCGCTTCATAAGCGCCCGCCAGGCCGACTTCCCGATCACGGTGATGGCGCGCACCCTCGGCGTGTCGAAGGCTGGGTACTACGCCTGGGCCGGCCGGCAGCCCTCGGCGCGACGCATGGCGGACGCTGCCCTGCTGAAGCGGATCCGCACCGTCCATCTCGGCTCGCACGAGACCTATGGCGCGCCGCGCGTCCACGCCGACCTGCGCGAGCAGGGCCAGCGGCATTCCCGCAAACGCATCGCCCGGCTGATGCGCGAGGCCGGCCTCGTCGGGGCCAGCCATCGGCGCGGTGGCCCCGTCACGACGCGGCGGGATCGAGAGGCGCGTCCGGCTCCCGACCTCGTCGACCGCAACTTCGCCGCCGCCGCCCCGAACCGGCTCTGGGTGGCGGACATTACCTACGTGCCGACCGCCGTCGGCTTCCTCTACTTGGCTGTCGTCCTCGACGTCTTCAGCCGTCGGATCGTCGGTTGGGCGATGGCCAACCACCTGCGCTCGGAGTTGGTGCTGGATGCCCTGGAGATGGCCGTCGCCCAGCGCAGGCCCCGCGACGTGATCCATCATTCGGACCAGGGTTCGCAATACACGTCGCTGGCCTTCGGCAGCCGCTGTCAGGAGGCGGGCGTGCGACCCTCGATGGGTTCGGTCGGCGATGCCTACGACAACGCCATGGCCGAGAGCTTCTTCTCGACCCTCGAATGCGAGTTGCTCGCCCGCCGCCGCTTCCACTCGCAGGCTGAGGCACGGATGGCCTGCTTCAGCTACATCGAGGGCTTCTACAATCCGCTGCGCCGGCACTCGGCACTCGGATACCGCTCCCCCGTCGTCTACGAGCAGAAGACCCGGCCGGACCCGTTACCCGAGCCCCTGTTCAGCCAAGCCCCCTGACCGTCCACAGAACCGGGGCAATCCCACTATCAGCGACTTACTGCCGCGATGAAGACCGTCCGCCAGTCTTTTTGCTCAGCCGGCAACCGCCGGCACGCCCACGGCACGCGCCGTATGGACGCGCTTAATGTCCAAGCATTCGACGTGCGCTGCGAGCTGCGCCGCGCTCAGCCGGACCACGCCGTCCTCGATCTTCAACCAACAGAACTGACCCGCCTCCAAACACTTAATCGCGAGAATCAGCCCGTTTCCATCCCAGACCAGGAGCTTCACCCGGTCGGCCCGCTTCGAGCGGAACACGTCGACCGTGCCGGAGAACGGGTCCGCGCCCATCGCGTCCCGGACCAGAGCGGCCAGCCCCGTCCACGCCCTTGCGAAAGTCCACGGGCCGGGTGGCTAGCATCACGCGTACCGCGCCGGACGGCCCGATCATGGGCAAGCCTTCAGCGCCCGGATCACCGCGGCGATCTGAACCGCGCTCGCACTCTGAGCGATGCGGACCGTGGCGCCTGCGATCTCAACTTCGATGCTGTGGCAGCCGCATCGCTCCCTCAGCGCGGGGCTCATCTCGGCAGACGTCGGCTCCTGCGGGTTTACACTCATCACGGCCGGCACGAACTGCAGTGCGCACTCGCCGTCGTGCCCCCAGCCTGACGAACCAGGCGCTGCCACGTGAACAGCCGCGAGGCGTTCAATCCATGCCGGCGTGCCACCGCGCTGATTGAGGTGCTTGGCCCAACGCTCTCGGCCACGATGGCGATCTGCCTCGCCCACGGCAAAGGAGCCGGCCTCGTCATGCCACGCTGCACCACGGAGGCGATAGCTTTGCATCGAATAGATTGCATAGGCCGTCGCCTTCGGCGCGCAGGCCGTCTTGCTGCTAGATCGGGGCAGCTGGCACACCACAAAGAAGCTTACAGTGCCCATTAACATCACCCTGTTGCCTCTGCCGGCCGCGCCCCCGAATCAACCCAGTCGAACCCTCGACAAGCTCAGACGCTGTAGGTTTTTCGGTTACAGCCAAGCTCGAGTAGTGATTCCCTTCGGTTATCGACTGGAGGGGTTGGGATGATGGGTTCGGACGGGCTGTTCGGGGATCCGCCAGAGCAGCAGCCCGCGCGGGCCACCCCGGTCGGGCGGGTTCGCCTGCGCGTACCGGTGCGGGACACGGTGCGGCTGGAGGTGCTTGACCTCGACGCCTTGATCGGTCCCGATCACCCGGCGCGGGCGATCTGGGCGTATGCCGAGCAGGTCGACTTTGCCGCGTTCGAGGGCCGGGTGAAGGAGCGCGTGGGCCATCCCGGCCAAGGCCAGACCGCGCCGCAGCTGCTGGTGGCCTTTTGGCTGTACGCGATCGGCGACGGGGTCGGCAGCGCCCGGGAGATCGCCCGGCTGTGCACGAGCGCCCCGACCTATCGCTGGCTGTGCCGCAGGCTCACGGTCAAGCACCACGCCCTGTCGGACTTTTGCACCGACGAGACCCTTTGCCCGGACGACTTGCTCGCCCGGCACGTGGCGAGCCTGTCGACGGCCGGGCTGATCGATCTCGACGAGATCGCGCAGGACGGGGTCAAGGTCTGAGCCGATGCCGGGGCCGCCTCGTTCCGGCGGCGTCCGACCCTGGAGCGCGAACTGGATCGGGTGCGCGCGGCCGTGGCCCGGCTCGATCGGGACGAGGCCGCCGATCCCGGCGCCACGGACCGGAGGCGGCTGGCCGAGGTCGAGGCAGTCCGGGCCAAGCGGACTCAGACCAACGCCAAGGCGAGCGCCCGGCAGAAGGAACCGCGGGCCTCGACCACCGATCCGCAGGCCCGGGTGATGAAGATGCCCGACGGCGGCTTCCGGCCGGCCTACAACGTCCAGTTCACCAGCCTGCCCGGGACCGGCATCGTGGTCGGGGTGCGGGTTGGCAGCGTCGGCTCGGATCGCGGCCTGGCCGAGCCGATGGCCGCGGAGCTGGCCGCGACCTACGGGCGCCGGCCCGCACGCTACCTGATCGACGGCGGCTTCCAGGCCGCGGACGACATCGAGGCCGCCTACGCGCTCGGGACCGCGGTGTACTGCCCGCCGGGCCGGGGCAAGGCCGGGAGCGACCCCCACCGGATCCGCTCGGGGGACGGCCCCGGCGTCGCCGCCTGGCGCAGCCGCATGGCGGGCGAGCCGACCAAGGCGATCTACCGCCGCCGCGGACGCTGCGAACTGTTCCATGCCCGCCTGCGCAACCTTGGCCTCGACCGGCCGTTGGTGCGCGGCCTGGACAGGCTCACGGCCTGGATGACCGGCTTCGCCCTGACGATGAACATTCTGAACGAGCACAGATTGCGCAGCGCCGCCCGCGCCTGAGCGGCTGGCCGCATCACCCGGGGGGCGACGCTTGGGCGTAATCCCGGCCCAGCCCGACCGGGCGGCTGTACGCACCAGCACGAGGCGGCCTCAGGACGCCCGCGTATTCCCAGGAGGCCGTTCGACGCACAGCCTCTTAGGGTGAAAGGCGTCAATTAGATGTTTGATCCCGCCGTGTGGTGATACATCTGGTGCCACATGGAGGGACCAAACATCTAGTTTCCGCGGTCTGAGCAGACTCGCAATCTGCATTGTAATACCAAATACTACGAAGTCTGCCTCGATCAATTTTAACACTTATTCAAACTGCCCGACTGCGACGGTAGCACCCGCAAGCGCTACCTCTAAGTCGCCATCGATCGAGCCTTTCGCTACGTGTACTTGACCGTAAAGGATGAAGGGACCACGGCCTCAGCCATTGACTTCATCTCGAGCACACTCGTCTCTTTCCCCTTCCGGGTCACCCACATAGTCACCGACGCGGGCTCCTGCTTCAGAACTGATGCGTTCAAGACGGGTTACAAGCGGCAAGGAGTGCTGCATCATAAGACGTACCCCTACACACCGAAGATCAGTGGCATGATCGAGCGCTTAAACCGCCTGATGCAGCCGGTGTACGCGGCGGCGGACATAAATTCGTCCCTGCGGTGTGCAAGCAAGGTTTACGTCGTCGGCGGCAAGACCGATCACATTTTCAATTCCTGGGTCAGCAAGCGGCACATGGCCGGCACTACCGAGGTGAACGCCGACAGGCTCGCGCCGTTGGCCTAGGCGAGCCTGTCGGCGGGAGATGGAACCAAGGATGATCGACCGTATACACAAAATAAAATGTTAGAAGACTGCAAGGTATGGCCCAATTTGCGATAAATTATATTTCCGTCATGGGAGTGGAAATGATAAATTTATGACTAGGCCATCTTCTCCATGCAAATCCCAAAACATTAAAAGTATAGAATGAGCAACGCGTGTATGAAATAAGACTTTAGTTGATTACAATAATTAAACCGAAAGAAATTCATATAAATCAGTTGATTGGGTGGGCACAACTATAGTTGTCGTGACCAAATAAATCGGCCGCAACATTTTTCGATCTACAGCTTTTAATTGTCCGGAAAGACCAAAGTTGGACTCCTGGGTCGATTTCCAACGTAAAGACCATTTGGCTGCGTGCTCTTGTCGATAACAGCCCCGCCTCCGATTACACATCCTTCTCTAATTACAACACCTGGAAGTATTATTGCTCGCGCATAAATCATGCACCCCCGCTCAATAGTGATCGGCTTATACACTTCATCCCCCGATGTACGTCGGTAGGGACCATTAGGTAGCAATTTATGCGTTGCGGTCTCCAATAGAACTTCTGGACCCATGCGAACCCATTCATGTATCGTTACCTGAGCTTCGTTATCGATCCTACTACCTGCTCCAATACGAACATTATCCCCGACGGTAAGGAGGCCAGTGCTTATATGCACCCCACTTCCAAAACTTGAATTAACTCCTATCTTTATTCCGGTGCGCCGCAATATTTTTACTCTTGCATCTGCCAAAAATTCCGCGCGTTGAATCGACATAATCAATCTGAAAACGTGCCTATTATATTGTATCACCAGCAATCTCCAATTAGAAAGAAAACTTGTGCGCTGAGTAGGCACAAAGGATGAAAGCGATACATATCTAACCGCTCTTCAACTCGCAAGTGAGGCTCCTAAAATTGTCGGGCGATATAGAAAGTTCGCTGGTTGCTGATTATGAAAACGCAAACGGCGAAGTCGAAGCCCTGATCAGGAACTTACAACGGCTGGCTCAACTGATCTGTACATGGCTCGTCCCGCAAATGGAACGCCGAAGGCGACACGGTATATCATAACGGATTAGAAGTAGGCGGTGTTCATTTCGGTTTCACCGGAAGACGTGCGTGTCTATAATTTAGCCGACCAACGGGTGCTGTAAACGAGAGCTTCAATTGGTTGTGTATGTAAGCGCCGTGAGCCGACATTCCGGCATACTACACCTTCACGACGCGAAAAACTCCTCGCTGCCGCCAATGCGGAATTTGGTATCGGCTTCGAGCTTATGGCTCAACGACTAACATGGGCAATCTGCATATGTTTGACGCCCTTAGCTTCCGTGCGCACTAGAGCCGTGTCCGGCTGTGTTGAATCGTTGGGGGTAGCGGGCAGTCTGCGGATCTGATTCGCTGTTGGGCTTTCCGAGGAGGTCGGGATGCCGTCAGCGCTATCGTTGGATCTGCGAGAACGCGTGATCGCGGCGATCGCGGCGGGAGCTTCCGGCCGACAGGCGGCCAAGCGCTTCGGGGTCGGCCCATCCACCGCGATCCGCTGGCATGAACGCTTCCAGGCGGAGGGGGCGATCGCGCCCCGGCCCTCGTGCGGGCCGCGACCCGCCCCGGCCACCGCAGCGCACGCCGGCGGGATCCCTCAGGTCCGTCGGG